>JAFTKX010000012.1 GCA_017453045.1 Clostridia bacterium | reverse complement strand
CGGAAAAAGTGTGTTAATTACCCCATATGGGAGAAGATAATATGCAAGAATATGATAGAGTTGAGTTAGTTTCAGATAAGAAAAAATTTACAGAATTAGGTCTTAAGAAAGGAAGAATAGGAACAATTTTAGGACCGAAAAGAAACGGCTATTGGTATGTTGTTTTTGAAGGGGAAATTTTTCAAGATGAAGATGGTGTTTGGGATTGTACAGATATTAGCGCGGCAGTTTTGGATGAAGACGTTAGAATAATTGAAGAAAGAGATTGATAAAGATGTTTGGATAAGTTTTATACTTTTCCGCCAAATAGAAAGAGCACACAAAAAGTGTGCTCTTTCTATTTGGCTAAAGCAGGCGATTCGTTACAAAATTTGCTTGCAAATTTTTGTCGCGTTAAAAAAGAAAGTTTGCCAAAAGTTCTCGTTTGAAATAATCGGCAAAAACCATTTGAAATTCTTTCAAAATTTATAATTAATATTCCTTTAATTTTAAGTTGAACTTGATTATTTGTAAATAGGTGTAGTATAATAAAAGCGTCGATAAACAAAAGTTATAATGGACGTTTAAAATAGGAGAAGGTAAAATGACGATAGATAAAACTAATTTTCTTGACTACGGCATTTTAACCGACGGAACGCCGTCGGCTGAATTCGCAAAAGAAGAATTGCAAAATTTCATAGAAAAATCTTGCGGTTTTCGTTTGGGGGCGTACGACTCTCAACCGCATTATATTTCGCTTGGCAATAGCGACTATGCAAAAGATATAATAGCGCAACACGATTTGTCTGATTTAAACGAAGAAGGGTTTTATATCGTTTCTAAAGGTGGAAACGCATACGTGTTTGGCGCAAGCCCAAAGAGTGTAATTTTCGGCGCGTACGAACTTTTAGAAAAATATCTCGGCGTTCGTTTTTTAGCAAGCGATTGTTGCCACACGCCCAAACAAAATCGTTTGGATATTCCTGACGGCGAAATAAAGCGCGTTCCTATTTCGGCTCAAAGACTTTACCTTTCGCACTTTTCTTGCGAAGATAGGCTTGCAAGCCTTCGTCATAGATTTTCGGCAGATTTTACTCCCGATTGTTGCGACCTTGGTATAAAAAGCAAGTGGTATACTAAAATTCCTACGTCGCATAACTCAAACTGTTTCGTTCCGTACGAAAAGTATAAAGATTCGCATCCCGAATTTTTTAACGTGCACCGTTATGAACTGTTCCGCACGCTTACGGTAATTGAAATGTGTTACAGTAACGGTTTGACTGACGACGGCGAGTGGGATGAAAGCGTAGAAACGTCCGTACTTTCCGTAGCCACCGATTCTATGATGAAATTTATGGAAGACGAGCCGTCCGCCGAATTTTTTATGTTTGGTAGAGCCGACAATGAAGATTGCCGTTGCCGTTGCAAAAGATGTGAACGGGCAAGAGAAAAATACGGCGACGTAGGCACTATGATTGTCTTTATGAACGCTATGGCGAAAAAACTTCGTCAAAAATTTGCCGAAAAGGGCAAGGTTTTTGATAAAAAGTTAGTTACTTTTGCCTATATGTCTACGGTTGAACCGCCTGTGAAAGACGGTAAGCCTATTTGTAAACAAGTAATTCCCGACGAGTCGTTATATATTCGTTACGCGCCGATTTTGGCAGATTATTCACGCGCTTTAGAAGACGAAAAACAAAAAGAAGAAACACGTAGACAAATTGAAGGTTGGTCTATTCTTACAAAAAATTTAATGATTTGGGATTATAACGTAAACTATTACGATTATTTATGGTATTTCCCAACCCTTTCTTTTATAAAACAAAATATGCAAACTTACGAGCGTATGGGCGCGTATTACGTAATGAAACAAGGAGCAAATAACGTTCATCCGATTTGGCACGACGATCTTAAGGCATACGTATCGTCTAAACTGTTTTGGGACGTAAACGCAGACGTTGACGCGCTTGTAAGGGAATACGCTTCTTTGTATTTTGGACCGGGCGCGGATAAAGTGCAAGCGTATATAGACGAAATGGAAGCGTTTTGCGAAGATTTAAAAAATAAAGGTTTTTGTATGTCCGTTACCGCGCAAAGTGATGGGCAACCCTATTTTTCTGCCGAATTATATCCGCTTGAGACTTTGCAACGCCACGAAAAATCAATAGAAGACGGAATTTACGCCGTTGAAAATTCTAATTTAAGCAAAGAAGAAAAAGACGCTTATATCAAGCGTTTAAAATCGGTGCTTATAACACCGCTCCGTATGATTGTAAAAAATGCTCAAACGTATTTTGGCGAGCCGAACGTCGCCTACGAAGAAAAATATTGGCAAATAGCCGACGATATAGGCGTAACGATGTCTGGTGAAGCAGTACCTATCTTTATGGAATTAGCGTCAAACGGCGATACTACGTATAAGATTATTACGGGGCAAAATCAAACGGAAGAAGAAAAACAAGCGGTTGCTCTTTTGCAAAATTACGTATTAGAAAAAACGGGAGTTCTTCTTCCCGTTCATACTGAAAACGCTATCTATCCGGGGCATTTTGAACACGCGATTATGATAGGTAAAAATTTAATTACGAACGAGTTTTATAAGCAAGGTTTAGACTTGTCCGACTGTTCCTATTATATAGAAGCGCAAGGCTGGTGCGTGTTCGTTGATTCCGATTACGACGTGGTTGGCGCAGTTCAAGCGTTCATTGATTTGTGTTTAAAGCAAGGAAAGGGCGAACGCTCGTTAGAAATTAAATCGTGTAAACGCGTAGGAAAGCGTTGAAAATTAACTAACGGTTAAGAGTATAAGTTAAAAATCGTTGTGTTAAAAATGTAAAAATTTGTAAAATTTTAAATTAAATTTAGAATATTACTGTAAAATATTTGGAAAGATACATTGACAAGTTTGGAAAATTATTGTAAAATAAAGGAAAAACGGAAAATTAAAATGAAAGATAAAAAAGAGTTAGTTAAGCAGTATATACTAAATTTAATAGCGAAAAACCATCCGCAAATAGTTGCAAAAACTTTAGATGCTTTTAGCGACGATATTTCTAAATCAACCGTGTATAATTATCTAAATGAATTGTGCGATAGCGGTATCATAAAAAAAGAAAAAAACGGTTATTCATTAGTTAAACAAATAAGTAAGTTTAAGTATGTAAACGACGGAACGTTAGATGAAGATAGGGTTTATGATAATGATATTGCGCCTATATTATCAAACGATAAAGATAACGTAAAACGGGCATGGCGTTACGCTTTTACCGAAATGATGAACAATGCAATCGAGCACTCTACGTCAAAAGAAATTATCGTTATGGTTGAAACGACTGCCGTTTACGTTACTATGTACGTTTCCGATTTTGGAGTTGGAATTTTTAACAATATAAGAGAATTTATAAAGAAAGAGAAAGGCAAGGATTTAACGTTAAAAGAATGCGCGACTTTGCTTTTTGCGGGGAAATTTACAACTGCAAAAAGTAGACATTCGGGCGAAGGAATATTCTTTACCTCGCATTTAATGGACTCATTTGTAATATTGTCGGAAAACGTTTTTTTCTCAAGAAACAATTTTAAGGATATTAATTTTGACCTCGACGTTGAAGAAGGTATGGTAGGAACTACCGTTTTAATGCGTCTTTCAAGAAATAGTAAAAAGACGACGACTGAAATTTTTAGTAGGTTTTCAAACATTGACGAAGGTTTTATAAAAACGCAAATTCCTATTGCTCACGTGTTTTCAGATTACGGACCTGTTTCAAGGTCGGAAGCAAGAAGGCTCACGGAACTACTGCATTCGTTTAAAGAAATAGAATTAGATTTTAGTGGGGTTGAAGAAGTTGGTCAAGCATTTGTACATGAACTATTCGGCGTATGGCTTAAAAATAATCCTGACGTCGAAATAACGATAATTAATGCAAGTCCCGATGTTGACTTTATGATAAAACGAGTAAAGGCTCAACTTAAATAAGGTATAAGAAATAATTGTAATTTTATTTTAAAAGTGTTATAATGTAATTAACTTACCAAGGAGAAAGAAATTTAATGACCACTCAAGAACACGATAGCAAAATCAAAAGAGTTATAATATCCGAGCAAGAAATTCAAGAAAGAATAAAGCAAGTAGGCGCAAAAATCTCTAAAGAGTACGACGGAAAGCCCGTACTATTAGTAAGCGTATTAAAAGGCGCGTTCGTATTTATGGCAGATTTTTGTAGGGCGCTTACTATTCCTATCGAACTTGACTTTATGAGCGCGAGCAGTTACGGCGCGGGTACTGTTTCTTCGGGTACGGTTAGAATAGATTTCGACCTTAAACACGATATTTCAAACTATCACGTAATTATAATCGAAGATATTATCGACACGGGTAGAACGCTTAAAGAAATAGTTCGTATTTTGGATAACAGGCATCCCCTTTCTTTAAAGGTTGTAACTTTACTTGATAAACCGTCGAGAAGGGTTGTTGAGTTTAACGCCGACGAATCTCTTTTCGTAATTCCCGATTTGTTCGTAATAGGTTACGGGCTCGACTATAACGAGTATTATAGAAACTTGCCCTATATCGCAGAGTACGACGCATAAATTTGCATCAAAAGAAAAAGCGAAAGCCGTTTCGGCTTTCGCTTTTTTAATGTTATAAAATAATGAAAAACGGCTCTATAAGTTGATTATCGCTCTATTTTGCCGAATTTTATAAGCAGTTCCGCAATTTGAACAGCATTTAACGCCGCTCCTTTTAAGGTGTTGTCGCCAACGCAAAAAAACGAAATGCCGTTTTTAAACGCCAAACTTTTTTTTATCCGTCCAACGAATACTTCGTCTTTCCCGCTCGCAGTTTCAAAAGACGGCAAATCGCAAACTTTAACGCCGTTCGTCTTGTTTAAAATTCCTTTTATATCTTCTTCAAAAAATTCTTTTTCAAACTCGACTTCAACGCTTACTCCATGACAATTTTTAATAGGAACTCTTACGCAAGTAGCCGAAATTAAGATGGGTTTATTGAAAATTTTTTGAGTTTCGTTTACCATTTTTAGTTCTTCGTCGGTGTAACCGTACTTGTCGTTTTCGCCTATTTTAGCAATACAGTTTTTGTTTACGTTTAGCGGAAAAACACTTGGTTTCGCGCCTTTTTTTACGCGGTTCAACTCGTCGATTCCCTTTTGTCCGTATCCGCTTACCGCTTGAAAAGTAGTAAAGATTATCCGCTTTACTTTAAACGTTTGGTCAAGTAGTTTTAAAGGTAAAATGCCGATTGCAGTCGAACAGTTAGGATTTGAAATAAGCCTCGAAACGCTGTCTTTTAACAAATTTCCGTTAATTTCGGGTATAATTAAAGGAATTTGCGGGTTGTTTCTAAACGCGCTCGAGTTGTCTACGACTAAAGCGCCGTCGTTGATAGCAATGGGCGCGTATTTTAATGAAACGCTTGCGCCAGCGCTAAAAAATACGATATCAAGACCTAAAAAACAACCTTCGTCAAGTTTTTCAACCGTCAGTTCTTTTCCAAAGGCGTACACGGTTTTCCCAACGCTTTTTTCAGATGCGAAAAGTTTAATCTTGTTAACGGGAAAATTTCTTTTTTGCAAAACTTCTATAAATTTTTTACCTATTAGCCCCGTCGCGCCGACGATTGCTACGTTGAATTTTTTGTTCATAGCACATTATATTTCAAAAAAATGAAAAAGGTTCATCTAAAACGTCAAAATTTGAACAATCTTTTAAAGCAATAAAAGCAATCGCTTGAAAAACCGAATATTTTATGTTAAAATATTCTTCATAAGGAAAAGTCTATGTCAAAGTTCTACGCTGTTAAAGGAAAAGAAAATAAAATATTTACCGACTGGAACGAGTGTCAAGCCTTTATTTCCGAAAATAAGGGTAGCGGAAATAAATACAAGAGTTTTCATACCGAAGAAGAAGCGGTTGCTTTTTTAGAAGATAGAGATTATTACGCGGAACGGTTAAACGAAGACTTGAGTTTGGGTTTTGCGGTAGCCTTCACCGACGGAAGTTTTGAAGAAGGCGAAAATAAGTATTCTTACGGCGTTGTCGCAGTAAGTCCAAGCGGTGAGAAACGGCAGTTTAGCGGAGTGGGAAGCGACGAGAGATTTTTATCTTCGAGGAATATCGTCGGCGAAGTCGACGGCGTTCTAACGGCTGTAAAGTGGGCGTTTTTAAACGGGTATAAAAAACTGAAAATATATCACGATTACGAGGGCTTATCGGCGTGGGCAAACGGCAGATGGGGAGCGTCAAGCCCCGTCGCGCTTTATTACGTTAAGGAATTTGAAAAATATAAAGGCGTCGTAGACGTCGTTTTTGCAAAGGTAAAAGGGCATAGCAATCACAAGTATAACGAGATCGTCGACGACCTTGCAAAGCAAGCGTTATTTAACGGAAAAATTCTTTCTCTCGTTGGGAACGGATATAAAATTAGCGGAAATTATTTTTACGAAGATTTTATTTCTTGGCTAAATAAAAAAGCGCCGAAAGCAAAAATTTTCGAGCGTTTAGACGGAACGGGTTTTATTTTGGGCGAAGAAAAACTTTGCATATACCCCCAAAAACAAGCGACGTCGATTGTTTCAAACGGATGGTTTTTGCTTTGTCTGTCGGCTTGTTATTTTTGGGAAAAATCTAAAAAAAGCCAAGTTAATCGACTTATAGAGCGTTGTTTCTCGGTTGAAATTGACCAAAATGAAGAAGTTTGCGGTATAGGCGTAGCAAGGGCAGTTTTAAAAATTTTAAAAGACAATTACGCTCCCGCATTGATCTTCGCTCTTTTTGAAATTGAAAACGAAATAAAAAAATCTTTGGGTGGAGTCGATAAAATTTCGCCGTACTTTGTTAGAGAAGACGAGCGTTTTGTTTTAAAAAGCGATCACGCTAAAAAGATTGCGATAGAAAACGCTTACTGCTTTTTCTACGAGTATAGAACTAACTATTTTAATTTGCAATTAACCTATCAAGAAGTAAGTCGTTTGATAGAAAAAGCCTACGATCTTTTAAAGGCTTTATAACGGAGGAAAGATGGATATAGAAATCATCCGCATGCTTACCGCGCTTAAAGAAAAGACGGGTAAGGAAGTAAGAGTTTATCAGGAAGACGAAGAAATTTTTTATTCTACGATTGAAGGCGAAAAGCCCGATAGATTTAGCGGAAAAGTAAGGGAAGTTATTTCGTCGGACGAAAACGGAAAAACTTACTTTTCGTTTAAAAATAACGCTTGCCGTTACGTTGGTTATATCGACGGCGCGAGCCAATCGGATAAAACTATCGCCGTTTTACTCGGCGCGCTTTTAGAAAACCGCGAAATAACTGAAAAAACCGAAAACAAAGAAGTTTCGTTAAAGAGCGCGATAGTCGGCGAGTGTAGCGGGATACGACTTCAAAAAATTATTTCAAAATATGCTATTCCCGACCTGCCTTGTACGGCTACGGTAATTTCCGTACCTTGCGGAAAGGTAGAAGAAGTTTTGAATTTGATTGAAAATTTCAAAACTTCGGATAAAGATTTATGCGTTGTTACCGACGATTTTACTTGCGTATATATCCGTTTCGGCTCGTCGGGCGAAGAAAGCGAATACCGTTCTTTGACTGATTTTGCCTCCCTTCTCGCGCAAACAATCGCCGAAGAATTAGGCGTTTTGGTAAAAGTTGGAATAGGCGGTGTGGTATCGGGTTTTGCCGACTGTTCGGTTTCTTATTCTCAAGGACTTACGGCTATAAGGATGGACGGCATTTTCGGTTCTAAATCAACCGTTTCAACTTATAAAGAATACGTTTTGGTAAAGATGCTTGAAGATATGCCAAAGCACAAACTTCAAGAATTTTTGGATATTTTGGAAGATTCGGAAGCAAAGAGTATGTTTGCCGACGGAGAAATGGTAACCACAGCCGAAGAATTCTTGCATACGAGTTTAAACGTTTCCGAAACGTCGAGAAATCTTTATATGCACAGGAATACTTTGATGTATAGGTTGGATAAAATAGAAAGGGCAACGGGGCTTGATATTAGGAAATTCCAAGACGCAATGACCTTTAGGCTAATAATGATTTTACATAAACTTTTGGGGTAGGAAACAAAGTTGAAAAGAATACTGACCGTAATAGTCGCCGTCGTCGTGGCGGTGGGTATGTTTTTTGCAGGTTACTTTGCAGGCTCGTACAAAGACGAAGATTTGTCGGCTTTAAAATTCGTTCTCGATAACTATAAGAAATATTATCTTAACGAAGAAGAAAATTATTTGGATATTATGATTGACTCTTTGCTTGAAGGGGATAAATATTCCGAATATTATTCAGCCGAAGAATACGAAATCATAAAAAAATCCGCCGAAGGAAAACAGGCGGGCGTGGGCGTTGCTGTAAACGAAACTACGCTTGAAATAGTCCGAGTCGTAGGAAATTCTCCCGCCGAAAAATCGGGCGTTAAGGCAGGCGGAAAGATAACCGCTTATAAAAAATCAACCGATAGCGAGTTTACTTCGGCAACCACTATAACGAATTTTAACGACTTTATGTCTAAAGTCCTAAGCGGTGAAGAAATTTGCTTAAAGGTTTTATATAAAACCGAAGAAGAATTCGTTGTAAAAAAGCAAGAATATCAAGAAACTTTCGTTTATTACGTAGACGACAGGGGCGCGTTTAGGTTTAGCGACGCGAGCGGACAAATGCAGTTCGTTTCTTATCAAGACGATTTGACGGGCGTTTTAGACGAGCAAACTGCGTATATAAGATACACGAGTTTTAACGGCAGATTGACCGATTTATCGGGTTCGGTAAAACAGTTTGAAACGGCGCTTGAAAAATTTAAGGCTAATGAAAAGAGTAAACTTATCGTAGACTTAAGGGGTAACGGCGGAGGATTTATGGATATTATGTGCAAAATCGCTTCGCATCTCGTCGGCACGGATAAGAAAAATCCCTTGATTTCAAAAGCAATTTATAAAGACGGAAAAGTTGATAAGTTTACCGCTCAAAATATAAAATACGACCTTTACGATTTTGAAAAGATAGTTTTTCTTGCCGACGACGGAACTGCGTCTGCGTCTGAGGCTCTTATCGGCGCTTGTTTAGATTACGACAGTAGAGACGTGGTGAGAGTAGTTTTATCCAAAAATGCCGACGGCAGTTACAAAACTTACGGCAAGGGCATAATGCAAACTACCACGGAAAATTTAGACGGAAGCGCAATAAAACTTACTACCGCTCAAATTTACTGGCCACAATCGGATATAACTATTCACAGAGTCGGCGTAAATAAATCGATAGAAAAATACAAAAATAAAATAATCGAAGCGCCTTATTTAGAAGGGGTAGATTACGAATTGTCGTGCGCTCTTTCCCTTTAAAATTAGTCGTAAAATCAATTTAAAAATTCAGAGAGCGTCTCCTCGATATCCGTCGGGGCGACGTTTTTTATTGCTGAAAGATAGTCGTTTTTTTTAGGTGTTTCGTCAGTTTCTTGCGCGTTATTTTGGTCGTCTTTTTTTGCAAACAAACCCGAAAGAACGGGCAAAATTGATTTTAAATCGCCGTCGGAAGAAAGAATTTCGCTAAATTTTTCCGAACATAAAAAATCTACGATATTGCCGTTCAAGCCTATCATTTTCAGCACGGGCGCAAACGACGGAAAGTCTATTTTAGAAAGGAATTCTTTTATTGAATATAATTTATCTCCGCCGAGTAAAACGGCAAATAAAACGAGTGGAAGTATATTCATTTGTCTTCTCCTTATAACATTTTCGTTAAATTTCCGCATACAATGTTGTAGCGGAGGAAATCGTATGAAAGATTTTAACAGTTTTAAAAGTGGGGAAAATTCAGGCGAAAGTCAAGACTTAAATTTTAGTGGCGATCCTTTTGAAACGTTTGCCAAACTGTCTGCAAAATACGAAGGTAAAAGTTCGGACGACATTATGCGCGCAATCATTTACCAAGCCGAAAAAAGTAGAAAAGCGGGCAAACTTTCGGATAAAGATATAGACAATTTCGCTTCGTCGGTAGCCCCGCTCTTAAACGACAAGCAAAGAAAAACTCTTTACTTGGTCGTCGATAAACTCAAGCAAATCAAATAAGAGATATTTCTTTTAGGGCTGAAATAAGTAAATTTATTTCCCTTCTCGTATTTTGTGGCGCAAAACTCACTCTGACCGTTCCAAACTTTTCAGTCTTTAAAAATTTGTGATAGAGTGGCGCGCAATGAAAACCGCCCCTTACGGCAACGTCGTATTTTTCGGATAAAATTTCGGCGAGTTCTTGCGACGATATTTCGTCGTGCGAAAAACTTACTATGCCGTATTTGTTAGGCAAAGAGAATATTTTAATAAAGGGTAGACGAGAGAGTTTTGCTATAAGATATTCGGTTAAAGAAAATAGTTGGTTTGAAATATAATCGACGTTTCCTTGCAAATAAGAAAGCCCCGCTTTAATCGAGCAAATAGCGGGTAAGTTCAAAGTTCCCGCTTCTAATCTTTCGGGATATTCGTTTGGCATTTCGCGCGAAAAACTGTCAAAACCCGTACCGCCAAAGCGATAAGGTAAAACTTCGGAGTTTTTCCCAAGCGCAAGAACTCCTATCCCTTGACTTGCTAAAAGTCCTTTGTGCGGAGAAACGCAAAGCGCGTCTATATGTTGATTATCGACCTTAAAATCGGTATGTCCAACCGCTTGCGCGCCGTCTACGATAAAACTTATTTTTCTTTTTTTAAGTAGTTTTCCTATTCCCAAAACGTCGTTTTCAGTTCCCGTAACGTTAGAAACGGCGTTTAAAACTACTAAAGAAGTATCTTTCGTAATTTTACCTTCAACGTCTTCCGCCATAACGCCACCGAATTCGGGCTTTATTATGGTAAGGGTAATTTCGCCACGCCTTTCGAGTTCGTATAGCGGGCGTAAAACGCTATTGTGTTCGGTTGCCGTCGTTATTACGTTAGAGCCTTTTTTGTAAAGTCCGAAAATCGCCGTATTTAAAGCGTCGGTGCAATTAGCGGTGAAAATAATTCTTTGCGGAGAACTTACGCCCAAAAACGTAGCCAGAGATTTTCTCGTTTCGTAAACGAGTTCGGACGCAAGTAGCGACAGTTTATGACCGCTTCTACCTGCGTTTGCATTTACGTTTTTCATAGCGTTTAGCGCAGAGTCTATAGACTTAAAAGGTTTAAAACCACCCGTTGCGGCGTTGTCAAAATATACCATAACACACTCCTATTGAAATTGTACCTTTATATATTGTATTGCAATTATTTAAAATAAATGCTTATATGCACACGCAAAGGAGAAGAAATAATGATTTTTTGTTTGGCGGTTTTTAATTCCAGATCTCACACGGTGGGGTTTATTGATTATATGCGCTCGAAAGGAATAGATTGTAAGGCTGTAAACACCCCCATAGAAGCCCATATCGGCTGTGGGATTTCTGCAAAGTTTCCAGTAGGGCAACTTTCGTTTGCTCGACACGTCGTTTCCGCTCTTTCACTCACTTCGTTTAGAGGGTTCTTTTCTATAAGAAAAGACGGGGTAAAACGCTATATAACCCGTCTTTAAGCCCTAAATTTTAAAATATAGTTTAATTTAATTGTCTAAAGCGCCTTTTTGTGTTAAAATAAAAGGCGCTTAATTTACTTTGCGAATTATACTTTTGGGGTAACTATGAATAAAAAGACAGCCTTAAAGATAACCGAAATTTTATCCGAACAATATCCAAACCCCGTGCCTGCGTTAAAATTTTCAAGCGAGTACGAACTTTTGGTTGCGGTTATTCTGTCTGCTCAATGCACGGATGAACGGGTAAACAAAGTTACCGAAAAACTTTTTAAGGTTGCAAACACTCCCGAAAAGATGGTAAATCTCGGCGTAGAAGAACTTGAAAAATATATTTTTTCTTGTGGGTTGTACCACTCTAAAGCCACTCATATCGTTTCGGCGTCGAAAGATATTATAGAAAAGTTTAACGGGTTAGTTCCGTCAACTTTAAAGGACTTGCAGTCTCTTGCAGGCGTTGGAAGAAAAACGGCGAACGTCGTTTTTAGCGTAGCGTTCGGCGGTGACGCGATAGCCGTTGATACCCACGTTTTTAGGGTGTCTAAAAGGTTGGGGCTATCAAAGGGAACGACTCCGCTTGATACCGAAAAACGACTTATGGAGGCGTTTCCAAAGCAAAAGTGGTCGCATATGCACCACGCTCTTATCTTTCACGGTAGGCGAGTTTGCTTGGCTAGAAACCCCAAGTGTAGCCAATGTTTTTTAAATAGTTTATGTAATTATTATAACCAAGAAAAAAGAGGTTAAAATGTTTGTTGATAAAGAGAGAATTTCATTAAAATCAGGCGACGGCGGAAATGGGGCAACCTCATTTCTTCGTTACAAAGGCGTAGCGAACGGCGGTCCTGACGGTGGCGACGGCGGACGTGGCGGTCATATTTATTTCGTAGGCGATAGACATAAAACTACGCTTATTGATTTCCATTTTAAGCATAAGTACGTTGCCGAAAACGGCGGTAAAGGCGAGCCTAACAAAAGACACGGAAAAGACGGAGAAGATTTATATATTTCCGTTCCTTTAGGGACGGTTGTAAAAGACGCCGAAACGGACAAAATTATTTGCGATATATATTACGACGGACAAACTCATCTCGTTTTAGAAGGCGGTAACGGAGGTAAAGGAAACGTGCATTTTTGCACTTCAAGACGGCACGCTCCGCACTTTTCGCAAACGGGCGAAAAAACTGAACTTCGCAGAGTAATTTTGGAACTTAAAACCATTGCCGACGTTGGTCTTATAGGTTTTCCAAACGTTGGGAAATCGACCATACTTTCAAAGGTTTCTAACGCAAAACCAAAGATTGCTAATTATCACTTTACCACTATGTCGCCAAATCTCGGTATAGTAGGCTATTACGACGACAGTTTCGTTTGCGCCGATATTCCGGGGCTTATCGAAGGCGCGTCTGAAGGCGCAGGGCTTGGCATTGAATTTTTAAGGCATATCGAAAGAACGCGAATTTTAGTTCACGTAGTTGATATTTCGGGCGCGGAAGGTAGAGATCCGTACGAAGATTATAAAAAGATAAACGCCGAACTTAAAGGATATTCAAAAGAACTTGCAAAACGTCCGCAACTTATCGTACTCAATAAGAGCGATATGTACGGCGCTGAAGAAAATATTAAAATTTTCAAAAAGAAAATAAACGGTAGAAAAAAGATTTTCGTATCGTCTGCAATAATGGGCGAAGGGCTTGAAGACCTTGTAAAAACTATTTTACAAATGCTTAAAGAAATGCCTGCTCCAGCGCCTATCGAACACGAAGAATTTAAATACGAAAAAGTCGACGTTCGTAAATTTAATATCGTTCACGACGAAGAAGACGGACTTTATATCGTTGACGGACCTATCGTTAAACTTTTAGAAAGGAACGTCGTTTTAAACGATATGGACAGTTTAGCGTACATGCAAAAAACTCTCAAAGATTATGGCGTTATCAATGCTCTTAGAAAAGTGGGATGTAAAGATGGCGACACTGTTGTAATCGGCGAGGTAGAATTTACGTTTATGGATTAAAATTGACAAAGGAGAGATATTATGTTTACGTCAAAACAAAGAAGCAATCTTCGTTCGCTTGCTCAAACTATCGAGCCGATAGGTCAAATAGGAAAAGGCGGAATTTCCGACAATATGATTGAAAGTTTTTCGCAAGCGTTAGAAAGTAGAGAACTTATAAAAATTACCGTGCTCAACAATTCCGAAGAAGAAGCAAAATGGGTTGCAACCGACCTTGCCGAAGCCTTAAACGCCGAAGTCGTTTGCACTATCGGTCACAAAGTCGTTTTATACCGCAGGTCGAATAAAAAGGGAATTAAACACGTAGAGTTTTAATAAAAACGCGCCCAAAAGCATTTTGCTTTTGGGCGCTAAATTTATAAAACTAATCGAAAAACGACTTATAGGCAGGTTTTGGGGCGAAAAACTTAATCGTTATTGCATATATTAAAAAGATACTGCCACAAATAACATACCAAGTGGGAAAGAAAACGAATCTACTCATAATAAGTAGAAAAGAGCCGTAAAGGGCAAAAGTTTTCGCTTTTTGTCTTTGAAAAGTTTGTTTTAATAGATTTAAAAAAGAAGTTTTCTGTTCTTTTGGAATAAACCCACCGTTTGGCAAGGTGTTTGCTTTTTGTAAAAAGGGGAATATTTCAGATAAGGTGAGAAGTTTTATTCGTGTAAAAAATCCGCTTGCAAAGGCAAGGGCGTCGTCGCTAAACGTAATCGCAATAAAAACTAAATTCTTGCTTTTGGGCGTTTTCTTATAGGCGTTTGCAAGGTTTCCCGCGGTAATTTTATCGTAAGAAAATTTAACGTAATAAAAATCGTTTTCGCAAACTATCCCGTTTGTAACTTTTACGGGGTTTTTACCAAGTGAAGCGAGCGTTGAAAAGACTACGTTTTCACCAAATTCCTTATTTTCAAGGCACAGAGCGTTTGCGCATTTTACGTATTTTTCTTCGTCTTCGCGTTTTATAAGTAACTTACCTTTTTTCTTTTTTAAAAAAAGCATATAAACGCAAAAAAGAATAATTGAACACGGCGTTGATATAAGTATTGCCGTAACGTTATTTTTCAAAAAATAATAACCTGTTACAAAGGCAATTAAAAACGCCGAGCCTAAAATAAACAAACCGTCGGAAATTTCAGAAATTTTAAACTTAAACATACCTTTATTATTGCCGTAAAAACGCGTAATAAACTTGTAATTATATAAAAAATGTGTTAAAATTTGTATATGAAGAAAAAACTTGTCTTTTTTGGGGGAACTTTTGATCCACCGCATATCGAACACGTAAAGATGGTTGAAGCGGTTGAAAAAGAAATTTCTCCCGATAAAATTATAATAATGCCAACCTTTATTCCTCCGCATAAAAAGGTTTTTATGCCGGCAAGTCCTAAAAATAGGCTTGAGATGTGTAAAATTGCCTTTGCTAAAATAAACGGCGCAGTCGTTTCCGATTATGAAATCAAGCAAAAGGGCAAGAGTTTTTCCTATTTGACGGTAAAGCATTTAGCCGAAGAATACTCCGATTACGAAATTTTATTTTTGATGGGTACGGATATGTTATCGTCCTTTCACACTTGGAAAAATCCAACTGAAATTTTAAAGTTTGCAACCCCACTTCTTTGTCAAAGGCAGGGCGAGGATAAAACAGCCGTAGAGAGTAAAGAAGAATTTTTTAAGAAATTCGGCGTAAAAATAGGCTGTTTAAATTTCGTTGGAAAAGACCTTTCTTCAACTCAAATAAAAATAAAAAAATTGCTCAAATTAAGCGTTGACGATAGTCTTATTTTTGGCGTTAACGAATATATAGACCGACATTTTCTCTATAACGGCGGTAAAATTGCAGATTTTGTAATAAGCAATTTAACCGAAAAAAGACTTGTTCACACCAAAGGCGTAATAGAGTTAGCGTTAAGGTATGCTAAAGCGTTTGGCGTAAGTTTAAAGAAAACTTTAAAAGCGTCGCTACTGCACGACGTCGCTAAATATTTAAGTTTAAGCGATTATCCCGAGTTTGTTCCGCCAAAAGCAGTTCCAAGTCAGGTTATGCACCAATATCTCGGCGCTTACGTCGCTGAAAAAGAGTTGGGCGTAAAAGATAAAGAAGTTTTAAATGCGATTCGCTATCATACGAGCGCAAAGCCGAATATGTCCCTTCTTGCTAAAATAGTTTTTACAGCGGATATGCTTGAAGAAGGAAGAACTTATGACGGCGTTGAAAAAATAAGGGCGTTATCCTTTGAAGATTTTGACAAGGCGTTTATCCTGTCAATGCAAAGGTCGCTAGACTACGTGTACGAAAGGGGATGCGAAGTTTATCCGCTGACCTTAAAGGCGTACGAATACTATGCAAAACGAAAATAAAAACAAACCTTATTAAAGGAGAGAAATATGAATTCTAAAGAAAAAGCAAAACTTATATGTGAAACGTTACTTTCAAAAAAGGCATACGACGTGATTAAAATCGACGTTAGCGAGCAAACGATTTTAGCCGATTATTTTATTATCGCAAGCGGTAAGTCGTCTCCGCAAGTAAAGGCTCTCGCAGAGTACGCTATGGACGCTGTGGAAAAGGCTGGCGGTGAAGTTCGCAGAAAAGAAGGTATGGCTGAAGCAAGATGGGTCGTAGTTGATTTTGGCGACGTAATACTTCACGTTTTCCACGACGAAACGAGGCTGTTTTATAATCTTGAAAGGCTTTGGGCGAAGTCTGATAATATAGAAAAATTCAGCGAATAAAGTTAAATAATCGACTTATAGCGGGGTTTTGCGATTGCAAAACCCCGCTTTATTCTTCAAAATTGTTGTTTTTTAAGGCTTCAAATTTTTCGGGCGTTATCATAAGCCCTTTAAGCGCGACGCTCGGCGATTTTCGCCTTGCCCTTTTTCTTTTTGGCTTACTTTGCGTTTGCTTTACGAAGTAGACGGTTGGCTCTGCTACGGTTGGCTCGCTTTTGGCAGGCTTTCCTACAATCCAAGCAATTATAAGTCGTATAACGAAAGCAATTCCAACACAAAAACAGAAAATCATCATAACGATTAAAAATCCTTCCAAAAAATTCGTCATAGTTATTCTCCTAAATTGATTATAAACGGGCTGTATATCAATATTTTGAAAAGGTATGCCGAAAAAGAGTAAAGGTTGTCGCAAAAGTAACTTAAATTTTTGTAAAGGGTTGTTAAATTCCTAAAAAACGGGCATAATCATGTTATGGAAAATTTCGATATGACTAACGTAAATAATCAACAAGAACAAAACGTAAACGGTAGCGACCTTTCATCTCAAACTGAAAACGGCGAAAATAATCAAAGTTCTTTTGGCGCGGACACCGCTAAAACCGCTATGATTTTCGGTCAAAGCGAAGAAGATATCGGCAAAGAATATAAAGAATACAAAGCGTTTAAACTTTTTAGACGCGTAGACGCCGATTTGACTACGGTTAAAGATAGCGAAAATTTAAAGATAAAAATCGCCGAAGTTATTAAGTTTGGGTTTGGAAACGTAATCGTAAATCCAAGGCAAATACGAGAAACAAAGAAGTTGCTCGTCGGAAAAAATATAGGAGTGTACGGAGCGGTTTGCTATCCTTACGGCGAGGAACTCTACGGCGTTAAAAAGCACGCCGTTAGAAAGGCTTTTGAAGAAGGGGCGGACGGCGTTTATTTGCCCGTTGGCACGAGCGACGTAAAAAGGGGTAGATTTGAAAATATCAAAAAAGAGTTTACCGTAATTTCGAGAAGGTATAAAAGAAAGAAGATTTTTGCCGTTTTGGAAGTTGGCGATTTAGATTATACGCAAGTTGAAAGGGTTGTCAAAATTCTTTTAAAATCTAACGTTGCGGGAATTGTGTCCGGTAGCGGACACGAAATAATAAACAGGACTTTTTCGGGCGCGTCGGACCTGCATTTTTTATCGGGAGGAAAAAGGACTGTCGTTGCCTATTCTTGTAGCGAAAAATGTAAAGACGTCGTCAGTTTGTTTTCGGTTGCGGATAGGGTGTTTTTGAAAAACGCTCCTAAAATTGCAATGGATTTAAAAAGCAATCTCGAATTTTAACGCAATATGCTTTACAACGTAAAGCAAAAAGAGTAAAATGTTCTTATAAATCTTTGGGGCGGAGTGAAATTCTCCACCGGCAGTAAAGTCTGCGAGAGTCTTTTGGCTTTGATTAGGCGTAATTCCTAAACCGACGGTAAACTTAAATTTAAGTCAAGTCCGGATGAGAAAAGATTATAAGAGTTGCTCTTATTATGCCCCGTGGTTTTCCACGGGCTTTTTTTATGCCTTTCCCCTATATAAAGGAGTTTTTATGCAAGAAAAAACTAAATTTTTTACCGCTAAACGAATAGCCACTCTCGGTACGGCGATAGCAATTGCGTATTTAACGACGCTACTTAGTTTTCCGCTTTTCCCGGGCACGCCTGCGTTTTTTTTAGAACTTGATTTTTCGTTTGCGGTAATGCTACTTACGGGATACATATTAGGTCCGCTTTCGTCGCTAATTATAGTTGTGATAACTAATTTGTTAGGTATGATAGGTTCGACGGGAGGTATTACGGGGGCTGTCGCGAATACGGTTACGGCTATGGCGTTCGTCGTTATTCCTTCGCTTATTTATAAAAAAGTAAAGGGCTTTAAATGGGTAGTCGTAGTTTTGTCGGCGTGCGTGCTGTTCCAAGCCTTACTTGCTTTACCTATGAATAGGTACGTTACTTTCTATATTTTTCAAATTAAAAACCCTGCCGAGTTTTTTAAACAAACTTGGGGATATATTTTGATTTTCAATCTTATAAAAGGCGTTTTAAACAGTATAATTGCAATTTTACTTTATAAACGGCTTAAAAATTTACTTAGCAAATTTTTATAAAAGGCGTATAATAAGATTATGGAAATAATTACTAAATCTTGCGAAGAAACTATAAAGGTCGCTTTTGACTATGCGAAAACCTTACGAGGTGGCGACGTCGTTATTTTAGACGGTGAAATGGGCGCGGGGAAAACCGCCTTTGCCAAGGGCGTTGCAAAAGGTCTTGGCGTTACGGATGAAATTACAAGCCCGACTTACGCTTACATGAACGATTACGACGGCGTTTTGTATCATTACGATTGTTACCGCCTATCAAGCGGAGAAGACGCTGAAGCGCTCGGTCTTACCGATTATTTTTATTTGAAGGGCGTTTGCCTTATAGAGTGGGCGCAAAATATAAAAGACGTTTTGCCAAAGACTTTAAAGACGGTCAAAATTGAAAAAATTGATGAAAATACAAGGAAGATAACTTTATGAACTATCTCGCGTTCGACACAAGCGGAAACTATTTAACCGTCGTTTCACAAGGTAAAGAAAAAGCGGTGAGAGAAATTAAAGAGTGTTTGCAATCTCACTCGGTCGCTTTGATGAAAGAAATTGAATATTGTCTTTTAGACGCTCAAGTTAAACTTTCGGATATCGACGTTTTCGCTTGCTCTATAGGACCTGGTTCGTTCACGGGTATTAGAATAGGCGTATCGACGGCAAAGGCTTTCGCGTATGCTTTAGACAAAAAGGTTTTAGGCGTAACTTCTTTTGAATCGCTCGCATACAATATCGTAGATAGCGTAAAAAAATTAACCCTTATCGACGCTCGACACGATAACTTTTACGCCTGCGCTTTCGATGAGAATAATAACGTAATTTTACCCCCGTGTTTTTTATCAAAATCGGAGATAATCGACTTATATAAAGACTTTTTGGTTGTTTCCGACGTTGAAATCGACGGTTTAAACGCTATAAAAGGCGATTTAGCAAAGGGTTTTTCGGTCGCAGTTGAACGTAAACTTAATTTAGCGAGTTTAGACAGAGAAAGTCTTATTCCACTTTACGTTAAAAAGAGTCAAGCGGAGGAAGAACTGTGCTAATACGCCCGTGGCAAAAAGATGACAATCAAAAAATTAGCAGTTTAGAAAAAGAGTGTTTTAGCGACGCTTGGTCGCAAGAAATGATAGAAAGCGCTTTTTCAAGTCCGCATTTTTCGGGTTTCGTTATATGCGAAAATCAAGAAGTTTTAGGATATATCGGCGGTCAAATTCTTTTTGAACAAGGCGAAATTTTACTCGTTGCCGTAGATAAAAATTATCGTGGAAACGGCTTTGGAAAAAGTTTGGTAAACGCTCTTATAGAAAGTTTTAAAGATAGGGGCGTCGAGCAACTTTTTCTTGAGGTGAGGGTAGGAAACTCCGTTGCGATTTCTTGCTACGAGCGTTGCGGTTTTGAACGAATTGCCGTTAGAAAAGGTTATTATGCCGACGGTGAAGACGCTATAATAATGGAGAAAAAATTATAAAAAGACTTGTTGGCGAAAGGTATATCGACGTAGGATACGGCAAAGTTTTGCTTATGCTACACGGGTATCTTTCAAATAAAGAAAGTTTTATTCGTCAAATAAACTTTTTTTCTCGGTTTATGCGAGTCGTTGCGGTGGATATGACGGGTTTTGGAAAGAGCAAACTTATGGAATATCCCTATTCGCTTGACGATTACGCAAACGAGATACGAGAACTTTTAGATAAACTTGGCGAAAAAAAGGTAGACCTTTTAGCCCACTCGTTTGGAGCGAGGGTGGCGGTAAGGTTACTAAAAGACGAAAAGAGAATAGATAAAATAGTTTTCACAGGCGCTGCAGGCTTAAAGCCGAGAAAAAGTATAAAATACTTTTTTAAAAAAGCGTCTTTTTTTATACTTAAAAATTTTGTAAAAAGGGAAAAACTTAAGTTTTTATATTCAAAAGATTATCAAAATTTGTCGCCCGTTATGAAAAAAAGTTTTCAAAAGATAATTTCGGATAATTTAAACGACGAATATTCAAAAATTCAAAATAGAACCTTGCTGATTTTTGGCAAAAAGGATAGGCAAACGCCCCCGTATATGGCAAAACTAATGAAGAAACTCATAAAAAAGAGTAGGCTTTATTTCTTTGCAAACGCGGGGCATTTTTGTTTTATCGAAAAGCCCGACGAGTTTAATTCGCTCGTCTTTAGTTTTTTAACGGAGAAAGATAATGATTGATATAAATTTGCTTTCGCTTATTCTTTTGTCTGTTTGCGTCTTTGGTTTTTTCTCGATTAAAATAGCGACCGTTTTTCAGCAATGCGGATATAGGATAGGCGAATTTTTCTCGGCGATTTTTAGTGGAAAAAAGCGTGAAATTGTTAAATTATCGACTTATAGCCTACTTTTTTTAATCGCAACGGCTGTCGGGTGCGTGTTTTTTAATAAACACAATCTAACTTTTAGTCTTTACGTTTTTACCGTTTTCACTCTGCTTGACGGGTTGTATTTTTTCAAAACGAAAATCGTTAAAAAAAGTAAACTAACGCATAGATTTTTAAGAATTTATTTTTTGTCAGCGTTTTTTTCGTCTGCGTTTTGCACCGCGATATTCTTACTTGTAAAAAGTTTTTTATCGCAAAATTTTATATACTATGCAAGTTTATCTTTAGCGTTTGTTCCCGTAGGCGTTCCGTGTTTTTTATCGTTAGGTAAAATTGTAAATTTCCCTTACGACGCGTTTCGTTATTGTTTAAGCAAAGCGATTTGCGCAAAGAAAATTGCTAAAAATAAAGACTTAATAAAAATAGGGATAACTGGTAGTTCGGGCAAAACTTCGGTAAAAAACTATCTTGCTAAGATGCTTCAAACAAAATATAGAGTGCTTGCAACGCCGTCGTCTTATAACACTCCGCTCGGCATTTGTAAAACTGTAAGAGGCGGGCTCGAAAACTACGACGTATTTATTGCAGAGATGGGGGCAAGGCGTAAAAACGATATAAAAGAACTTTGCAAAATGGTTAAGCCAAACGTTGGTATAATAACGTCAATTTTACCGCAACATACGAAAACTCTCGGTGGGATTAAAGGCGTTAAAAGGGCTAAAAATCAACTTATAGAAGGGCTTTGCGGTAAAAAATCCGCCTTTTTTAACGATAATTCGCAAGAGAGTTTCGACTTATATCAAAAAGCGAACTGCGAGAAATTTTTGGTTGGGGAAAGAGGTTTCGTGCGTTGGCAAAACGCCGTTCAACGCTTGGACGGTATTGATTTTGATATAGTCGTATACGGTAAAAGTTATAAAACTTTCACTCCGCTACTCGGTTTTCATAATCTTGAAAATATTTGCATTGCAGTAGCCGTCGCTCTTTATCTAAAAGTTGACATTAGTAAAATTCTTGGAGTAATTCCGACCTTAAGTTCTCCAAGGCATAGGGCGGAAATTATAAAGACAGCAAACGGAGTAGTCGTAGTTGACGACGGTTACAACGCAAATATCGAAGGGATAAAATCTACGGCTATCGCTATAGGAAAATTAAGCGGTAAAAAAATTGCCGTAACGTCGGGTGTGGTTGAACTCGGCGAAGAAGATAAAACCGTAAATTATCAAGTCGGGCAGGTTTTGGCTCAAAATTTTTCGCTCGTTATAGCGATGGGCGTAAACTCTACGAGCGTAAAAAACGGAGCGCTAAGCGTAGGGGGTCAGGTCGAAGTTTTAAGCGATATGCAAACGGTAAAAAAATATCTTTTAAATCAATTAAAAAGGGGAGATGTAGTCGCATTTTTCAGCGATCTTCCCGACGTGTATGAAATATAAGGAGAATTATGAAAAACGTTTTAGTATTTTTCGGCGGTCAAAGTTGCGAACACGACGTTTCGGTGATAACCGGCGTTATGACTTTAAACGCAGTTGATAAAAGCGAATATAATCCTATTCCCGTTTTCGTAAGCAAAAGCGGAGAGTGGTTTACAGGGGATAATCTACGCGATTTATCTATTTATAAAAATTTAAAAACCGACGGGCTAAAAAAATGCTTGCTTTTGCCGTCGGACGATAGGTTGTATTATTTAAAAAATAGCAAAATAAAACCTGCTTTTCAAATATATTCTGCAATAAATTGTATGCACGGTGGATACGGCGAAGGCGGAGAGTTTACGGCGATAATAAAAAACAGTAAAATACCTTTCGTTTGTCCCGACCTTTTTGCTTCGTCGCTCGCTATTGATAAAGAATTTACTAAAATTGCCTTAAAAGCGATAGGCGTAAACTGTTTGCCCCACGTAAAATTAGTTAGAGATAGGTACTATTTGAAAAGAGATTACGCCCTAAACGTAATTCAAAAAAAGTTTGCCTATCCCGTAGTAGTAAAACCTGCAAAACTTGGCAGTAGCATAGGGATATCGGTTGCAAAAGATTTGCGCAGTCTTGAAAAGGCGATTGATTTAGCCTTTAAGTTTGATGAAAAAATCATAATAGAAAAAGGGCTTGAAAAATTTAGAGAAATAAATTGCGCGGTGTATAAAGGCGGGGGAGAAACTGTAGTTTCAAGCCTTGAAGAAGTTGAAAAATCGGGTGAAATTTTATCTTTTTCAGACAAGTACAAAACACTAACGAAAAAGATTTTTCCCGCCGTGCTCGGCGAAGACGTCGAACGGCAAATTAAGTCGATAAGTGGGGCTATATATCGAAAATTAGCCTTTTCTGGAGTTGTAAGAATAGATTTTCTTCTTGATGGAAATCAAGTTTTCGTCAATGAAATAAATTCAATTCCCGGCTCTATGGCGTATTACTTGTTTTGCAAAGATTTTAACGAGTTTTCGACTATGCTAACTCGTCTTATTGAAGACAGCGTTGATTGTTTTAAATCGTCTGAACTTTCTTTAAAGACTTTCGACGGAGGAATTTTAAATCTTTCATCTCCAAAAATAAGAAAATAATTATAAAAATTTGCCGTTAGCGTACGTCTATATAGATTGCGCGCTAACGGCTTTTTTGATTATAATAAAATTTTGCGGTAAATTTTTGGAGAGCAACCTTTTAGTTTTTTAAACGTTTTAATAAAATAACTTAAATCGTTAAATCCGCACGAAAAAGCAATTTGAGTAATAGGCAAATCAGAGGCGAGCAGTTTTCTCGACGCCCTTTCAATTCTGTAATCGTTTAGATAACTTATGGGAGTTTTGCCCGTCATATTTTTAAAGAACGAGCAAAAATATTTCGTAGAAAAACCAGACGCGTTCGCCATGTCGTCGAGCGTTAATTCTTTGTCAAAATTTTCGCGTATAAAGGCTAAAATTCTTTTTAGTTTGGCAACGTTTTTTTCGTCTTTTTGGTTTAGTCCGTCAATCTTATAAGAAAAGTCGTTATTTTCTTTTAGCGCGCCTATAAGTTCGTTAACAGCCCCAAATACCTTAAATTGAAAACCGTCTTCCCTTGTCTTTAAAGCCGAAAATAGTTTGCTTATCGCCGTTTGGTAAAGCGGAGAATTTATTTTGTCTGAAATTACGGCGTTATGGTTTAGAAGATTGTCTAAAAAAGAATCGCACGAAACGTTCCCCGTCTTCAAAAAAGCAAGGTTAAAAACTACGCAGTCGTATTCGCTGTCCGTCGGAATTGCCCCGTGCAAAGTTTCGCTGTTTACAAAAACCGTTTCGCCTTGATTTGCAGTAAATTTTCTGTTGTCTAAAGTTATCGAAAGTTTGCCTTTTTTAACGCGAATTATCTCTACGTTGTAGTGCCAATGCATAGCCATTTCATACTTTGGGTGCGTTTGGTTAATTTCGTAAAGTTCAAACGGAAAATCGGCTGTTCCGTGTTGTTTTGTTTCGTTATACGACATATTCGTTTCCCTTTTTTGTTAAAATGTGAAAATAATTATACTTTTTAATATTATAATACAAGTAAAAGACCAAAATCAAGTATATAATTATAATAAGTAAAATTAAATTTAAAATTTGGGAGGAGAAATATGGCAAATTCAAGATATATCGGCGATTATCCCGTAATAGGTATTCGCCCCTGTATTGACGGACGTCGCGGGCCTATGATGCTTCGCGAATCGCTCGAACCCACGGTATGGGCAATGGCTCACGCCGCTAAAAAACTTTTTGAAGAAAATCTTTTCTATTCAAACGGCGAACCAGTAAAGGTCGTTTTGGCGGACACTTGTATAGGTCGCGTTCCCGAAGCGGCGGCTTGCGAAGATAAATTTAGAAAAGCAGGCGTTGCGATTACTTTGTCGGTGACGTCTTGTTGGTGTTACGGTAGCGAAACTATGGATATGAATCCCGAAACGATAAAAGGCGTTTGGGGTTTTAACGGAACTGAAAGACCGGGCGCGGTATATCTTGCCGCAGTACTTGCAGGGCACGCGCAAAAAGGACTTCCCGCTTTTGGAATTTATGGACACGAAGTTCAAGATTTAGATCAAGTAAACGAAATTCCCGAAGACGTTAAAGAAAAACTTCTTCGTTTTGGTCGCGCTGCGGTAGCCGTTGCTACAATGCGTGGTAAGTCGTATCTTCAAATCGGCTCGCAATGTATGGGTATTGCAGGCTCTATCGTCGACCAAGATATGATGGAAAGTTATTTTGGTATGAGAATAGAATCCGTTGACGAAGTTGAAGTTCTTCGCCGTATGGAAGAAGGTATTTACGACGAAGAAGAATTTAAAAAAGCGCTCGCTTGGACGAAAGAGCATTGCAAGGAAGGATGGGACGATAATCCCGATAGCGTAGAGTTCCTTGGCAAAGATCATAAAATTAAGTGCACTCGCGAAGAAAAAGATAAGCAATGGGAATTTACCGTTAAAATGTACTGTATAATCAAAGATTTGATGGCAGGCAACAAAAATCTTCCCGACGCTTTCGTAGAAGAAAGAGCGGGACACAATGCAATCGCAGGCGGATTCCAAGGTCAACGTCAATGGACTGATCATTGGCCAAACTGCGACTATCCAGAAGCACTTTTAAGTTCGACGTTTGACTATCAAGGCGCAAGAGAGCCTTACACTCTTGCCACCGAAAACGACGTTTTGAACGGTATGGGAATGCTAATGATGCGTCTTTTAACTCATAGAGCGCAAATTTTTGCCGACGTTCGTACTTACTGGTCGGGCGAAGCAACCGAAAGAGTTACGGGGTATAAACTCGAGGGCAAAGCAAAGGAATCGGATGGTATTATTCATCTTTTGAATTCGGGCGCTGCGTGCTTGGACGCAAGCGGTGTTTGTACGGATGAAAACGGTAACGCCGTTATGAAAAAGTGGTGGGAAGTAACCGAAGAAGATATTAAGAAAATGACCGACGCAACCGTTTGGTGCGAAGCGGGATTTGATAATTTCCGTGGCGGTGGTTTTTCGAGCCATTTCGACACTTACGCCGAAATGCCTGTTACTATGATAAGGCTTAATTTAGTAAAAGGATTGGGTCCTGTTCTTCAAATTGCTGAAGGATGGACGGTAAATCTTCCTAAAGAAGTAAACGACAAACTTATGAAAAGAACTAATCCTACTTGGCCTTGCACTTGGTTTGCTCCGCGTTGCGACGGAAAAGACGGAAGTTCGTTTAAAACCGCTTACGAAGTAATGCAAAACTGGGGCGCAAATCACGGCGCAATCTCTTACGGACATATCGGCGCGGATCTTATTACAATGTGTTCAATGCTTCGTATCCCCGTTTGTATGCACAACGTTCCCGAAGAAGACGTTTATCGTCCTGCATGTTGGAACGCTTTTGGTATGGATAAAGAAGGTCAAGATTACAGGGCTTGTAAGACTTATGGGCCTATGTACAAGAAAGTTTAAAGCTTTATCTACTTCGTTTGCCTGTGTTAACTGTGTCGCTCTCGAAACCTTGGTGACCAACAAGGTCTACCAAGTCTTTTCGAGCTCACGAGCCTTGGCAAACTCGCATCTAAATCTTTAAACACTCGCATCGAAAGGATGAGCTTGTACTAAACTTTTAAATAACTGCTTTATTTAAGCAAATAAATCGGGAGTGGCGTGTGCTACTCCCTTTTTTATTATCTTGCCTAACTTGTTTCTAACCCTTTAAATAAAAACTTGAAAAAGACGTAAAAGCGATAGCGACAGGAAAACTCCAAAGGTCTACCTTCCGCTATCGCTTTTTTTGTCTTATCTTCTTTGCAATTACAATTTAATATAACAAATATTCCGTAGGGGAGGGGCTTGCCCTCCCTATTTTTGAGCCATGGTTAACTTGTTTTTGTTTGAAAAAACCGCTAAAAATTGTTATTCGACAAAAATCGCTTATGTTAGTTATTGTATTTAAAAAATTTTTATGTTATAATATAGAAAAATTTGTAAAATTTAGGAGATTATTTTTCATCGTGCCATTTTTCCGTCACTCGATTATTCTTTTGTCACTCTGGAGCGTAAGCGATAGAGTCTCATAGATAAATGGCGGACTTTACGTATAGAAGATTCTATCGTGGCAAAGCCACTCCAGAATGACGATAGTATATTTTCCGTCACTCTGGCAGTCGCCAACAGCGACAATAGAGTTCCTTAAATTAAAAGACAAAACTTTATGCAAAGTGGAACAAAATTTAAAAAGGAGAGTGTATGAAAAAGAAAATAAAAGCATTGTTGTGTATAATACTCGGTTTGATATGTATAATGAGTATTTCTTGTGATTATTTCAAGGGTATAGATTTTCCCCCTGAAGGTTTAGAGTGGGATGGAAGATTTTTGTATTATCCAGTAGGGAATAGTTACGCAATTGTTGGATCTGAGCAAGAGTTTGGTAAAAAGAGTGAAGTTTTAGATAAACTTTATCTTCCATCGCATTATAAAGGTAAACCTGTTATTCAATATCATTATCAATTTTTAAGTTACGGCACTATGTACACCTTTGGCATAGATATGACACCTGTAAAAGAAGTGTATTTGCATTATAATATAGGCGCTCTAGATACGGGGGGGGGGATTGAGAAGTTCGAGAAAATATATTGTCCAATAGTTTCAATAATTTCCCATAAGTTTACAGAATCTAAAACGTTGAGTATTTACGTGCCTAACGTGATTTTTGAAGATGATAGAGATTGTTATAAACAAATAAAAGGTGATTTTGAAATAAGTGTTATTAAAGAATCTAGTTGGTATATGATGTATACCGTAGCTATAATGAAAGACACAATAAGAACTTTATATAAAGCAAATACGGCGTATATGTTTAACTATGAAGGCTCGCCAAACCAAGATTACTATTTTATAAACGATTTTGAGCATGGCGGACTTATTGAAAACACACCTTACGAACCTATCCGCGAAGGTTATGAGTTTTGCGGTTGGTATAAAGAAAGCGAGTGCATTACAAAGTGGGATTTTACCACCGACGTTTTGCCTGCACCTACTTATGATGAAAATGGAGAATTAGAGTACGTAGAGACAAAACTTTATGCAAAGTGGAACAAAATCTAAAAAGGAGGATTAAATGAAAAAGAAAATAAAAGCATTGTTGTGTTTAATTTTTAGTTGTATTTGTTTTATGACTATAGGTTGTAGACCATTGTTTGAGATTTATCATCCACCTGAAGTAGAGTGGGATGGAAGATTCTTGTATTATCTTAGCGGATATGATGGTAATCCGTATTACTACATATTGGGATCAGAACCTGAGTTGGGTGTAAAATCTGAAGTGTTAGACAAATTATATATTCCGTCTCATTATAAAGGTGTAAGAGTGGATGGTTTCCGTTGTGGATTTGATGGGTATGATGAAAAATTAGGCGAAGTTGTACATTATACTTTTGGTTTAGATATCACACCCGTAAAAGAAATATATTGCCCATATTATATGAACAGTGATATTTTTTTAGGAGAGCGTAATTTCCGTAAAATGGTTATGACCATGATTGAAAGGGTAGATGATGCTATTTATCCTGGTTCTACAGTCGAAACAATGTCATATATTCCAAACATTACCTTTGAATATGTTGTACAGTATGCAAAAAACCAAAGAAGAATACAAATAATTTGGCTGAAAGATTATGCGCTTTACTGTTATGATGAACATGTAGGACTGTATCGATATATATACAAATCAAATACAGCGTATATGTTTAATTACGAAGGCTCGCCAAATGAAGACTATTATTTTATAAACGATTTTGAGCGTGGCGGACTTATTGAAAACACACCTTACGAACCTATCCGCGAAGGCTATGAGTTTTGCGGTTGGTATAAAGAAAGCGAGTGCATTACAAAGTGGGATTTTACCACCGACGTTTTGCCTGCACCTACTTATGATGAAAATGGAGACTTAGAGTACGTAGAGACAAAACTTTATGCAAAGTGGAACAAAATCTAATTAAGACAAAACGACGCGTAGTAAAAATCTTTTGCTCCGTATATATTTTTTTGCTTAGTGGTTGCTTTAACTAATAGACAAATTTGAAAAATTATGCTAAAATGTTTTGGTCGAGTCGGCTGTACGGTTGCGGGGGAGAAATCTCACGAGGAAAGTCCGAGCTCCACACGGCAGGATGCCGCCTAACGGACGGTGAAGGTGACTTTAAGGAAAGTGCAACAGAAAATTACCGCCAACTAAGTTTGGTAAGGATGAAAAGGCGAGGTAAGAGCTCACCGCTTCTGCGGAGACGTGGAAGGCTGTGTAAACCCCATCCGGAGCAAGATAGGGGTAGTCCATAAGATAGCCGGTCGGGACTACCTGCAAAACGTCGCTTGAACTTGTCGGCAACGGCAAGTCTAGATAGATAACCGTATTAAATGACAGAACTCGGCTTATAGGCCGTCTCGATTTTTTAACTACTAACGCTACTTTTTTAAGTGGCGTTTTTTTATGCGAAAAAGCCTTAAAATTTTTAATAATCCTTTACAAAACCAAATATTTATTATATAATATTATTTAGTATTATATTAAAAGGGGTATTACGCCTATATGAAGAAACTAATTCTTGCCAGCGCGTCGCCAAGGCGCAAACAACTTCTTTTTGACGCGGGCTATGATTTTACCATAGAAACGAGCGATAAAGAAGGCGTTTTCGACGGTATAACCCCACCCGAAAAATTCGCCGTAAGGTGCGCGATCAATAAGGCGGAAGACGTTTTTTCTCGTCAAAGTGGGGACGACGTCGTCGTTCTCGGCGCGGACACTATAGTTTGTTTAGACGGTAAAATTTTAGAAAAACCTACCGACGAAAAACACGCTAAAAAGATGCTCGAAAGTTTATCGGGCAAAACCCATCAAGTTATTACGGGTTACGCTATTATTTCTTCAAATATGCGTGAAACGGGAAAGGTCGTAACTAAAGTTACCTTTAACGACTTGCCAAAAAGTATTATAAACGACTACTTAAAAAGCGGACTTTGGCAGGGTAAGGCAGGGGCTTACGGCATACAAGACGGATACGATTTGGTAAAAGAATTCGACGGGGATTACGACAACGTGGTAGGGCTTCCCGTAAAAGCGATAGACGATACGATTAAGGAGTTTTTAAAATGAAAAACAACGTAATTGCAATAGATTTAGGTAGTACTTATACTAATATTTACAAACTTGGCGAAGGCGTAGTTTTGATGGAGCCAAGCGTAGTTGTGTGTGATCCTACCAAAAGGGATAAGGTAAAATCAGTCGGCGCTGAAGCAAAACGCCGTTTGGGTAAAACGGTAAACGCCAACGAAGTTCGCTTTCCTATTTGGGAAGGTCAAATTTTAGACGATAAACTCGCAACCCAAATGGTCGAAGTGTTTTTAAATAAAATAACTTTAAGCAAACTTGGTTTCCGTCCGCAAGTTCTTCTTTCCGTTCCGTGCGGAATAGAAGCCGACGAAATCAAGAGGTTTGAAAAGGTTTTAAACGGCGCGGGCGTGTATAATATTTCCTACGTAGAGTCGCCTATTTTAACGGCTTTGGGGCTTAATTTGCCCATATCCGATTCTACGCCGTGTTTTATTATCGACGTCGGTGGCGGAACGACTAATATTGCGGCGGTTTCGCTCGACGGAGTTATTATGGGCGTAAACGTAAATATGGGCGGAAGAAATATCGACGCTATGATAATAGACTGCATTGAAAAGACTTTTGGTCTTAAAATAGGTCATCTTACGGCTGAATACGTCAAGTGTGAAATAGGAAGTTTATATTTAGACGACGCAATGAGAGTTGACGTCAACGGCAGAGATATTTATACGGGCAAGCCAAGGTCTATTTCAATCGGTTCTGAAGATATAAGAAAGCCTATCCAACTTTTCTACGATAAGATTTTTGAAATAACTGAAAAACTTATGGCAAAACTTTCCCCCGAAGTTTCGGCTGAAATTCGTCAGTCGGGAATATTCTTTGCGGGCGGTTCAAGTAAAATTCCGGGGCTTAACGAATACGCTACCGAAAAACTTTTAATACGTTCCACGTGTTATGAAAACCCCGAAAACGCAACCGTTTCGGGCGGTGGAATAGTTGCAGGGGATAAGCAACTTCTCAAAAAAATTAAACTTTCGCTTAAATAAGGTTTTAGTGTGATTTTGCAAAACGGCAATTTCACCGTGCAAATTTAAAAAACTATGAACAAGATCAATTACGACAATTTATTTAAAGAAACGGTAAAGGCGATAGACGGGGAAAAGAAAAAATTACTTCTTCACAGTTGTTGCGCGCCCTGTTCAACCGCCGTTTTAGAAAGGGTTACTCCATATTTTGACGTGACGGTGTTTTTCTTTAATCCTAATATTACCGAAAGTGAAGAATACTATTTACGTTTAAACGAGCAAAAAAGGCTTTTGAAAACGGCTTACGGCAAAGAAGTTAAACTGATTGAGGGAAGATATTTTTCTAAAGAGTTTTTCTATATGGTTGAGGGCTACGAAAAAGAACAAGAGGGCGGAGCAAGGTGTACGCTTTGCTTTGAAAACCGTTTAGAAGAAACGGCAAAAACTGCAAAAGACGGCGGATACGATTATTTTTGTTCAACTCTTACGGTAAGTCCGCATAAAAACGCCGACCTTATAAATAAAATAGGCGAAAAAATTGAAAAAGAATATGGAGTAAAGTGGCTTTTTTCAGATTTTAAAAAGGAAGAAGGCTACAAGCGTTCAATCGAAATTTCAAAGGAATACGAACTTTACCGCCAAAGATATTGCGGTTGTTTGTATTCAAAGTACGCTCATATAAAAACGGAGGAATAATTTTGAGAATTATAGCAGGCAAACATAGGGGTAGGGTTTTAAAAGAATTTAAAGGCAGGCAAATCCGTCCTACCGCCGACAGAGCCAAAGAAGCCATTTTTAACATATTGCAAACGGATATTTACGGTTCGGCGTTTCTCGATTTGTATTCGGGAACGGGCAATATGGGCATAGAGGCGTTGTCAAGGGGAGCGGAGAGCGCGGTACTCGTCGATTCTTCAAAAGAAAGCGTGGCGATTATGCAGTTTAATGCCGATTTAATAAAAGAAAACGCCGAAGTCGTTTATAGCGACGCTTTAACCTACGTTTTGTCTACGAGAAAGAAATTCGATATTATTTTTTTAGATCCCCCTTACGATATCGACGGAACGCCCGTTTTAAAGGCTATAGCGCAAAATAAAATTTTAAACTACGGCGGAATAATTATTTACGAACATAGCGAAGATTTTAAAGTTCAAGAAATTGAAGAATTAGAGCATTTTAGCACAAGAAAATACGGCGTCGCCCATTTTGAGTTTTACGGAGAAAGAAAATGAGAAGATGTGTTTTTGCAGGGACTTTCGATCCCGTTACGAGCGGACACGAAGAAATTATAAAAAAATCTGCTTGTCTTTTTGACGAAGTTATAGTTGCCCTTTGTGTAAATATTACTAAAAAGGCAATGTTTTCTATTGAAAAAAGGCTTGAATTTTTAAATATCGTTTGTCAAAAATATAAAAACGTAAAAGTCGTTTACCACGACGGACTACTCGTCGACCTTATGAAAAACGAGGGCGCGACTTATAACGTTAGGGGACTTAGAAACGGAAAGGACTACGATTACGAAAACGAAATGAATTTTATAAACGCAGACCTTATGCCCGAGATAGTTACGGTATATTTACCGTGTAGCGCAAAAAACGTAAGCGTAAGTTCAACGGCTGTTAGAGAACTCCTATCGTTTGGAAAAAGCGTAGAAAAATATTTACCCAAAGAGTTAATCGGAAAATTAGATAACTAACGGATATAGCAAAAAGCAAAGCAAAAATGAAAATATCGCTTGCAAAATTTTAGATAAATAAAAAACGAGCGGTTTAATTTTCGCGTTCGATAAAAATATTATCGATTGCGCCCAAACTGATAGTCCGCCAAAAGATATAAGCGCGGACGAAAGGGCTACCGAAAGTGGAGATAATCCGCTTATAGATAGGTTTTTGCATCCTTTAGTGCATTCGATAAGTCCATATAAAAACCCTGAAAGAAGTTGTTTTAAGTTTTCGCTTGGAAGAAGATTTAAAAGGGGCGAAAACAATCCAACGTTTTGTAGAGCGTCCGAAAAAAGATAAAAAAGGCAGATGAAACCGCCGACCAAACTCACGGATAAAACCGAAGAATACACGCAGTCGTAAAGGGCGTTTTCGCTTTTTTTCGGGGAAGATAAAAAGGTTTTTTTAATTTGAGGACTGCCGTAAAATCTAAACGCCACGCCACAAATTACTGCGGATAAAAGGTGTGAAATCAAAATTAAAAACCCTGCGTTTTTGTTGTGAAACATACCAAAACCCACGCTACCTATTACGAAAATAGGACCTGAAGTCGAGCAAAACGCAGAACACCTTACCGCTTCGTCGCGATTTAAAATTCCAGCGGTTTTCATATCGCTTACCGTTTTAGAGCCGACGGGATAACCCGATAGCAAACTCATAATAAAAGCGTAAGCGCTCGCTCCTCCCGTATTAAAAAGTAAACGGCAGGGTTTTTCAAAAAGTCTTGCGATTATTCTCGTTACGCCGAGAGATGATAAAAGCGCGGTTAAAAAAAAGAAAGGAAGAAGGGCAGGCAAAACGGTGGTAGCCCAAAGTTTAAGACCTTCAAACGCGCTACTGACGTAAATTTCGGGTTTGGAGATTATAAGAAAAATACAAAAGACTATAAAAAAACAAAGAAGAAGTTTGAAAAATTTTTTCATACTAAAAGGTATTCTTAAAAAAGGCGAACTATTATTCTAACGGAAATATTATGAACGATTTATTTGACATCTTAAAAGAAAAAGGCGAGCAAGAACAACGTCCGCTTGCCGAAAGAATGCGACCTAATTCCCTTCGCGAATTTTTAGGACAAAGCCATATTTGCGAAGAAAACAGTCTACTTCGCAGGGCTATATCTTTAGATAAAGTCGGCAGTTGCATTTTTTGGGGCCCGCCGGGCACGGGTAAAACGACGCTTGCTAATATTATCGCAAATTCAACGAGCGGTAATTTTGTAAAGTTAAACGCCGTATCAAGCGGTGTTGCAGACGTAAAAAAAGCGGTAGAACAAGCGTCTAACGACTTAAAGATGTTTGGCAAAAAGACCTATCTTTTACTCGACGAATGCCACCGTTTTAGCAAAACGCAGTCGGACAGTTTGCTCCCTGCAATCGAGCAAGGTACGATTATCTTCATAGGCTCTACTACCGAAAATCCCTACGCGTCGATGACGCCTGCAATAGTGTCGAGATGTAGGGTGTTCGAGTTTAAAAGACTTGACAAAGAAACTGTGAAAAAAGCCTTGTATAAGGCGATTAACGATAAAAAACGTGGCTATGGACAACTTGATTTGACGGTTGAAGAAGACGCCATAGAACATATTGCAAGTTTAAGCGCGGGCGATTTAAGAACTGCATACAACGCTTTAGAACTCGCGGTTTTAACGACGGCGGGCGACGAAAGCGGAAAGGTTACCGTAACGATAAAAGACGCCGAGCAGTCAATTCAAAGAAAGGCTCTATCGTACGACGAAAATTCTTATTACGATATGCTATCCGCTTTTTGCAAATCGCTTCGCGGTAGCGATAGCGACGCGGCTTTATACTATGCTCACAGGCTTATCGAAGGGGGATGCGATCCGCTTTTGCTTTTGAGAAGATTAGTCGTTCACTCGTCAGAAGACGTAGGTATGGCAGACCCCAACGCTTTGGTCGTAGCAACTTCGGCGCTTACGGCGTTTTTAAATATCGGCTATCCCGAAGGTCTTATCCCTATGTCGCAGGCTATAATTTACGTTTGCGAAGCGCCCAAGTCTAATTCGGTTATAATTGCAATGAACGGAGCGCAAGCGGCTGCAAGGAGCGCGAAAGACGATACCGTTCCACCGCATTTGAGAAATTCGGTGTTCGCCGACAGCGATTCAAAGGCGAGAAGTAGGCAATATAAGTACCCGCACGACTACGGCGGATACGTTGACCAACAGTATCTTCCGGACTCTATAAAAGGTTCTGTTTTTTACAGTCCTAAAGATAACGGCTTTGAAAAAGAAGTAAAGCGTATTAGAAAAGAAAAGGGAAAAGAGTAATATTGCGTTAAAATATTTGATTTTCACTTTACTTTTATACGTTTGTATGATATTATTACCATAGTGCGCGTACGCGCAAAAGGAGTAAAAATGGACGAAATAATTAGAGAAGAAGAAACTAGTTTTTTCAGCGCAAAGGCAATTATAAAGGAATTAAAGCGTCATTTACTTAAAATTTTTGCCGTAATCGTTGCTTTTGCTATTTTAGGCGGAGCGTACGGTTTGTTCTTTGCTGACGTAACTTATAAAACCGAAGCGTCGGTAATCGCTTTTGACGACGACGTTTACGCAGACGAAACTGAAGAAATAACGGTAATACAAAGCATTGCGTCGTCTGCAAGGGCAATGATAATGTCTACAAGCGGTAATCTCGTTTTTGAAAAAGCGGTTGAAACTTTAGAAGAAAAAGGAATTAAAGGTTTGACGATAGAAGCCATTAAAGAGTGTCTTACCGTTACGAATACTTCTATGTTTGTGAATTTTACTTACGAAACTTCTAGCGTAAACGCTCAAGTTATTCTCGATACGATAGTTTCCGAATTTTTAAGCGTTTTAAACGAAAAGCACGATAACGGAAAGTACGTTATGACAATGTTCGGCGGAAAGTTAAAAACTTTTACTTCGGCGAGCGAGATCAAAGAAGATAAATTCGGATCTGCAATTTCAAGCGCAATATTATTCGGCGCTGTAGGAGCGGTTTTATCAGTAGGTTTAGTCGTTGTATTAGCCCTTTTAAGACAGACGTTTTTGGATAAAGAGTCTGTTGAGAAAGAGTTGGGAATAGAAGTTTTAGCAGTCGTAGAAGAATTGAAAGAAGAAAAGGGGGGTAGATAATATGGCTAAAGCGTTTAATAAATTATCCGTAAAAAGAAAATCTACCTTAAAAAGCGGGATTTTCCTTACCGAAAACGGCAGGACTTCTTTTGACGAGAGTGTGACGGTTTTAAAAGATAATCTCTTACTTTTTTCCGAATTGGGTAAAAAAGTTTTTCAATTCGAGTCGTCAATATCGGGCGAAGGAAAAACCACGCTTATTGCAAACGTAGCGGTTGCTCTTGCTAAACATAAGAAAAAGGTCGTAGTAGTAGACCTTGATTTTAGAAACGCAGGGCTTGGAAAAACTTTCGGGCTTGACGAAGAAAAAGGCTTGGGCGACTACCTTTACGAAGATAGAAGTTGCGACGATTTAATAAAAACCACCGAGTACGGTGTAGACGTAATCACCGTTGGAAAAGACGTTGCAAATCCTTCGCTTGCCTTGTCATCGGGTAAAATGCTCGAACTTATTGAAAAATTAAAATCAACTTACGAGTTCGTGCTTTTAGACTGTTCGCCTATCGTAACGGCTTCGGACTATATGCACGTTGCAAAATTTGCCGACGGAGTTATTTTAGTCGTTTCCAACGACTTCGTTAAAAAATCGGTTGCAGTTGAAAGCGTTAAACTTTTAGAAAAGTTGAACGTTACCGTTTTAGGTTGCGTTATGACTTTCGTTCCGCGCAATTCGGTTTTTTACGGCGATTGATAAACTTTTAAAGGGGGCGTACGTTTTGACAGATTTACATTGCCACGTTTTACCGTTCGTCGACGACGGTAGCGACAGCCTTGAAAACTCTATTTCAATGGTCGAAGAAGCCGTAAAACAAGGCGTAAGAAATATGGTTTTAACCCCCCATTTTCGCAAAGGTTTTTTTTGTGAAGACGACCAAAGGGTAATCGAAGTTTTTGAAGATTTCAAAAAGCAAGTAGAAAGGAGAAATTTGCCCGTTAATCTCTTTTTAGGTAGGGAAATTACCGTTTTTAAAGAATTAACGCAAATGATAGAAAATAAGAAATTTTTATCGCTTGCAGGCGGAAAGTTCGTTTTGCTTGAATTTCCATACCAAATTGAAGTCGATATTGAAGAAATTTGTTACGGCGTAAGGCTGTGCGGTTTTATTCCCGTCGTCGCGCACGTCGAGAGATATTCGTATTTTCGCTCGGTTGAAAACGTAGAAAGGCTTAGAAAAAGCGGTGTAGTAATTCAAGTTAATTGCGCGCCCGTAGTCAATAAGTCTTACGCGGAAGAAAACAAGTTTGTAAAAAAACTGTTGAAATTGAAACTCGTCGACGTGGTTGCAAGCGATTATCACTACTCGAGAAATAACTATATGGCTTTGGCGTATCAAAAGGTTAAGTCTAAATACAAAGACTACGCCGACTTGATTTTTAAAACAAATCCCGAATATATAATAAAACAAGATTGATAGTGGCTTAAACTAAAATAAAATACAAAAGGCTCGGAACTGCAATTAGCAGTTCCGAGCCTTTGATTTTTAGATATTAAACTTTAGCAAGTTCGTTTTTGAAAGCGTCCAAAACGGCTTCGATAACCGCTTGTCTGGTTTCAGTGTTGATGGGATGAGCAATGTCTTTATACTCACCGTCGTTGGTTTTTCTGGATGGCATTGCAACGAAATACCCGTCGTTTCCTTCAATGACTTTTATGTCGTGGATAACGAAACACTCGTCTATCGTGATAGACGCGACGGCTTTAAGTTTTATGTCGTCCTTTTGTACTATGCGTACTCTTACGTCAGAAATTTTCATTGTTTTTCTCCCCTAATCAATTTAATTTCTAATTATATAATACTATATTTATTGCCACTTTTCAATAGTTTTTTTAATTTTTTTGCAAAATATTCACAAAAATATACTTTTTTTTGCAAATATTTGTAATTCTCGGCATAAAATCTTGTATGTTATACGACAAAAAACAGTTTTATATTCATTTAATAGGTGTTGGCGGTGTCAGTATGCGTGGCATTGCCGAATATTTTGCAAGCGTGGGCTTTTCGGTCAGCGGAAGCGATAGGTCGGACTTTTCTCAAAGAAAAGAACTCGAAAAAAAAGGAATAAGAGTGTTTTTAGGGCACGACGCAAAACACGTTGAAAACGCTCACGCTGTAATTTATAGCGACGCAATAGGCGAAGATAACGAAGAATTTGCCTTTGCAAAGAAAAATAATACGTTTACGATTTCTCGGGCAGACGCGCTTAAAATGATATCCGAAAACTTCGGCGACGTAGTAGGCGTTGCGGGTTGTCATGGAAAAACTACGGTAACTTGTATGCTTGCGCATATATTCACTTGCGCAAAATTAAAATTTAGCGCCCATATCGGCGGAGAAGATTTGACGTTAGGTAATTTCGTTTTAAACGGTAACGACGTGTTTTTAAGCGAAGTGTGCGAGTTTAAAAAGAATATAAATAAATTCGTTGCCGATTACGCCGTGTGCTTAAACACAGGGGTTGACCATATGGACTGTTACAGCAGTCAAGACGAACTCAAAAACGCATATTTATCTTTTGCAAAACGTGGCTATAAGTCGATTATCAATAAAAACGACTCCGTATATTCTTCATACGACGGAGCAAACGCCGTTACTTTTTCAATAGGAGATAACGCGGACGTAACGGCAAAAAGGATAAAAAGCAAAAGGGGGATTTATAGTTTCGACCTCGTAGTTAAAGGGAAGAAAAAGGGGAGAATTTCACTTTCCGTTTACGGTAGACATAACGTAGAAAACGCCCTTTCGGCATGCGCATGCGCAACTTATATGGGTATTAGTTTTCAAAATATAAAAAACGGGCTAAAAAATTACGTCGGCACGGTTAGGCGGTTTGAAACCGTTGGCAAAATCGGCAAGGCAAAGGTTATATGCGATTACGCGCATCACCCAACCGAAATTGAAGCCAGCGTAAAATGCGCGAGTGAGATTGCGAAAGGCGAAGTTTACGTTCTTTTTCAACCGCATACCTATTCTCGAACTCTATTTTTAAAAGACGAATTTATCAAAGTGTTAAAGCCTATAAAAAACTTGGGACTTTTTAAAACTTTTTCGGCAAGGGAAAGTTATCAAAAGGGCGGAGGCGCTAACGATTTGTCAAAAGAGTTAAACTGCGTTTTATATTTTGAAAACGTAGACGAAGTTTTAGCCTATTACGGTAAAATTCTTAAAGAAAAAGACGTACTGCTCGTTTTAGGAGCAGGTGATTTATACTACTTAATAAAAGAGAAAATTGGCAAATAATCGACTTATAGGCGAGGAAAAAGGTCATCTACCGTCAGTAGATGACCTTGTTAAAAGGTTATTGTAGTTTTAGTTTCGGAATCTTCAAATTCTAATAAAGTAAAAGAACCGTTTTTCTTTTTATACTCTTTCAATATTTTAAAAGCGTCGTTTAAAAATGAGTTTATTACTTGTTTCATTTTCTTATTCTTTTTACGTTTAAACTTCATAATAAGTTTTAAAGTAAGTTTTGCAGGAACGAAAAATTTAAAAGTTTTATTTTCGTTTGTAACGGCTATTTTCATTCAACCCAAACCTCTACGGTTTCTCCGTCTTTGTCTTCAACCTCGACGAGTTTACCCATAACGCCAAGCGAAACGAGTTCTAAAATTTGATTAAAGTCAATGGATTTAAAGGCGTTTTCTTTACCGCCAAAATGAAAACTGTTCGCAAGGTCGTCGTTTTTTAGTAAAACTTCAATAAGGGCAAGCGGAAGGTTAACGTTTACTTTGCTGTCGCCGTCTATGCAACGGATTTTTAAAAGTTTATTTGTCTTAGTTTTGTTTTCTTCAACAAACGTGGTAATCGCTCCTTGACCGTCGTCTAAAAGAGCGTCTACAGACACGTTAAAAGTTCTCGCAATCGTTTTTAAAAGAGTAACGTCCGGACAAGAAACGTCGTTTTCCCATTTTGAAACGGCTTGTGGCGAAACGTTGCATATTTCAGCGAGTTGTTCTTGCGTAATGTTTTTTTCTTTGCGATATTTCGCAATATTTTTTCCTATAGAATTCATAAGCACCTCCAAAATTCATACTTTAATTATACGACAGTATTTTTTAAAATTCCATAGAGTAAAGGTTGAAATTCATAAACCGTCGGTTGATTATACTATCAACTAACGGTTGTTTTATATAAATTTAAAACGGATAGGAGGCCTATCCGTTTTAGTTAGTCTAAAAGATTGACAAGTAGATTGTTAAAAGGTTTTTTGTCGTTAAAGCGTTCTACCATTTTTTCAACTTCGGGAATTATATCGTCCATTTTAGTTTCAGGCAAAGCGTAAGTCGAAAGGTCTATCGCTTTATTTGCAAGCAAGTTAATTGCCGCAAGGTAATTGCCGTATCCGTTGTTTACGCAACTCGTCTGAATTTGTTTAGACAAAGCGACGTTCATTGGAACTCTTAAAGTGGGATATGAGTAACCAGCGAAAACTACGGGAGCGTTGTGCGAAGCAATTTTATATGCAAGTTCGGTGTTTAAGTTAGAGCGAGTAACGTAAACTACGCTACTTGCCATCCTTCCGCCCGTAATCGAAGCGATTTCTTTTTCCGGTTTAGAGTTTGTTGAAACCGTGTAATAAATTCCCGATTTTTTCGCCATACGCAAATTACTTTCTTTTTCGTCAATCAAAATGGGAACTGCTTGGTAATAAATGAGAATTTGCGCCAAAATCGAAGCGAAAACGTTACCGCCGATAATGGCGACGTGCGAACTTTTTTTAACGTTTAATTTGTCGATAACCGAAAGGGCAAGCGCGACGTATTCGATATAAACGGCGTCAGCGTCTTTTACGCTTTTGGGGAGAGCGTAGACGTTTGAAAGATTAGTAACGGCAAAGTCCTTTAAAAATCCGTCTACGTTTTTGCCTGCAACGCTAAAGTTATAGCAATTTTCAGGTGCTCCCGACTCGCAAGAAGGACAACTTCCGCAAGGGGAAACCGAAGATAAAACAACTCTATCTCCTTTTTTTAAGAATTCGTTATCCTGCGCGACTTCAGATACTTGACCAACCGCAAATCTCACGGGAATAACGGGGAGTTTAAGCGATTTTTCTTCGCCCGCTATATAAGCGACGTCGTCTTCAGTAACGAGAGCGCGCGTGAGTTTGATTTTTACGCTATCAAGCCCGTCTAAAAATTCTTGATGTTTAGTTTTTTCGATTTTTCCAAATTCGGAAACTTTCCAACCTATCATACGATTTCCTACAGTTTTAGTAAAATAAGTATAGTATATTATCGTTTTTTTTGCAAGCGAAAACGCCAAATAATTTTTTTGCGTCAAAACGACCAAACTTTTTAAGTAATGATCATTATATTAAATAAAAAAATAAAATTGTGCCGTTTAAACGATTGACATACCCGACAAAATAATATATAATATGTTAGCATAAAAATCTTGTGAGGTGAAAAAATGAAAGCGGAATTACATCCTAACTATAAAATTGTCACCGTTCAGTGTGCTTGCGGAGAAACTTTCCAAACAGGTACTACTAAAAATACCGACGTTATAAAAGTAGATATTTGCAGTAAATGCCATCCGTTCTTTACTGGCAAGCAGAAACTTGTCGATACCGGCGGACGCGTTGATAAATTCAAGAAAAGATACAATCTTTAATTGTATAGGATTTTTGACGGTTGATACCGCAAAATTCGGTTATTCAGCCCTGAGTGTTATATACTTGGGGTTATTTTTTTATATGGCGTAGGCTTTGACAAGGCAAAAGAGTATGGGTAAAAAGCAGACTAAAAAAAATAAAAAAGCGTGTAAGACGTCTATCGGCGGTCAAGCCGTATTAGAAGGCGTTATGATGCGCGGAAAATCGGGTATTGCCACCGCCGTAAGAGATTCGGACGGTGTTATTCGTCTTGAAGCGGATAGGTTAAAACCCCAAGAAAAAGTTAGTAAAATAGCAAAACTTCCAGTTATTAGGGGTATGGTTAACTTTTTCTCGTCAATGGTTACGGGCGTAAAAATTTTAATGCGCTCTGCGGAACTTTACGGCGAAGAAGAACAGTCCGAGTCGAGCAAGTTTGAAAAATGGCTTTCAAAAACCTTTAAAGTCGATATAATGAGCGTGGTAATAACCATAGGCGTTATTTTAGGGCTTGCTTTTTCGATAGGTTTGTTTTTCGTAATCCCACATTTTTTAGGAAGGCTTTTTTCTTCTTTAGTTACCGAAAAACTCATTTGGGTTAATTTGTTTGAAGGTTTAATAAGAATACTTATTTTCGTCGGGTACGTTTTACTCACTTCGCTTATGAAAGACATTAGGCGAACGTATATGTATCACGGCGCGGAACATAAAACTATTACGGCTTACGAAAAAGGGCTTAAACTCACCGTTCAAAACGTAAGAAAATGTAAGCGCGTTCACGATAGATGCGGAACTACGTTTATGTTTTTGGTTATGATTGTAAGCATTTTGGTCTTTTCTGTTTTCGGAGCGGTATTTCCTATGCTTACTAACGGGTTTTTAAAACTCGTTTCAAAACTCGCGTTACTCCCGCTCGTTGCAGGGCTTTCGTACGAACTACTCAAACTTCTTTCTAAAACGGACAGTTTTTTAGTTTATCCTTTAAAACTTCCCGGTCTTTTAATTCAAAGAATTACAACTCGTGAACCCGACGACGATATGATAGAAGTTGCCATAACGGCGTTTAACAAAGTTCTCAAGATGGACGCGGACGCAAACGAGCCGTGTGAAAAATTCCGCATGCCTGAAAAGGTTTGCGATTTAACCGAAAGAATAAAAACTACGCTTTTAAGCGGTGGAATTGAAGAAATTTCCGAAGCAGACTGGATAGTTTGCTACGCAAGCGGACTTAATCGCGGTGAAATAAAGGGTGAAAAACTCGTTTCAGTTAAAGTTTCCGAAACGGCTGAACGCCTTGCAAAAGAAAGGCTTTCAGGTCGTCCGCTTTGGTACGTTTTGGGCGAGTGCGATTTTTACGGATATACTTTAAAAGTAGACGAAAGAACGCTTATTCCAAGACCTGAAACTGAAGAACTCGTAATGCGCGCTTGCGATTATATAAGACCTGAGCATAGAGTATTAGATCTTTGCACGGGTAGTGGGGCGATTGCGCTTGCCGTCGCTAAAAAAACGGGGGCTAAAGTCGTCGCGTCGGATATTTCAAAGGGCGCGCTTGCAGTCGCCGAAGAAAATTTTAAAAAGCACGACGTTAACGTTTCGGTAATTCACGGCGATATGTTTGAAAACATAAGGGGCAAATTTGATTTTATTTTGTCTAATCCCCCGTATATTAAAAATGTGGATATAGCCGAACTGCAAAACGAAGTCAAAAATTACGAGCCGAATTTGGCGTTAGACGGCGGAAAAGACGGGCTTGATTATTATAGAATAATCGCTCAACAAGCGAAAGATTATCTAAAAAAAGGCGGAATGCTCTTTTTAGAAGTTGGCTTTGATCAAGCGCAAGCCGTTAAAAATTTGCTCGTTAAAAATTATACGGTAGAAATTATTAAAGATATAAACGGAATTGAAAGGATTGTGAAGGCGGTTTTATGATAAGTAAATTAAGCGCAATACTCGAAAGATTTGAAAAATTGTCCGAACTTGTTTCCGACCCTGAAGTAATAAAAGATATCGAACTTTGGCAAAAGTACGTTAAAGAAAGGGCGGAAATTGAAGAAACGGCTAATAAATATTTAGAGTACAAAAAAATTGAAGAAGACGGTAAGAGCGCGGAAGAACTTTTAAAGGTTGAAACAGACCCCGAAATGAAGTCTATGCTCGAAGAAGAATATTATTCTTGTAAAAAAAGACTCGCGCAACTCGTCGACGAACTTAAAATTTTACTTCTTCCCAAAGACCCTGACGACGGTAAGAACGTTATCGTTGAAATAAGGGGTGGCGCAGGCGGAGAAGAAGCCGCTCTCTTTGCGTACGAACTTTACAGAATGTACGTAAAATACGCCGAAAGCAATCGTTGGAAAACTGAAGAAATCGACAGTAACACCACCGAACTCGGCGGTATAAAAGAAGTCGTTTTTTCAATTAGCGGAAAGGGCGTTTACAGTAAACTTAAGTACGAAAGCGGAGTTCACAGAGTTCAAAGAGTGCCCGACACCGAATCTCAAGGTAGAATTCATACCTCTACGGTAACCGTTGCAGTTTTGCCCGAAGCCGAAGACGTAGAAATTCATATTGAAGAAAAAGACCTTAAAATCGACACCTTCCGTTCGAGCGGAGCGGGCGGTCAACACGTAAATAAAACTGAATCGTGTATAAGAATGACTCATATTCCAACGGGAATAGTCGTAACTTGTCAAGACGAACGTTCGCAAATTAAAAACCGCGAAAAAGCAATGAAAGTTATGAAAAGCCGTCTTTACGATTATTATAATACAAAATACCAAAGCGAATACGCGGCGAATAGAAAGAGCCAAGTTGGAACGGGAGACCGTTCTGAAAGAATTAGAACTTACAATTTCCCACAAGGACGAATTACCGACCACAGAATAGGTTATACGATTTATTCTCTCGAAGATTTCCTTATGGGCAATATAACGGATATGATAGAAGCTCTTGCAATCGCGGATAGAGAAGCAAAACTCTCGTCGCAGGAGGAAGACTAATGAAGATTTCAAAACGAGTGAGTAAAATAGCCCCGTCGGTAACGCTTGAAATATCGGCAAAGGCAAAGGCTTTAAAAAAAGAAGGTAAAGACGTCGTCGCCTTTACCGCGGGCAAACCCGATTTTAATACGCCCGAATACATAATAAAAGAGGCGGTTTCGGCGCTTTACGATGGAAAGACTAAATACACTCCAACCGCAGGTATTCCCGAACTTAAAAAAGCGATAGTCGAAAAGTTGAAAACGGATAACGGTCTTTTATACGGCGTAGAAAATATCGTGGTATCTTCGGGAGCTAAAAGTTCTCTCTATCACGCTTTTTGCGCTATATTAGACGAAGGGGACGAAGTTATAATTCCCGCGCCGTACTGGATAACATACGTTGAGCAAGTAGCGCTTGCAGGCGGAAAGTCAATTATTGTGAAAACTGACAAAAAGTCGGGCTATAAGTTGAATATCGACGATTTTGAAAGGGCAATAACCCCTAAAACGAGATGCGTTTTAATAAATTCGCCTTGCAATCCTACGGGCGTCGTTTACTCAAAAGACGAACTTTTAGAGATTGCTAAAGTAGCAGAAAAGCACAATATCGAAATCATTTCGGACGAAGTTTACGAAAAACTCGTTTTCGACGGAGAAAAGCACGTATCAATCGCTTCGTTAACGCCTTACGCAAAAGAGCATACGATAGTCATAAACGGCGTTTCAAAAACGTATTCTATGACTGGGTGGAGAATAGGTTATATGGCTTGTCCTACCGAAGTGGCGAAAGCAGTTTCGGCAATGCAAGGACACACTACGTCGAACGCCTGTTCGTTTGCTCAATACGCGTCGGCAAAAGCAATTTCTTCGGCGAGCGACGACCTTTCTAAAATGGTCGCTGAGTTCGACAAAAGAAGAAAACTTCTTTATGAAAGACTTAACGAAATCGACGGGTTTAAAACGGTATATCCAAAAGGAGCGTTTTACGTTTTCGTAGACGTGTCTGCTCATTTTGGAAAGAGTTTTAAAGGCGAAAAGATATTAGGAAGCGTAAGTTTCGCCGAACGTCTTTTAAGTTTTGGCGTTGCGGTTATACCCGGTCTTGCCTTTGGCGACGATAACAGCGTAAGACTTGCTTACACCGTTTCTTGCCAAGATATTCAAAAAGGCGTCGACAAAATAAAGGCGTTTATCCAAAGCCTTGAATAAAATTGTAAAAATTTTAAAAAAACTTAAAATATTTAGCAAAACCCCTTGAAAAAAATATAAATTTATTATACAATATAAAAAAGAAAAAACGGAGGACACGTTTTATGGTAAAACTCATTTACGGCCCAAAAGGCTTTGGCAAAACTAAAATTATTAAAGACGACGTTAACGCTTGCGCAAAAACCGCAAAGGGTAACGTTGTATTCATTACCGACGAAAAGGTTTACTCGGTAGATATAGATCTTAACGTTAAGTGTGTTTTCACAGAAGAATACGCAATTTCAAGCGTTGACGCTTTCTCGGGCTTTTTACAAGGACTTGTTGCAGGCAACAGCGATATCGAACACATTTTTATCGACGGCATTAAGAGAATTACCGGCGAAAGAGATTTAACCGCTTATGAAAAATTCTTTGCAGAACTTACTAAAATCACCAAAGAAAACAACGTTGAAGTTGAACTTACCGTAAGCGCTGACAAAAACGAACTTCCAAAGTTCATGCTTGACTTAATCGGCTAATGAATTATAAAAGTTTAAATTTAAAAAATTTCGTAACGGACGGAAGGCAGAGAATACTGCCTTCCGCTTTTCCATTTTACGACAAAAGCGAGATAGAAAAACTCTTTACTTTAAGTTTAAGCGACAGAGCGGACAAAATTGCTGAGCAACTTAAAGTTGACGTTGACGAAGGAGAAAGTTTAACCGTACGACTTGGCGACGAGTTATTCGCCGTAGATTTTACCTACGGCGGAGAAGATTCTGCAAAGTTTTCCAACTGCGCGTCGCCGTTTGTGATTTCGGCTATAATAGACGCTATTTCACAAATGGATTTAGACGAAGAAAAGGTCGTTTTGGGCGCGCCTGCGGATAAAGGGTTGTTGCTTTCGGCGTATATCGTAAAAGAAATGGGCTTTCCCATTGAAAAAATCGTCGTGGCAAGCGACCTTGAAAAAGACTGCGAGCATTTTAGTTTTATCGACGTAAGCGACGAAGATACCTTTGAATATATAGCCGATTTTTATGAAGATTTTGATTTTCTACTCGGCGTTGAAGAAGCCAAAGCGTCGCTCGCGTTAGAAATTTATACCGACGGTTTTAGAAAAAAGTCGTTACTTATAAACGCTTTTGGTTTTTCGCATAGCGCAGTAGATTGTTGTTTTGCGTTGTCGGGTAAGAATAAAACCGAAAAAGATTCGGCAAAATGGATAGAAGAAAACTGCGCGTTAAGTTTTCCAACTGAAAAAAGCGAGAGGAAATTTCAACCGATTGATAAAAACTTAATGAAAGAATTGTGTAATCTTTAGTAATGGGATTATTTATTTGACAAAAACTTAAATTTGGCGTATAGTGTATAGTGCTGTTATATATAATAATTATCTATTTGTAAACGACGATTAGTATATTTCGGCTCAAATCGGGCAAAAACCCGAAAGAAAAGGAGAATTATGTTCGGTTACGTAAAACCCGAAATGCCGTACCTTTATTTAAAGGACGACACGCTATACAAAGCGCTCTATTGTGGGGTTTGTAAAAGCATAGGTAGGACTTGCTCTCAAAGAGCAAGGCTTTCGCTTACTTACGACATTGCTTTTTTCTCGGCGCTCGTTCATAATCTTGCAGATAAAGACGTAAAAATTGTAAGACAGCGTTGCGTAGCGCATTGGTTTAAACGTCGCCCTATGGTCGAAAAAGGAGACGCGCTTACCGATTTGTCGGCAATGATAAACGTCGAACTTGCTTATTACAAGATAAAAGACGATATTTTAGACGGCAACGGCGGAAAAGCGAAACTTTGGTTTTTTAAAAGTTCGCATAAGAAAGTTTTAAAAAGAAGACCGCAAATTTCGGCTATTATCGAAAAGAATTACGACGACCTTTTCAAACTTGAAAAGCAAAAGTGTTCGAGCATAGATATGGTATGCGAGCCGTTTTCTAAAATGATGGAAGAACTCGGCGCGTTCGCTTTGGGCGATAAAACTACTGAAAGCGTTAGAAACCTCTTTTATTTTTTAGGTAAGTGGATATATCTTATAGACGCGCTTGACGATTACGATAAAGACGTAAAAGAAGGTAGTTACAATCCTTTTTACTACGCTTACGGCGAAAAACCTACCGTTAAAGAGATGTTTAAAGAGCGTGGAAACGACCTTTCGTTTGTTTTTTCGGACGTTTTTTCAAGTTTAAAAGTTGCTCTTTCAGAGTGTAAATTTTATTTTAACCACGACCTTATCGACAATATTATTCTTCGCGGAATACCGTCGGTAACGTTAAAGATATTAAAAAAGGAAAATGAAAAGAAATGATGGACAAATACGAACTTTTCGGTCTTACAAAAGACTGTACTGACGAAGAATTTGAAACCGCATACAAAAAAATTAGGGAAGTTTTGGCAGAAGATAGATTTTTAGAAGGCGAAGCGGGAAATATCGCCGCTAAAAAACTTACCGAACTTGACGCCGCTTATCGCGATATTAAGGCTGAAAGAATGGAACAAAAGACTGATCCTAAAGATACTGAAAATCTCTATAACAAAATCGAAGGTCTTATAAAAGCGGGCAACCTTACCGACGCTCAAAGAGAACTCGATTTATTTAACGAGAGAACGGCTGAGTGGCACTATCTTCAAGCAGTAGTTTTCTATAAGAAAAACTGGAATAACGAGAGTAAAAAGCAACTTGAAAT
>JAFTKX010000056.1 GCA_017453045.1 Clostridia bacterium | reverse complement strand
ATCTTGTGAGTTCTTATCTAGAACTGCTCTCTGATATACTTGTACTTGTTGGGAGAACGAAGAATCGTAACGATTTACTTTTCAGTAGGAATGGGAATAGTACCTATAATTTTAGCGCCTGCTTTTTTCATCGTTTCAACGATTCTTTCAGTTGCTTGATCTACCATTTTGTGATCGTAAGCCGCTAATTTGATTCTGATTTTTTGACCTGCCATTTTGTTACCTCCGTTTTATACTAACATGTGTCAACATTGCCGTGTGTGTCATACCTAAACAATAAAAAAATCACTCGCCGCTGTGTTTTGCGAATGATCTCTCTACTCTTTGGGCATGGTTAGTCGCAAGGGTTTAACCCTCACATTTGTCAATGAGAATTATCTTCCTTACTTAAAATCAGGTTCCGGAGCCTGAAAACAAGCGGGGTTTAAAGTAACTTCCCATCTCAACCCATATTAAACACAGCCTACATATCATATACGATTATTTAACCTTTGTCAACTGTTTTTCACGGGTTTAATAAATTTTTTTTATTTTTATTTATTTTGGCATTTCCCTTATATATATTATATAATGATATAGCATTTTTTGGCTAAATTTTTACTAAATTATTTTATAAAAACTTTCGGCGGAGAATCTTTCTCCGCCGATTTTTCTTTTTTTAGCGCTATAACTTGCAAACAAGCGTTGCTTATTATTCTCTTTTTTTAAAAGGTTTAACAATATAACTATGTAAATTGCAACCCTCCGTCACGGCTTTGCCGTGCCACCTCCCTTTGACAAAGGAGGCTTTGTGATGTTTGCTCTATCACGTTTTAAGGGGTTAAATACGAGCAAGACAAGACTCGCTTTAAAGGATAAGACACGATAAGCAACTGACGTTGCATCCGCCTTAAAACTCGTTTTAAAGTGTTAGATACAAGTTTGCCAAGGCTCGTAATGGTTTTGCGGATGGGATAGACCTTGTTGGTCATCCCAGTCGTAAAAGCATTACAGCAAACGCTGGCAACCGAAGTATATAACGCTTTAAAATTTAGTAGTTGTCCGTCCAGTCCTCCCCACCACCGTTGTCTTTCACTTCACTTTGCCATACGGCAACTAAGGTTACGTCTTTATCTATCGTCCATCTGCCTTTAAGTTCGACTTTCGTATAGTCGCCGCCTACTCTCCAGTAGGCAAACACGTCGCCGTCTTTGGTTGCTTTAGGCAAAGAATATTCCTTTCCAAACTCTATGACTTTAGTTACGGGAGTAACTTGTCCGCCGTTGGCGTTAAGGGTTACGGTAAATTCCTTTCCGTATAAATGCAATTTAAATCCGAAAACGACAGCCATACCTATACTTATAACGATAACGACTGACATAATCGAAAGAAGTAACGTTCTTGATTTTTTCGTCAAGCCCGCCTTTTTACTGTTTTTAGATTTTTTGCTTACGTTAGCCATAACCTACTCCGCTCTACTCTTTTTCTTTATCTTTCTTAAAACGGCGCAACCGATAAAATCGACGACAATCGCCGATAAAACGCCGAAAAGAGCGCCCAAATTATCCATTAAAACGTCGTTAATATCAGAAGCCCTACCGTCTATTATCCCCTGCAAAAACTCGTCGCAAACGGTGGCTGTAAAACAAACTAAAAGGGACAACGCGACGGGAATTAAATGTCTTCCGTAATTAAACTTAAAGGTCGCAAAAAGCAACGCGACGAAAAATCCAAGCGCGGCAAATTCAAGCGCGTGAGCAACGTTTCGCACAGTAAAATGCACTTTGCTTACCGTTTCCGCTCTCGTCGGATCTTTCATCTCGCTAAAGTTAGGAATAACTATTTCCGCGACTTTTTCCGAAACGTTTTGAGAAATTTTTGCAGACTGCTCGCCCGTACGCGTCGAGTTAAATACGATAAACCCAACGGTCAACAATATAAAAGTTATTAAGATGATTCTGTACGTCCAAATTTTCATATTGCAACCGTCCGTTTAAATTTGTAGTTTAGATTTGTTTTTAAATAGATTTTAAAACAGCGTTTACTACGCGCATATCGACTTTGCCTGCGTATTCGCTTTTAAAATGTTTCATAACGAAAGGCACGCTCTTATCTTCAAGAGACAAAATTATAGCCTTGATTTCTTCTTCGCCAAGTAGTTTTGGGAGATATTTTTTAACCGTTTCGATTTGTTTTTCCAAACTTGCAACGGTATCTTCTCTACCCGCTTTTACGAACGCTTCTTTTTCTTCGACAAGTTCGTTTACGGTTTTTTGAAGAATTTTAGTAACGTCTTCGTCGGTTAAAACTTCGCCTACCGCTTTCTTTTCGATACCTGCAAGCATAAGTTTGTTTATAACCGCGTTCAAAGCGGTAACGGCGTCTTTATCCTTTGCCTTCATCGCTTCTATTTTTACTTTTTTAAAATCATCAATATTCATATTTTCACCAAATAATCGACTTATAGCCTTATTTTTTAATGCTTATAGCAAGTTCGTCAAGTTGTTTGTCTTCAACGAAAGACGGAGCGTCACTCATAAGACAAGACGCAGTTTGCACCTTGGGGAAGGCTATTACGTCACGGATAGAATCGTCTTTACAAATGAGCATAGTAAGCCTGTCTAAACCAAACGCAAGACCGCCGTGCGGTGGCGTGCCGTAATTGAACGCGCCTACGAAAAAGCCGAATTTCTTTTCGATATCTTCGTCGGTAAAGCCAAGCACGTTAAACATTTTCTTTTGAATTTCTCTCGAGTGTATACGAATTGAACCTCCGCCTGCTTCTTGACCGTTTATAACGAGGTCGTACGCTTTAGTTCTAACTTTTTCGGGAGCGACGTCAACGAGATCCAAATCTTCGGTCATAGGCGAAGTAAACGGATGGTGAACAGCCATAAATCTGTTTTCTTCTTCCGACCACTCGAACATAGGGAATTCGGTTACCCAAAGAATATCGTAACGGTTTTTGTCGATAAGGTTAAACTTATCGGCAACGTAAAGTCTAATACCGCCCAAAGTGTTAAATACGACGTAATCTTTGTCAGCGGCAAGGAAAATAACGTCGCCTTCTTCAAAATTCATCCTTTCTTTAATATTCGCAATATCTTCTTCGGAAAGGAATTTTGCAATGGACGATTTAATTTCTCCGCCAACGGGCCAGTTCATCCAGCAAAGACCTTTCGCGCCGAGAGTTTTCGCATATTCTACGGTTGCGTCGAGATCCTTTCTCGAAAAACCGCTCGAAAGACCTTTTGCGTTGATTGCCCTAACGCTTCCCCTAATAGGTCCGATTTGAACGGCCAACGCGTCGCTAAATACTTTAAACGTAGAGTTAGCAAACAAATCCGAACAGTTCACGATTTTTATATCGAAACGGGTGTCGGGCTTATCCGAGCCGTAATTTTCCATGGCTTCTTTATAGGTCATAGTCCTAAAGTGTCCTTCGCCCAAGTCCATATTGAGAGTTGACTTGAACACGTTTTTGATAAGACCTTCGATAGGATAAATTACGTCTTCAACTTCTTCTACGAAACTCATTTCTACGTCGATTTGAGTAAATTCAGGTTGACGGTTTGCCCTTAAGTCTTCGTCGCGGAAACATCTTGCAATTTGATAATATCTGTCAAAGCCCGAAATCATTAAGAGTTGTTTGTAAAGTTGCGGAGATTGCGGAAGGGCGTAAAAACAGCCTTCGTGCACTCTTGACGGAACGAGATAATCTCTCGCGCCTTCGGGAGTCGAACGACCGAGCATAGGGGTTTCAACTTCTAAAAATCCGTTGTCGTCAAAAAATCTTCTCGCCGCTTTGCAAATTTCGTTACGAACGATTAAATTCTTTTGAAGCGACGGTCTTCTAAGGTCGAGATATCTGTATTTAAGACGTAAGGTTTCGTTTACGTTGGTATCGTCTAAAATTTCAAACGGAGTCGTGTCCGCCTCGGAAAGAATTTTAAGTTCGGTAGCCAAAATTTCAATAGCGCCGGTTGCAATCTTATCCGTCTTGCTACTTCTCTCTCTTACCGAGCCTTTAACTGCAAGCACGTACTCCGAACGAATACTTTCAGCCTTTTCAAAAAGCGCCTTTTCGGTAGTATCGTCAAATACGATTTGAACGATTCCCGTTCTATCGCGAAGGTCGACGAAAATTAAACTGCCGAGATTTCTTCTTCTTTGCGTCCATCCCATAACGACGACTTCTCTACCTACGTCGCCAAGCGAGAGAGTACCGCACATAGTAGTTCTTCTTAAATTATTCATAAATTCTGCCATAGTATTTCTCCAAACTTAAAGTCTGGTACTATTTTAAACTTAAAACTCAAAAAAGTCAATTACTTATTTATACTTTACTTATAAATAATATATATCACGCGAAATTAAAACAACGTTCAACCGCCGTTTTTAACGCAAAATCTGTCATAAATCGACTTATAGAGCGACTTTTAATAAAATTATGCTCGTTTTCACATATTTACATAAGAGCATTTAAACATTTAATCGCATTAAAAAACTTTACATACGCCCCAAAATATTATATAATATGTTTATTCAAATTATTAAAGGCTTTATCGTAAGATTAGCAAAAGGAACGAACATGAGCAATCTTCTTATCAACTATTTAAACAGGAGTTTAACCGCATATCACGCGCACGATAACGCCGTTAAACTTTTAGAAAAAAACGGCTTTGTAGAACTTAAAGAAAATCAAGAATATAAGGTTAAAATCGGCGGAAAATATTTCGTTTCAAAAGACGGGTCTGCTCTTATAGCGTTTAAAGTTGGCAACGAATTTTCTTTTAACGTCGTCGCCTCGCACTCCGACTCGCCTTGCTTTAAACTTAAATATAACCCCGAAATGAAAGTTGAAAACTACGTTAAGTTTAACGTTGAAAGATACGGCGGAGGACTTTTATATTCCTGGCTTGACCGCCCTGTTACCGTTGCGGGTAGAGTTATTTTATCCGACGGGGACTGTTTGGAAAGTAAGGTTTTCACTTCCGAAAAAACTTTCGTTATTCCGTCTGTCGCAATTCATTTAAATAGGTCCGCTAACGACGGTTTAAAACTCAATCCGCAAACTGATTTAAGCCCTGTCGTAGACGTATTTAAATCAGGCGGTCTTACCGAAGAACTTGAAAAATTTGCAAACGGTAAAAAGATTGAAGATTTCGACCTTTTCGTCGTATGCAATCAACCCGCATTTACCGCAGGCTTTGACGACGAACTTCTCGTTTCGCCGAGAATTGACAATTTAACAAGCGCAATTTCTTCACTCGAAGCGCTTATAGCAAGCGAGCCAAAGGCAATTTCTTTGGCTTACGTTGCGGACAACGAAGAAGTAGGCAGTTCAACAAAGCAAGGCGCAGGCTCAAAATTCCTTATTGATACTTTGACGAGAATTTCAGTTTCTCTCGGCAAAAAAGACCAACTTGATTTAGCGCTCGCCAACTCGTTTATGGTTTCGGACGACAACGCGCACGCAATTCATCCTAACCACCCCGAACTTTCAGACCCTACTAACAGAGTTAAACTTGGCGAAGGAATAGTTATCAAACATCACGCAAACCAAAACTACACTACTGACGCTTTTTCTTCTGCGCTTATTAAAAAGATTTTCTCAAAAGCAGAAGTTAAATACCAAGACTTTTTTATGCGTTCGGATATGCCGTGCGGTGGAACTCTCGGCGCGATAAGTTCAAGGCAAGTTTCCATCCGTAGCGTCGATATAGGCATTGCGCAACTTGCAATGCACTCTGCGGTTGAAACGATGGCTCTTTGCGATTACGAACATGCAGTAAAAGGTTTAACCGCTTTTTACAACTGCAAAATATCTTCGGACGGAAGCAAAAAATTAAGCGTTGAATTTTAATTAAACACCGCTCTTTTTAACTAAAAAAATATGACCTAAAGCGCGTTTTGCTTTAGGTCTTTTTATATCTTTTTCTATAATTTTTGACAATAATCGACTTATAGGGCGTTTTTGATAAATTTCGACAGCTTTTAGACAATTTTAAACGACGAAAATTCGACTTGTTTTTACACCCTTTTTTTGACAAAATTTTTAACTACTCGCACAAGTTAAAAGGTAGAAAATTTAACTATGCTTACCATATAAGATATAAACTCTCCGTTAGTCGGCTTTTCATACTTTTTAAAATTTCCGCCGTAAAATCTGTTTGCAGTTTCTTGTAATTTTCCGCTATTGTAAGCCGTTTCAATAGCGTTTCGCATATTTCTTTCAACGCACGCAACCGAAACGCCGAAAGCCTTTGCAACGGTTGGGTATAACGTCGTCGTTATAGAGTGAATAGACTCGGGATTTTTTAAAACGGTTAAAACTGCGTAAAGCAATAACGTAAAACCTTTAAGTTTTGGGTATATTCCTATCTTTATTAGAAACTCGCTTATCTTTTTAATCCCTAACGAATACCTTTCTTCTAATAAACAATTCTCAATCGCTTCGTACATAACTTTTACCCACCTTATTTTGCCATCTATTTATATTTTACAAATTTAAACACAATTTGTCAAATATTTACAATTATAAAAGTGTCAAAACTTAAAGAAAATTGTCGATTTTTAAAGATATTTTAATTTTTTTACAAATTTGACTTATTTTTTAACGAACTCGTTAAAAATTAACGAAAAAATGGTAAAAAAATAACGCCTACAAAAGTAAGCGTTATTTATCGTTTTTTAATTATTCAGCGTCTTTCGTTTCTTCAACAGGCGCGTCAACTGCAGGAGCTTCCTCAACAGGAGCGTCAACCGCAGGAGTTTCTTCTACAGGTTTTTCTTCTGCAGGAGCGTCTACCTTTGCCTTTTTCTTCTTTCCGAAAAGACCGAAGAACTTTGGCTTTTCTTCTGCTTCTTCAGGATGTTCTTCAGCGTACTTTCTTCTTTCTTCTTGACGTTGAAGTTCAACAACCGGAACGTAAGCCTTCGTGCCTTCGCCTTCTAAGATAGTAAGTTCGGTTTCCTTATCGAAAAGGTGGCTATGCATAATGTCGATAGCAAGTTCAACAACTTGATCTCTTTCAGTTTTAGAACGAGAGTCAACCTTTGCAATCATTTGAGTTGCAGAGTCAACCAAACTCTTAACCTTGCCGTCGTCTTCTTCAACAGGAGCGTCTTCTTTAGCGAATACGCAGTAAAGAAGGGTTTCAGCGCCGAGTTTTTCAACAACTTCTACCTTAACGCTAATAACGGTGTCTTTAGAATTGCTGATAAAGCCTGCTTCGTCGTGGAAGTCTTCAGGTCTTACGCCGAATACAACGGGTTTTTCGGTGTTAAGATATTCTTCAATATTGATAATCTTATCAGATTTAGCCTTTGGAAGCGCAACTTTATTACCTTCAAACTCAACGAAAACGTTACCTTCAGCGTCGCTAGTTAAAACAGCGTCAAAGAAGTTCATTTGCGGAGTTCCGATAAAGCCTGCTACGAAAAGGTTTGCAGGATAATCGTAAAGTTTTTGCGGAGCGTCAACTTGTTGAATAAGACCGTCTTTCATAACGACGATTCTCGTACCCATAGTCATTGCTTCAACTTGGTCGTGAGTAACGTAAATGAAAGTAGTTGCGAGTCTGTGGTGAAGTTTAGTAATTTCGGTTCTCATTTGAGCACGGAGTTTAGCGTCAAGGTTTGAAAGAGGTTCGTCCAAAAGGAATACCTTTGGTTCACGAACGATTGCTCTACCTAACGCAACTCTTTGTCTTTGACCACCAGAAAGAGCCTTTGGCTTTCTTTGAAGGTATTGTTCAAGACCGAGAATTCTTGCCGCTTCTTTAACTTTTTCGTCAATTTCAGCCTTTGGCTTTTTTCTAAGTTTAAGACCGAAAGCCATGTTATCGTAAACGGTCATGTGTGGATAAAGAGCGTAGTTTTGGAAAACCATCGCAATATCTCTATCTTTAGGCTGAACGTCGTTCATACGTTTGCCGTCGATGAAAAGGTCGCCGTCAGAAATTTCTTCTAATCCTGCGATCATTCTCAATGTGGTAGACTTACCGCAACCCGAAGGTCCTACGAAAACGATAAATTCTTTGTCTTCGATATCAAGGGTAAAGTCTGTAACTGCTACAACGCCGGACTGATATTCTTTGTAAACGTCCTGGAGTTTAAGACTTGCCATTTTTCCTCCTAATCTCGGCCTTTGCCGAATAATTTTGATCAATATTATTATATAATATTTTTAGTTCTTTTTCAATAGCATTTGGTACAAAAAACCACCCGTTCTTTTATAACTTTTGTACATATTCTTATTTTTGACAGTATTTTTAATTGCATTTTGCCACAATTGTAAAATATTCTTGATTTTTGGAACGGATATTGATATAATATCTTTGTAAACGCGTTATTTACGCAAATGGAGTTATGATGGACGTTAACAAATTTAGCCCTACGGGCGCAATTGACAAAAAACACCTTGTCTCTCTTGCCAACTACACCGAAGACGAAATTTACGAAATTTTGTATAAGGCGAAAGAGATTTCTACTAGGCTTTTTGCAGGCGAAAAACTTAATTTTTTGAAAAATAAATACGTAACGCTACTTACGAAGCGTTCGTTCGCCCGCTCGCGTATCGCTTTTGAAACCGCGGTAACCAAACTTTCGGGCATACCTATGATTTCAACGATGCACGGTAGCGAACTTGAAACCATTATTAAAGACAAACTTACGATGGAAGCCATTGCAAGTTACGGCGTAAACGCAATCGTCGTTCAAACCGCCGAAGCATCCGACGCTGAACAAATTGAAAAATACGCGCATATACCCGTTATCAACGCAAACAGCAAAAGCGGACCTTGCGAAGCGCTTTCGGCTCTCCTTACCGTATGGAGAAGAAAAGGCAAACTTTCCGGGCTTAAACTCACTATGGTTGGCGACCCTGCGGTTTACGCCGATTCCTTTATTTACGCGTTCGCAAATTGCGGTTTTGACATTACTCTCGTATGCCCTGCGGATAAAAATCCGCCCGACGAAGTTATTAACCATTGTAATCAATACGGCGATTTAATTATTACCGACAGTTTAGACGACGGACTTACAGGCGCGGACGTAGTTTTCGTTTCGGAAGACGGGCTCGACTTTACTTACACCGTAGATACGGTCAACCTTGGGCTTGCAAAACCCGACGTTATAGTTTTACATACTCTCCCCGTTTTAGAAGACGGAAATTTAAGCGCGGACGTCGTTGCATCCCCCGCTTTTGCAGGGCTTGAAGAAGCGACGTGTCTTCCCGAAATTGAGATGGCTGTCCTTTCCCTCCTCGTTGGAAAAGTAAAAACAGTTTTGTAATTAAGCAATGTTCACTTAAAGTTTTAGCCTTGGCAAAAGCCAAGGCTTTTGTTTTTGAACTTATAGCCCGACTTTTTGAATAAAATTCTACCAAGCGTAGAACTTAAATTTTCAACTCTACTTTCAGTATTCTATATTTATAGTAACATAATATAAAAGTAGATTGAAAATATAGGGTTATTAGTATAAAATAAAAGCGTAATTTATGCGTCGATAAAATCGACAAAGGAGTTATTATGAAAATTGCACTTTCACTTGATAGCGCTTGCGATTTAACAAAAGAACTCATTGAGAAATACGATTTTAAAACTTTGCCGTTCGGTGTAAATTTGGGCGATAGATTTATTTACGACGGCGAAATTTCCACCCTCGAAATTTTCGACTGGGCAGACAAAAACAAAACTCTCCCAAAAACTAACGCAATAAACGAAGAATCTTTTAAAGAACACTTTGAAAAACTTTTGCGCTCTTACGACGCGGTTATTCACTTTAGTATTTCGTCGGAAATTTCTTGCGCTTGCAACAACGCTATTATGGCGTCTAAAAACTTTAAAAACGTTTACGTTATCGACAGTTTATCGCTTTCAACGGGAATTTCACTCCTTGCAATTTACGCAAGAAAGTTAGTCGAAGCAGGCAAAAACGCTAAAGAAATCGTAGAACTCGTACAAAAGAGAATTCCTGCAATTCAAGCGAGTTTTATCGTTGAAAGACTTGACTATTTGCACCGCGGTGGAAGATGCTCGGCTATCGCTTTACTTGGCGCGAACATTTTAAAAATTAGACCGCAAATTGAAGTTGTTGACGGTAAACTTTGCAACACCAATAAGTTTAGGGGCAAGATGGAAAAATGCGTTGGCGATTACTGTCAAAGCGTTTTGAAAAAGTATAACACCCCCGATAAATCGGTAATTTTCATCACTCACAGCCACGCCGAAGAAAGCATGGTAAACGCAGCGAGAGAAGCCCTCAAAGATATGGGATTTGAAAACGTTTATGAAACAACCGCCGGTTGTACGATTTCAAGCCATTGCGGTAAAAACACCCTTGGCATACTCTATTTAAACGACGGAGAAGAAGCCTAAACGCGTAATAATCGACCTATAGAACAATTTATACGTTTAAAAACACTCAAAAGAATTAACTTCTTTTATCCCTCCTTAAAACAGTCGCTTTTTGCGGCTGTTTTATTTTTACGCCTTAATCTGTATAAAATGAATTAGTATTTGCAATAATAATATAGATAAATTTTAGGAGGTGTTTTATGGAAAAATGTAACAACCATATCAAATGCGACGTATGCGACTGCACGCACAATCTTCACGGACGAAACTGTAGCCTTGACAGCGTTAAAATAACTTGTACAAGCGCAGACTGTACCTGTTGCGGAGATTTTGAAAACAAAAGAAAGGTATAATACACCCAAAGAAAAATTTAAAAAACGCCGAGAATTGACAATCAATTCTCGGCGTTTTGCCTGTTTTTTGCAAAAAAAATAACGGCTTGTTAGCCGTTAAATTAGTGGAGCGGGAAACGAGATTCGAACTCGCGACGTTCACCTTGGCAAGGTGACGCTCTACCACTGAGCCATTCCCGCATAGATGGTGGGAACAACAGGGCTCGAACCTGTGACCCCCTGCTTGTAAGGCAGATGCTCTCCCAACTGAGCTATGCTCCCATCCGAATGCTTGTATATCATACCAAATTTATTTTTAAATGGCAAGCGTTTTAACACGGTTTTTTAAAAAATTTTTGAAAATTTTTATATATAAAAAAACGGCAAACGTTTTTGGCGTTTACCGTTTTTACTTTTACACTTATTATCAATCGGCGAGTTTAGCCGTTTTTAAAAACCTTCTAACGCTTTCTATCGCGCTTTCGCACCTTGCTTGCTCTGCATAAGTTTCACCCACGCAAAGAGTTGACTTTTGAGCGTTGCGAAGTTTGAAGAAATATCTTCCCTTTTTATCTACGTCGATTATAAAATTACCTGCCAAGCCGTTAGTCGTAATCGTTTCGATTGCCGACTTTGCCGAACTTGCCGTCGTGTAGGCTTCGCTTGAAAGTAAAAGTTCGCCGTTTGACGCAAAAAGTTGAGCGATAAACATATCTTCTACATCAACGATAGCCCATTTGCCCGTGTACGTAGTTTTTTTATCAACTTCTTTATCCTTTGGCACGACGTATTTTATTATAGTCAATTCTTTTTCTATATCGCTGGCTATGGGCGAAGTTGCAAATCTTTTTACCGATTCGATTGCAGACGTACAAGACGCTTTAGTAGGATAAGTTTCTCCAACGCACAAAAATCTGTTGCTTGCATTTTTGAGTTTGAAATAATAGTTTCTATTTTTGTCGCAATAAAGTTGAAAACCGTCGGCTTCGATACTCTTTTTTATAGTGGTTATTCCTCTTTTTGCGCTCTCTGCGCTTGCATAAATTTCACTAGTCAAAATTATTTCGCCGTTATTTGCGTGAAGATAAGAAACGAATTCGCCATCGCCCTTTTCCCTAATAACCCATTTGCCAACTGCTTTTTTAGGAGCGGTTTTAGCAGTCGTTTTAGTAGCCGATTTCTTTGTAGACTCTTTCGTTTGCTCACTCTTTTTTGTAGTCGTTTTAGCAGTCTTTTTCGTAGTTTCAGATTTTTTAGTAGTTTTCTTTTCGTCTTTTTTCACTTCGATTTCCTCATTTGTAGAATTTTCTAAAGATTGCTCTCTTACCCATTTTAAATCGGCGTCGCCATCGCGTTTGGTTTCGTCCGCGCTTGCGGTTACGGCAATCTCGTCTTCAGTAGTTACAGGGTTTTCCGTTATCATTTTTTCAAGATTTTCTAAATTGCGTTTTTTAACCAGCCTAACTATTACGGTAACGACGATAAACAGGGCGACCGCTACAGTTAAAACTGCAATCAAACACGCCAACCAATTTTGTTTAATAAATTCAATTAACGGCATTTTTATCTCCTTTCTTTTGTTCGTAACACAATTATACAACTAAACTGCAAGATTGTCAATAAAAAGCAAAATTTTCATTATAACTTTAAAATAAACTCGTCTATAAGTCGATTATTTGCCTTTATATTTTTTACGGGTTGCCATACCGCCCCTAATGTGCCGTTCGCTCAAATTGATATACAGCACTCTTTTTACACGCTCGTATAATTCGCTATCTATACTAAAAAGTTTGTTCACCATATCGCTGTGAACGGTAGATTTGCTAACGCCGAAAACTTTTGCGCAATCTCTTACGGTCGCTCCGTTTTCGGCGATATATTCGGCTTCTTTTACAATTCTGTCAAATGCGTTGCTATACAAACGTTTTCCCCACTAAACGAAAACTTTTCCGTTTGTTATATGCTATGCCAAAATTTTAACTTTATTACCGTTTAATATAAATTTTAATGGCAATAATCATTGATTATGAACTTTTTTAACGAACTAATAATTTTTATCGCCAACCTAAACTTTGGCGAAAACTATTTTGCCGTTACCGCTTCTTGCGTTTTACTGTTTAGCATAATTTTATTGATTTTTTCTATATTTTTTAAAAGACTTAGAAAAATCAATAAAGCCGTCGTAATAGGCGCGACGATTTGCGTATATTTACTTTGTGTAATTAAAACTTTTTGTCAAATTTACGTTTTTGAAAAAACGCCTTATTTGCAACTCGTTTTATGTTCGTTTATCGCTCTTTTAGAACTTATCGTTTTGGTTGCCCTTTGTCTTTTGAAAAGCCCAAACGGTGATTTTATTAAAGAAAACGGTGTTATAGGCGGACTTTTCGCTAAAATCAAATCCATACCCATTTATGAAAACGACCAAACCTACGCAACTAATCCATTTAGAAAAATTGAGAGATTAAAAACAGAAAAAATGTTCGACGATAAAAACTCCGATGACTTTAACGTAAACTACCCTTACGTTTTAAGTAGAATAGAAAGTTTAGATTTTGACAAACTTTCAAGCCCTGAAAAAGCCGAGATTTTTAACCTTAAAACAATGTTGGAGCGTTTTTCAAGTAAGAAACTCACCGACGTAGAAAGAGAGAGTCTTTGCGACGGATTAAGAAAATTTTTAAAGATTTCGGCAAAACACGACGAATTTTTACAAGACAAATTTTGACGGCGTTTTTAGTCTTTTTTCTTGATTTTAAGACGGCGTTTTTCTTCATTTTTTGCAAAAAGCCCACACAATGAGTTTTTCATTTTCTCCATTGAAAAGCCCGACTTTTCTACTGAAAAGTCGGGCTTTTACTAATTTTTACTGTTAAATTTGTTTTGGAACGACGGCTATAAATTCAAGGTCTTCGTTTCCGTCGTTTATTAAACAATGCGAATATCCTACGGGACAAAACGTAACCGAGCCTGCTTTAAGCATTTCGGTTTCACCGTCGCAAATCGTCTTTCCTTTGCCTGATAAAACGTAAATAGTTTCGCTATCGGTCATGTGTTTATGCATGCCAACGGTCGAATTAGGCTTTAACTTTGCGCTTATAAAAGTAACGTCTTTTTTAGTAGTCTTTTTTAAAACGATAGTACCTTTTCCGCCACAAAACCCTTCTATAACTTCTTCTTTTATATCGCTAAAATCTATTCTCATACTTAAATTCTCTTTACGTTTTGATTTTTATAGGTTGTAAATTTTATATTATAACCGTTGGTTTCAAAAGTTTCGCTTTCGTAAACGCATTTAAAATCGGGGTGTAAATCTAAATTTTCATAAAAAACTTCAGCGTCGCCGTCCGCGTCTACTTTAGTAACCAAAACCTCGTCGCAATATGGAAGCATAGTTCTATAAAACATTGCTCCGCCGATTATAAACACGTCTTTTTCGGCTTTAATTTTTGAAAGCATTTCGTCTAAACTGTGAACCATAACGACGTCGTCCCTTTCAACTTCTTGAGCGCAAAGGACGATATTTTTACGCTTTGGAAGCGGTTTGGAATTTGGGAAAGAAAGCAAGGTGTTATAACCCATACAAACGGTATAACCAAGCGTCGTTTCCCTAAAAAACTTCATATCTAAAGGAAGATTAAACAAAAGGTCGTTCTTTTTGCCTATTCCCCACTTTTTATCGACGGCAACTATCGCTCTTATCATACTGCAACCTCTAATTTTTCTTTAAGCGGAGTGGCTTCGTAGCCTTCGAGTTTGAAATCGTTTACGGTGAAATCGTAAAAGTTTTTCACTTCGGGATTTATCCAAAGTTTTGGAGCGGGATATTCGGGATTTTCAAGCATTTGTTTTACCGCAGGAATATGCCTATCGTAGATGTGCGCGTCGGCAATAACGTGCACGAGTTCGCCCGCCTTTAAGCCCGAAACTTGAGCAATCATCATCAGGAGCGCGGCGTATTGCATAACGTTCCAATTGTTCGCAACCGCCATATCGTTAGAACGCTGATTAAGTATTCCGTTCAACTTATCCCCCGAAACGTTAAAGGTCATCGAGTACGCGCAAGGATATAAATTCATTTCGTGAAGGTCGGCAAAAGTGTAAATGTTAGTCATAATTCTTCTTGAAGTAGGATTGTGCTTTAAGTCGTACAAAACCCTATCAACTTGGTCGAATTCGCCTTCTTTATACTGATGCTTAACGCCGAGTTGGTAGCCGTAAGCCTTGCCTATCGTTCCGTCTTCGCCTGCCCAACTATCCCAAACGTGAGAGTTAAGTTCGCTTATTTTATTAGACTTTTTTTGCCATATCCAAAGAATTTCGTCAATAGCGCTCTTTAAATATTGCTTTCTGATAGTCATTATCGGGAATTCTTTTTGTAAATCGTAACGGTTTACGATACAAAACTTTTTAACGGTATGCGCGGGCGTGCCGTCAAGCCATCTTGGACGAACTTCTCTATCCGTATCCCAAACGCCGTTTTCTAAAATGTCCTTTACGTTTTGCTTAAAAACCTGATCTGCATAACTCATAATTTTTCTCCTTATCGTATACTAAAAAGCGTCTTTTTCTTTATTTTTCCATTTTTTAGCGATATATGCGTTTCTCAACTTTCTCGGGGTGATTTTTTCTATTAAACAAACAAATTTGTTAAACGCCCCCGGTACGCAAATCCGCTTGTTTTTATTCAAGGCTTTAAGCCCCTTTTTAACTACGTATTCAGGCGATTTTGCCGACGCTTTTCCCGTCCAACCCTGAATAAGTATATCCTTTTTTATATCTTCTCTCGTCGGAATCGCGCCCGGCAACAAAGTGGTAATTTTAGCGTCTTTAACTTCGCTTTTAAGCGCGTCGAAAAAGTTTATAAGGCTTGCTTTGGTTGCCGAATAAATTGCAAAATACGGCATAGGAACAGTTCCGCTAATGCTTGAAACGGTCAAAATTTTCAAGTCTTTTTCACGCCTTTTTAAAACGGCGTGAGTTATCGCTAAAGTCGCTTCTAAATTAACTCTAACTTGGAAAACAATCTTCTCGTGAGTATATTTTAAAAACTCTTTTTGGGTGTCAACCCCAGCGACGTTTATAAGCCCCGAAAACTTAATTCCCACTTTGTCAATATAACAAAACAGTTCTTCCCTTTGATTAAAATCGGTTAAGTCCGCCGAGTAAATTTCTATTTTACGACTTGGGTTAATTTTTAACAGTTCGGCTTTCAAATCAAGCAGTTTTTCTTGAGTTCTTCCCGTCAAAAAAAGGTCGTCGGTATTTATCAGTTGACGGCAAAATTCTTTGCCAAGACCACCCGTTGCGCCCGTGATTAAAACGTAACCCACTTATTTCTCCTTTTTGCCGTTCTTTATCGTTTTAAAGTTTCCAACAGTTTCGTTTACTGACGATATGTAGGCAAAAGTGCCATCGTATTTTTTTATTATGTTTTCAAAATCGACGATTTGATGCTTGTTTATGACGCAAATAAGCAAAGATTTTTCTTCGTGCGTGTACATACCTTGCGCGTGAACGACGGTTGCGCTATGTTTAAGTTTTTGTATTATTTCCCTTGAAATTTCTTCGGGATACGACGTAACGACTTCAAACTTTAAGGCGTTTTTATAACCCTTTAAAATAAAGTCGCCCATTTTAGATGACACGAAACAGTACGCAAGACAAAGTATAACGGGTTCTAAATCGAAAGTTCCGTCTTTTGCGTATGCAAAATACGAAAGAACGGCAACCACGCTATTTAAAGCGAAAGTAAGCCACATTATATTGAGTTCGGGGCGTTTTTTCTTTACGAGTCTTGCAACTATATCAGTACCGCCCGTACACGAATTTCGTCTTATTGAAAAGCCGTAAATAAGCCCGTTAAACGCTCCCGAAACGATAGGCGCTAAAATCGTGCTTACGGGCGAGTTTTTATAAACGAAACTTTCAAGACTAATAATTCCCTGCCCGTCGCCGTTTTCACAAACTCCGCCTACGATTTCGCCGTTTTTAATAATCAAGGTAAATAGTGAAAATATCAAAACGTAACAAAGAGTTTTGATTGCAAAATCTTTATCGTCCCATAAAAACGAAATTATAAGGAGCGGTATATTGATGATAATCGACATATAGCCGATTGAAAAGCCGAAAACGTGTTGAATAATGGTCGCCAAACCGTTTATCCCCGCAGGAGCGAAAGCGTTGGGGAAAATGAGAATTTCGTAAATCACAGCCATACAAAAAGATAAAAAGGCTATGATTAAATACTCTAAAAGTTTGTTTTTAAGCCCCTGTTTCATAATTCGTTTCTCCTAAAAGCCTTTAAACCCTTGCTTTTTATAGACTTAAATGATACAATTTACTTACTAATTTAAGGAAGTAAATAATATGCCGAACATTGAAAGAATAAATTATCTTGCCAAAAAATCTCGCGAAGTAGGTCTTACCGAAGAAGAAAAAATCGAACAGGCGAAACTTCGCAGAGAATATATCGACAGCGTTGTGGGAAATTTGCGTTCTTCACTCAATTCGACTTACGTCGTTGACGAAAACGGCAACAAAACCAAACTGTCCGACAAGAAAAAACATTGATATCTACGCTTACGCGCCGTAAACCGCAATAGGTTTACGGCGCTTTATTTATCGTTATCTAAGGCTTACGCCAAGTCTATGTTGTAAACTTCCGAGTATTCTCTTAACGAATCCGTCGACGTCGGCAGTTTCGAGCGGTTTGTCTTCGCCCGCTTTGAAAGTTACCGAGAAAGCCATACTCTTTTTGCCTTCGCCTACTTGTTCGCCAACGTAAACGTCGAAAAGTCTAACGCTTTCAACGTTGTTTTTGCAAGCCGACTTTATTACCGCTTCGATTTCGGCGCAAGTTACCTTTTCGTCAGCCACGAGCGCTAAATCTCTTTCAACGTTTTTAAATTTAGGAAGATTTTTATACTTAAACGGTACGGTGAAAAATTCGGCTAACGCGTCGTAATCGAGTTCGGCAACGAAAACTTTGTTTTCAATATCGAATTCCGCCGCCGTTTCATATGAAACTTGACCGAACGCGCCGATTTCTTGACCGCCGACTATTATCTTTGCCGAAATACCGGGGTGAAGATAAGTCTTTTCGGCTCTCGTGTTCAAGTCAAGATTTACTCTAAATACGCTTGCTAATTCTTCTAAAACGCCTTTTAAGGTAAAGAAATCGTCTTCTCCGCCAAAGGTTGCTATTGCCAAATGTCTTTTTTCAATCGGGAAATCGCTAACGGGGAGAGATTTTGGAATAAACGCCTTGGCAATTTCAAATATTCTGCCTTGCATATTGCCTTTTTTAACGTTTGAAGAAACGACTTTAAGCATTGACGGAACGAGAGTTCTTCTTAAAACTTCGTAGTTGTCGCTTATCGGATTTCCTATGATAATTGCGTTCGCTTCATCGTCGCCTTCGCTTAAATGAAGGGCTGAAACGTCCTTTTTAGAATAGAACGAGAAAGTCATTGCTTCGCTATAACCTAAATTTACGAGCGCCTTTTTGACTTTTAATTCGTTTTGTTGTTCTTTTGAAAAACCACCTGCGGTAATTACCGCGTCTTTTAAAAGAGTGGGTTTGATATGTTCGTAGCCGTAAGTTCTAATAACTTCTTCGGCAAGATCGGGATAACCTTCAACGTCTTCACGGTACGGCGGAGCAACCGTTTTAATATTATCCCCGTCAACCGTAACGCCAAAGCCGAGTCTTGTTAAAATATCAACGATAGTATCTTTTGGAACTTCGATACCCAAAACGCCGTTGATTTTTGCAAAAGTAGTGCTAACTTCTCTATTCTCTTGTTCTTTGAACGCCGAACAGTCAACGTCAACGTCGGTAACGACGCCCGCTTTTAATAAGTCTACAAGATGGAGAGCCCTTTTCATTGCTCGCTCAGTTGTATATTCGTCTACGCCCTTTTCAAATCTCTTTGACGAATCGCTACTTTTACCCAAAGTTCTCGCCGAACGACGAATATTATCTCTTTTGAATTTAGCGCATTCAAATAATACGGTGTTTGTTTCGTCCTTAATTTCGCTGTTAAGTCCGCCCATAATACCTGCAAGACCTATCGGTTTTACACCGTCGCAAATAAGGAGATTTTCGCTGTTTAAAAGACACTCTTTTTCGTCTAAAGTAACGATTTTTTCGTTAGTTTCCGCCCTTCTTACTACTATTTCGTTATTCTCAACGTTATCGAGATCGAAAGCGTGCATAGGTTGTCCCATTTCGAGAAGAACATAGTTAGTAATATCTACGATATTATTTATCGAATTAAGACCGCAAAGAGCAAGACGACGACTCATCCATTTAGGCGATTTTTCAATCTTTACGTCCTTTATAAGATGAGCGATATATCTTGGACAAAGTTCGGTATCTTTTATGCTTACTTTAATATTTTCGTATTTACCGCTAACGGCGTTAAAAGTAAGGTCGGGTTCTTTAAACGGCTTGTTTAAAGCGCACGCGATTTCCCTTGCGATACCGACTACCGACTGACAGTCGGGCCTGTTTGCCAAAACGGAAATATCAAAGACGTAATCTTTAAGACCTAATAAATCTCTAACTTCTGCGCCGAGTGGAAAATCGTCGTGGAAAACGAGAACGCCGTCTGACGACGCGCCGTCGTAATAATCGTCGGTAATGCCGATTTCTTCTCCACCGCAGAACATACCGAAAGAATCTTCCCCACGAAGTTTTCCGTTAAAAATTCTATCGCCCGTAGCAAGCGTTGCTCCGTCAACGGCAACGGGAACGATATCGCCAACCTTTACGTTTTGGGCGTTGGTTATAATTTGCAATTTGCCGTAAGAACCTGCGTCAACTTGGCAAACGCGGAGTTTTTCAGCGTTTGGATGCTGTGTAATTTCTAAAATTTTACAAGTTACGACTTTGTCGAGTTTGTCGCCGTAAGCAATTACTTGTTCAACTTCAAAACCGCTGTCGAAAAGCCTTTTTTCAAGTTCTTCAACGGTTACGTCTATATCTACGAAATCTTTAAGCCAACTGAGTGGTGCTAACATTGTCTATTACCCCCTTAATCCTTGAATTGCTTTAACGCTCTTACGTCGTCGTCGTATAAAATGTGAATATTGTTTACCCCGTTTTTAAGCATTGCAATACGGTCAAGGCCAAGTCCGAACGCAAAACCCGTCCATTCGTCAGGATTTACGCCACAGTTTTCTAAAACTTTTCTATTTACTATGCCTCCGCCGAGAATTTCAATCCAACCCGTGCCTTTGCAAAGTTTACAGCCCTTGCCACCGCATTCAAAACAACTTACGTCAACTTCAACCGACGGCTCGGTGAACGGGAAAAACGACGGACGGAATCTCGTTTTTGTTTCTTCGCCGAACATCTTTTTAACGAGTACGTCAAGCATACCTTGAAGGTCGCACATAGTGATATTTTTATCTATAACGAGCCCTTCCATTTGATGAAACATAGGCGAGTGAGTAGCGTCGTCGTCGGCTCTGTATACTCTGCCCGGAATAAGCACTTTAAAAGGCGGTTTAATAGTGGTTAAACTTCTAATTTGTCCCGGCGAAGTATGCGTTCTAAGCATAAAGTCGTCGGAAACGTAGAAAGTATCTTGCTTATCTCTCGCAGGGTGTTCTTGCGGAGTGTTAAGCGCGGTAAAGTTATGGAAATCGTCTTCAATTTCTCTCGTTTCTACAACTCTAAAGCCCATACCCGCAAATACGTCGACGAGTTCGTTTTTAATAAGCGTTACGGGATGCAAAGTGCCGACCTCAGTCCTTTTAGACGGCATAGTAATATCTACGGCTTCCTTTTGATAACGAGCCTTTCTCTCAACTTCTTCGATACCCTTTTCCTTTTCGGCAAAAACTTCGCTAGCCCAATCTTTTAAGGCGTTGATAATTTGACCGAGCCTTGGTCTATCTTCTTTTGGGGCTTTGCCGAGTTCTTTCATAAGAGCGGGTATAATGCCCACCTTATTTAAAACGTACTTCGTTTTAAGTTCGTATAAAGCCTTACTGTCGTTTACGCTTTCGAGTTCGACGGCTATATCTCTCTTAATCTGTTCAATTCTGTTTTCCATATTCCACTTCCTAAAAAGTTTTATTACTTATAATAATAAGTATAACAAATATAAAAATTATTGTAAACTGTTTAACGCAGAAAAAAAGAATGGCTATGTCACAATGTACGACTGATAAAATTTAAAGGGTTAGATACGAGCAAGACGGGATTTTTACGAGATTTTTGCAAGGGAATTACCTTGCTAGTAATAGGAATTGCAAAAGCCGTAAAAAGACTAGTATTGCGAAGTGTATAAGCCTTTAAATAGCAGTCACGAGTTGTGATAGAGCCAAAAGAAAAAAAGGATACTGAAGTATCCTTTAATTTTGATTAGTTCTTGCTAATTTATTTTATTTCTATCCCTAAAAGAGAGTATATCTCCTCCTTTCTTCTGCGAGGTAAACTATCGTCATAATGGGCGATAATCGACTTATAGGCGACCTTTTCTTCGCTTACGTCTAAAATTCCGTAATGCGCGGAATCCTTTTCGAGCATATTTCCCAAAGTTCCGAAATTGAGATAATATTTGCCGTCAAGTTCGGTTAAAGAGCCTGTATGTTCGTGCCCAAAAAGGAAAATATCTCCGTCTAAACCTTTGAAAAGTTGTCTTACCTCGTCGTCAGACGGAAGATAGATTAAATCTTTAAATCTACCCCTTTCGTTTTTTGGATAGTGAAAAGCGACGATTTTTTTACCGCAATCTTCAAAAGTTAAAACGAGTGGCAAACTTTCTAAAAAAGCCTTTGCCGATTTTGTTAAAACTTTTTGTTGCCAAGCGAACATTTTTATTCGCGAGTCCACGGGCGGTAACTTTTTCAAATCTAAAGTGGCAAACATATCGTGATTGCCTTTTACGCAAAGAATATCTTTTCTCTTTTTAATAAGTTGTACCGTTTCGTCGGGGTATGCGCCACCGCCTACTATATCGCCAAGGCAAATTATTTTGTCTACGTTTAACTCGTCAATCTCTTTTAAAACAGCCTTGAGCGCGAACACGTTTGCGTGCACGTCTGTAATTATTGCATATCTCATGCTTTTATTATACACTAAACGCGACTACTTTGCAATAAAAAACTGATATTTACAAATAAAGGCTCGATCAAAATCTCAAAGATTTTACTCGAGCCTTTTTAATCAATCTTCTTTTGAAACGACTTTCTTTTGCCAAGAGCGTTTTTCGCATTTAGGGCATTTCATATACCGAGTTCTACCCATATGCATAGCCATAAACACGCTTTTATATTTAGGCACGTATTTATGACCACATTTTTCGCAATGATAATAACCTGCCGTTTGTTCAATTTTTATCATAAACGGCGTTGCTATTAAAATCGGCGCGATTGCTATTATAATAAGCGTTATTCTAAGCCAGTCTTCTATTTGAGCGTACGCGGCAATCATACATACTGCAAGCATTATACATACAAGCGTTACACCCAAAACAATCTCTATGGTAAGTAGTCTTTTGTCCGCGTCTTCTTTTTGTTTTATAGTTTCAAGTAGGGTTTGTTCTAATTTTTCGTCTCTTTCTTTCATTGAAATTTTCTCTCCTTTAAGTAGTTCGGTAACCGATATTTTTAAAATTTGGCATAATTCAAGCATAATGGACGAATCGGGCATAGACCTACCGTTTTCCCATTTAGAAACCGCCCTATCTGTTACGCCTAAAATTTCAGCCAGCCGATTTTGCGTTAAATTTTCGGCTTTTCTTCTTTCGGCAATAAATTTGCCTATTTTTATTTGGTCCATTTGCCACCTCCTGCTTTCATTATAGCCGAATTTATCTTAAAAAACCACGCACCAACGGTTGAGTTTGGAGAGATTTTACTCTACCGTTAGTAGAATTTTGCATTTTCTTGTTTAATTACCGTAAATTAAGGTTTCGGGATGAGAAAATTTGAAAGTAATATTTTTATTTGGGTTTGCAAGCAAATTTAAAGTACCCTGCTCTTTAGTACCGAGCCTTGTATCCATAACGAGTTTCCTATACGGTTTAAACCCGCACTTTTCTTGCACTCTTTTTGACTGAACGTTAAAATCATAATAACCGCAAAGTAAAAAGTCTAAATTTTGCTCGTTAAAAAGATAGTTTATTACTGCAGTTACGGCTTCGGGCATAATACCCTTTCCCCAGTAATCTTTAGATAAAACGTAGCCGATTTCTCTGCCTTGATAGTCGAAAAACTCGCTTAAAACTTCTTCCTTTCCATATTTTTCCACGCCAAGCGAGCCTATTAGTTTACCGTCTTTTTTATAAAAAATAGCAAAAGTTTTATCTTCATTTATAAAATTATCCAAAATTTGTTGCGTTTTTTGCCTATTTTCGTGATGTCGCCACCCTGCCATTTCTCCCACGCCGTCAACTTTAGCATAGTTATAAAAGTCTTCTAAATCACTCTGTCTAAAGGGGCGAAGTATAAGTCTTTCCGTTTCTATTATTTTTCCGTCTATTTTAAACTCAGCGTTCATAAATCCTCCCTCAAAACTTTATTCTCCAAAACGATATTCACTCTCTTTTTTATCGTTTGCAACGAGTTTGAAAGTAGTGATAATAATATCCGCAACTTCGTTTGGGCTTAATTTTGTATTGTCAATTTTAAGATGATTTGCAAACCAAGTCTCGTCGGGTAATGAATTGAGCCTATACCTTTGGGCATCCTTTAAAAGATTTGCCTTACTCCACTCTACGTTTTTCTTAGACGGTTTTCTGTCCAAACGGTGTTGCGTTTCGTTTCTTGCAAGTCGGGTTTCAATATCGGCGTAGAGTTCAACAAAATAGAAATTTCCACCGCTATTTTCAAACGCGTTAGCAAGTTTTGTTAAATATTCGCGTTCTTTTGGAACGTCGAACGCGCAAACGTAAGTAAATAATAAATCAACGTTATGTTTTATCGCTATTTCAAAGGCTTTTTCTCTAAAAATTGCATTAAACTCTTTTTGCGCAGGGGTAGCAAAGCCAAAGATTTTGTCCGAAACTTCAATACTGTCGTGATTTATCATTAGATTATATTTAAGTTTATCTCTTACGCTTTCCGCAACGGTCATTTTACCTACCGCTTGCGGTCCGCATATTACTATTAAATTTGCCATATTACCCCCTAATTTCAATTTTTACCTTATTATAGCACAAAAAAGCCGAAAAGCAACAAAAAAACAATCGCTTTACGGCTCATTAACAATTAAATTCGCTTTAACCTATAAAAAACTAATATTGCGTAGCAAATAACTTTTTCCAGCGAACGTGGTAAAGACAAAAAAACAGCGACTGAAAAAACAGTCGCTGTAAGTTTTGAAATAATATGAAATTATCTCTTTGAGAATTGTGGAGCACGTCTTGCTTTCTTTAAGCCGTACTTCTTTCTTTCCTTCATTCTTGGATCTCTCGTAAGATATCCAGCAGCCTTAAGAGCCGAACGAAGTTCAGGTTCTGCAACGATAAGCGCTCTTGCAATACCGTGACGGATTGCGCCTGCTTGACCGGTGAAACCACCGCCCTTAACGTTTACGAATACGTCATACTTGCTTTCAGTTTCGGTGAGAACAAGTGGTTGACGGATAATAAGTTTTAAAGTGTCGAGATCGCAATATTCGTCGATACTTCTATCGTTGATAGTGATTGCTCCGTTGCCACCGGGGATAAGTCTTACACGTGCAACAGCGCTCTTTCTTCTACCAGTTCCCCAGTATTGAAGTTTCTTTTTAACAGATACTTTTGCCATAATACTCTATTCCTCCGATTACTTGCTGAGTTCTAATACTTTAGGTTGTTGAGCTTGATGATTGTGCTCAGCGCCTTTGTATACTCTAAGTTTAGTTAACATTTGTCTGCCAAGGCTGTTCTTTGGAAGCATACCTTTGATTGCTTCGTAAACAACTACGTCAGACTTTTTAGCCATCATATCTTTGTATGGGGTTTGCTTAAGTCCGCCGATATAACCGGTGTGATAAGTGTACATCTTTTGTTCAAGTTTCTTACCAGTTAAAACTACCTTGTCGCTGTTTAATACTATAACGAAATCGCCTGTGTCAACGTTTGGGGTGAAAGTAGGCTTATGCTTACCTCTTAAAACGGTAGCAACTTGAGATGCAAGTCTACCAAGAGTCATCCCAGAAGCGTCAACTACGAACCATTCTCTTTTTACTTCGTGGCTCTTAGCCATAAAACTCTTCATGATAATTCTCCAAATTTTTATTTAAATAATTTATATAAAGGTTTCGTCGCTGTATTGAGGGGCTAGTTCGTCAAGCGTACGTTTCCTTATAATCGCCAAAATATTTTATTAAATTACAAACGGTTTGTCAAGCGTTTTTCCACGCTTTTTTAAATTTTATTATATAATTCGTCCGCGCGAGGTTATTCGTAATCTACACTAACGAGAGTCAAGCCTTGCGCTTGCATCGTAATTCCCGCCTTTTTTCTATCTCCCGAAATTAAAATTTGATCAATATCGTCGGGGGACAATTTCCCTGCGCCTACTTTAACGAGCGTTCCCGCCATTATGCGCACCATATTATATAAAAATCCGTTTCCGCATACGGTAAAAAGTATTTCTTCGCCTATTTTTTCAACCTTTGAAAAATAAATTTCTCGCACCGTGTCCTTAACTTCCGAACCCGACGCCAAAAAACATGCGAAATCGTGTTTTCCAACAAACTTTTGGCTCGCCTTTTGCATTGCCGATATATCGAGCGGAAATTCTACCCTTGCCGAATATCTATCCATAAGCGGACGAGGATGCTTTGAAATATAAATTCTATACTGATAAGTCTTGTGCTTTGCGGAAAATCTCGCGTGCATATCGCTATCGACTTGATAACTTTCCATCACCTTTATATCGTCGGGCAAAAACTGATTGAGCGCAGACGAAAATCTTGACGGAGGAATATTGCTTTCGGTATCAAAATGCGCAACTTGTCCAAGAGCGTGAACACCGCTGTCCGTTCTTCCGCTACCCACGACCGAAACGTTCTCGCCCGTAAGGAGCAAAACCGCGTTTTCAATTTTTTGCTGTACGCTAATTCCGTTCGGTTGAATTTGCCAACCGCAGTAATTAGTTCCGTCATACTCAATTTTTATAAAAATACGCATATAAGTCGATTATCCCCATATTTTAGCAAAATAAGCCAACACGTTTAACTCGTAAATATTAAGTAAAATTACGCCTGCAAAAGCAACTACGGTTACTAAAAAAGCAATCAAATCTCTTACCGACAAAGTAAGTTTTTTGTATTTAGTTCTAACTTTACTTCCCGAATAACACCTTGCGTCCATAGCGTCGCCAAGTTCGTCGCCACGACGGAACGCGCTTATAAGTAGCGGAATTAAAACGGGCACTAAAGCCTTTGCTTTCTTTATTATATTACCGCTATCAAAGTCCGCTCCCCTTGCCTTTTGAGCGTTTATTATTCTTTCCGTTTCATTTGCTAAGGTTGGAATTGAGCGGAGCGCAATCGACATTATAAGAGCCAAATCGTGTACGGGAAATTTAACGAGTTTTAAAGGCGAAAGTAAACTTTCTATACCGTCGGTTAAACTCACGGGCGTCGTAGTTAAGGTCAAAATCGAACTGCCCATAACGAGCGAAATAAGTCTAAGGGCTAAAAACCCTGCCGAAATTAAACCTTCGACGTAAACAACCCAAAACAAATGAGTATCGCCTTGTTTCGGCGAATAAAACAAAATATTAAGTATGGCGGTAAAAATTACTAAAAACAAAATTGCTTTTATGCTTTTTAACACCGAGCCTATCGGCACGCCCGAAAAAATTATAGTCAGGCTTAAAAAGAGTAACGACGCAATAAGCCCAAGAAAATTTTGGGCTGTGAAAATCATTACTATATATGCAATTAAAAGCAGTATTTTAACCCTTGGGTCTAACCTATGAACGAAAGACTTTGACGGATAATACTGTCCAAAAGTTACTTCTGAAAGCATATTCTTTTCCTTAGGCTTTATTATATAGCCACTTAAAAATGGGGCTATAGGTCGTTTATTTGATATTTTTATAATATTCTACTACTTTTTCTACAAAGTCGTCCCTTGTAAAATCGACGTCTATTTCAACGCCCATTTTTGACAGTTCGTCTTTTAAATATCCCGTTACGGGAACTCCCAAGCGAAGTTCGCTCATCTCTTTGGAATTTTTAAAAACTTCTTTCGGACTACCCGATAAAACTACTCGTCCTTCCGAAAAAACGGCTACGCTATCGCAATTTTCGCACACTTCGTCCATATCGTGAGAAACGACGATTACCGTTTTTACAACGCCGTTATCGAGCAAAACGCGAAGCGTTTTCATAAGTTCGTTTTTACCTACGGGGTCAAGCCCTGCGACAGGCTCGTCTAACACCAAAATTTCGGGTTTGGTAACTAAAACACCCGCTATCGCTACCCTACGCTTTTGTCCGCCTGACAAATCGAGCGGAGATTGATTGATATATTCAGCCCCAAGCCCCATAAGCGCGAGTGTTTGAAAAACGGCTTTCTTTTCTTCTTCCTTACTTGCGTCTGGAAAGAAATTTCTAAAGCCAAATGCAACGTCTTCGTAAACGGTTTCGGCAAAGAGTTGGTATTCGGGATATTGAAAAACCATACCGACCTTTGAACGAAGTTCTTTATATCTCTTTTTTACGATTTTAGACTTATCCGCAAGGTTTATATCACCAACGGTAAGCGAGCCTTTTTCTACGGGAATAAGCCCGTTTAAATGCTGAATAAAAGTCGATTTTCCGCTACCCGTGTGTCCTATTATACCAAAGAAACTGTCTTCTTCTATGGTTAACGTAACGCCTGCTAACGCGTCGACTTTAAACTTGCTTTTTTTATTGTAAGTAAAACTTAAATTTTCCGCAACAATTCGCATAACTTATCCGAAAGAGCCTCCTTTGTCAGTATTCCTTCGGGCAAAGGTAGCCCCGCCGATTTAAGTTTTTCGGCTATTTTTGCAGATACGGGAAGTTCAAGACCGCATTTCGCTATCAATTCTTTTTGGGCAAAAACTTGGTTTGGCGTTCCTTGCGCGGTTATAACGCCGTTATCCATAATACAAATTTCGTCGGCTTCTACCGCTTCGTCCATATAGTGAGTTATGTCGATAACGGTCATACCTTTTTCGCGATTTAAAGTTCTAACGACTTCCATTACTTCTTTTCTGCCCTTTGGATCGAGCATTGAAGTAGATTCGTCCAAAATCAAAATTTCGGGTAAAAGGGCTATCGCGCCGGCTATCGCCACCCTTTGTTTTTGACCGCCCGAAAGCCTTGCCACTTCGCTGTGGCGGAATTCTTCCGTACCCGTAACGCTTAAAGCGTAGTCTATTCTCTCCTTAATCTCTTTTCTTGGAACGCCTATATTTTCAGGTCCAAACGCAACGTCGTCTTCAACGATAGACGCTATTTGCTGATTGTCGGGATTTTGAAAAACCATACCCGCGCGCTTTCTTATCTCGAACAAGTTGCTCTTATCTTTGGTATCCATACCAAAAACGGTAACCGTTCCGCTCGTTGGAATTAAAAGCCCGTTGATAAGTTTGGCGCAAGTAGATTTACCGCTACCGTTTCTACCAAGTAGCGCTACGAAAGAGCCTTTTTTTATGGTGAGTGAAAAATCTTTTAAAACTTCCTTACGCGAATCGCCGTCCCCATAAGAAAAACTCACGTTTTTAAACTCTATTGCCTGCATACCGATTATTATAACACAAAAACTTATTTTTTAACAAGCATTTTTACCCCCTGTTTATTTTTTGGAAATATTTTTAGTTTCGTCGCCACTATAACAATAAAATTTATTATAAATTTTACTAAAAAATTAAAAATACTATTGACTTAAAAACGTTTATAGTTTATAATGGATAAGGTTTAACCTGATTTCTACGGGAATTTTTATTCGGTAGCAATCATTAACTAATTAAAAATTTATTATTATACACGGAGGTTACTCAAATGAAGGTAATGACTATCGACGGTAATACCGCTGCCAGCCACGTTGCATATGCGTTCTCAGAAGTAGCGGCAATTTACCCGATCACTCCCTCTTCTCCTATGGCAGAAGTAGCAGACGAATGGGCAACTGCAAACAGAACTAATATGTTCGGTCAAACTTTAAGACTTGCAGAAATGCAATCTGAAGCAGGCGCTGCAGGCGCAGTTCACGGATCTCTTTCAGCAGGCGCTTTAACCGTAACTTATACGGCTTCTCAAGGCTTGCTCCTTATGATTCCTAACATGTACAAAATCTCGGGCGAACTTCTCCCTTGCGTATTCCACGTAAGCGCAAGAGCTCTCGCCGCTCACTCTCTTAACATTTTCGGCGACCACTCAGACGTTATGGCTTGCCGTCAAACCGGTTTTGCAATGATCGCTTCTAACTCCGTACAAGAAGTTATGGATTTAGCGCTCGTTTCTCACCTTGCAACTTTAAAATCTAAAGTTCCGTTCCTTCACTTCTTCGACGGCTTTAGAACGAGCCACGAAGTTTCTAAAATCGAAGCAATCGACTACGAAGATATGAGAAAACTCGTAGATATGAAAGACGTTGAAGATTTTAGAGCAAGAGCGCTTAACCCAGACCACCCAATTCAAAAGGGTACGGCTCAAAACAGCGACACTTACTTCCAAAACAGAGAAACTGCTAACAAATACTACGAAGCAACTCCCGCTATCGTTCAAAAGATGATGGATAAGGTTTCTGCTTTAACTGGTAGAAGTTATCACCTTTTCGACTACGTTGGCGCTCCTGACGCTGAAAACGTAATCGTAGTTATGGGTAGTGGCGCTGACGCTATCGAAGAAACTATCAACAAGATGAACGCTGAAGGACACAAGGTCGGCGTTGTTAAAGTAAGACTTTACAGACCTTTCGCTCAAAAGGCGTTTATCAAGGCTCTTCCAAAGACCGTTAAGAAGATTGCCGTTTTAGACAGAACTAAAGAACCCGGTTCACTTGGCGAACCTTTATATCTTGACGTTTGCACCGCTTTAATGGAAGCAGGCAAGAAAAAGATTAAGGTTGTTGGCGGTAGATACGGTCTTGGTTCTAAAGAATTCAATCCATCAATGGTTTACGCAGTTTACAAAAACCTTGAACTTGCTAATCCAAAGAATCACTTTACCGTTGGTATTTACGACGACTTAACCAACACTTCTCTTGACTTTAGCACTCAATACAACGCCGCTCCGGAAGGCACGGTAAGTTGTAAGTTCTACGGTCTTGGCTCTGACGGTACGGTTGGCGCTAACAAGAACTCTATTAAGATTATCGGCGACCACACGGATATGTACGCTCAAGGCTACTTCTTCTACGACTCTAAAAAGTCTGGTGGTATCACCGTTTCTCACCTTCGTTTTGGTAAAACTCCTATCCAATCTTCTTACCTTATCGACGCTGCGGACTTTATCGCTTGTTCGCAACCTTCGTACGTAACGAGATACGATATGGTTTCCGACCTTAAAGACGGCGGTAAATTCCTTCTTAACTGCGAATGGAATACCGTTGACGCTCTTTCTAAAAACCTTCCTGCAACGATGAAACAAGCGCTCGCTAAAAAGAACGCTAAACTCTACGTTATCGACGCAATTAAAATTGCTCAAGGAATAGGTCTTGGCGGAAGAACAAACGCTATCATGCAAGCGGCATTCTTCAAGATTAACCCTGAAATTATGCCTTACACTGAAGCAGAAGACTGGATGAAGCAATACGTTAAGAAATCTTACGGAAAGAAAGGCGACGCAGTAGTTAACATGAACTACTCTGCTATTGATATGGCGTCTTCTGAACTTAAAGAAATCGCCGTTCCTGCCGACTGGGCTACCGCTACTGACGGCGCTGATCCTGCAAAAGTTGCAGACGACGAATACTTTAAGACGGTAGTTCATCCTATCCTTACCTTAAAGGGCGACAAACTCCCTGCATCTGCGTTCAACGCCGACGGTTCTGTTCCTACTGGAACTACCAGATTTGAAAAACGTGGCGTTGCAGTTAAAATTCCTGCTTGGCACGCTGAAAACTGTATTCAATGTAACCAATGCGCGTTCGTATGTCCGCACGCTTGTTACCGTCCTGTTCTTATTAAGGAAGGCGACGAAAGACCTGCAACGTTCACTACGAAAGCCGCTATCGGTTTAAAGGGTTACGAATACAGAATGCAAGTTAGTCCGCTCGACTGTATGGGTTGTGAAGTGTGCGCTACCGTATGTCCTACTAAGGAAGACAAGAGAGCAATCACTATGGTTACCTTAGAATCGGCTGTTGCTGACGAGACCGTAAACTACGAATTCAGCGAAACCGTTCCTGCAGTTGACACTTCCGCTAACTTCAAACCTACTACCGTTAAGGGTTCTCAATTTAACAAGCCTCTTTTCGAGTTCTCGGGCGCATGCGCAGGCTGTGGCGAAACTCCATATATTAAAGTTATTACTCAACTTTTCGGCGACAGAATGGTAGTTGCTAACGCAACTGGATGTTCTTCAATCTACGGCGGTTCTTCTCCAACTTGTCCATACACCAAGAACGCTGAAGGTAAAGGTCCTGCTTGGGCTAACAGTTTGTTTGAAGACAACGCTGAATACGGTTACGGATTTAACCTTGCTTACACTCAAAGAAGGGCAAAACTTGCCGACATGATGAGAAGGGCGCTTGAACTTAATCTCCGCGGTAGAGTTGGCGAAGCGTTCAAACTTTGGCTTGACAATAAAAAGAGCGCAGACATCACCAAGCAAGTTGCTAAGACTTTGGAAATTGCTCTCCCATCTGCTATTAAGAATAACAAGGGCGAACTTAAAGAACTCCTTAAAGAAGTTGAAAAGAGCCTTGACTGCGTAATTAAGAAGTCTATCTGGATTATCGGTGGCGACGGTTGGGCTTACGATATCGGTTACGGCGGTCTTGACCACGTTCTCGCTATGGGCGAAGACGTTAACGTTTTAGTCGTAGATACCGAAGTTTACTCTAACACGGGTGGACAAGCAAGTAAGTCTACTCCTACCGGTTCTGTTGCTAAATTCGCTGCAGGCGGTAAGAGAGTTAAGAAAAAGGACCTTGGTATGATGGCTATGAGTTACGGTTACGTTTACGTTGCTCAATGTTCTATGGGCGCTAACAAGCAACAATTCCTTAACGCTATCGTAGAAGCAGAAGCATACGACGGACCTTCACTTCTTATCTGCTACGCTCCATGTATCAACCACGGTATCAAGATGAGTCAATCTCAACTTGAAGGTAAGAGAGCCGTTGACGCAGGTTACTGGCACCTTTACAGATACAACCCTGATAAAGTTGGCACAGACGTAAATCCGTTCACTTTAGACAGTAAAGATCCTACTGCAAGTTACAAAGATTTCCTTCTTGGCGAAAACAGATACGCAACCTTAAAGAAATCTCAACCTGAACTTGCTGAAAGACTCTTTGAAACTGCTGAAGAAGAAAACACCGCAAGACTTAACTCTTATAAAAGACTTGCTAACAAGTAATAATTAGCCTTTGGCTTAAAAATGGTGGGCGACTGAAATTTCAGTCGCCCACTATATATTATTGATAAATACGCTTTATATAATTTACGCCCCGTTGTCTTTCGCAACGGGGCGTAACTACGTTATATGTATAATGATTAGCGCCCTACTGCAACTGCAGTAGGGCGCGGTTTTTTACTCAAAAATTTTCTTTAGCCATTTGTGGTAGTAGTAAAGCCCGACTGAAAAACCGCCGAAAAGGACAAGCCATAAGCCTATTATAATAGGCGCTAAATCGTAAAAAATTCCGCCTATCATACCTATCATCACGCCGTTTTCAAACGCGTAATTTCCACTAAAAAATATTCTGTGAAAAATTTCAAAAGCAAAGTCAAATGCAAATATGGCAAAAAGCCCCACTATCACGAAAAAACAACCTATGCCTATTATCGTATATAGCGGAACTTTTCGGCAATTTTCGTAATAACCTCTCTTTTTAACAAGCCCGAGCGGAATACTTACCGCAACGACTATTAGCGATAGTACAACGAGAACTACCCCTCCGCCGAAAATCCCTTTTACGTCTTTCATATGACTTATTTCGTCTTGACGGAAGAGATTGATTTTTTCACCGTTTACTTCGGGGTTTAAATCGTCTTCTAAAAACAGACAATAGCGCATTGTATGCATCATTAGTTCAACGAGCCCGTCTTGGTCTAATTCGCTTAAATACTCTATCGTAGATAGGTCGGTTGCATAAGCCCTTTCTAACTTTACGTATTCAAGCGCCGTGTAGCCGTAATCGTCTTCTTTTTGAAATTGCCATCGGTAAAACGCCTTGCTATTTGACGGTATCATTATTGCGATAAATCCCGTTATAAAAAATACCGAAATTGTAAACAAGACGGTTAAAACTTTGCTTGAAATTTTAAAAACCCTGCCCATAAGTCGATTAAACGGCAGTTATTACCGTTATCGCGTCATCTAAAGGCTCGCCCGAAATTTCTTCAATTTTTCCTTCGTCGACGGATTTAGATAAGTTTTCGTCAATGGCAAGTCTACCTAAAATAGGTAAAGAATACTTCGACGCTACCGCTTCTAATTTGCTCTTGCCGTAAGGATAAATCTTTTCTCCGCAACAAGGACAAGCGATATAACTCATATTTTCGATAAGCCCCACTATCTTTACGCCCATAAGTTCCGCCATTTTTACCGCCTTTTCAACTATCATAGAAACCAAATCTTGCGGTGTTGTAACTACCACGATTCCATCTATCGGGAGAGATTGAAAAACGGTAAGCGGAACATCGCCCGTTCCCGGAGGCATGTCCACGTACATATAGTCTACTTCTCCCCACTCTACGTCGGTATAAAACTGCTTAACCGCTCCGCTTATAACCGGACCGCGCCAAACGACGGGTGAATTTTCGTCGTCAAGCAAAAGGTTCATAGACATAAGTTTTACGCCTTGACTTGATAATACGGGATAAATAGTCGTACCGTCTTCATTTCCGTAAGCCTTTTCGGTTATACCAAACGCTTTCGGTACGGACGGACCTGTAATATCCGCGTCCAACACGGCTACCTTATAGCCCTTTCTAAGCGTACCGACTGCCAAAAGGTCGGTAACCATTGATTTGCCTACGCCACCCTTTCCGCTAACGACTGCTATCATTTTGCCGATTTTAGTCGTCGGTTTAGGCGTTGCCATAAACTGACTTTTGTCACATTTTTCTTTGCACGAAGAACAATCGTGATTACAAGAACTCATTATATATTGCTCCTTTTTAGTAAAATTTATCAACTTTTAAGGCTTCTCGTTGAGGCTGAGAAGGTTTACCTTTTTTAAACGACTTTACGGTTATTCAGTTATACAAGTTTAGCGACGAATATCTATCTTCACCATCTGCCGATATAAAAATTATTTTTCTCTTTGGATATACTATTTCCACCTTTTTTGCAATAGCGTAACACGCGCCCGACGAAACGCCGAGTTTTAACCCGTATTTTTGGTAGATTTCTTTTACCGAAGAATACGTTTCTTCTTCGGAAACGGGCAAAATCATATCCACTACGCTCCTATCTAAAACCTGTGGAATTATATTAGAGCCTATTCCAAAAATTTTATGGTTTACGCCAACGCCGTTATTTACTATTGCCGATCCTTCGGCGGTTACGCCGATTATCATCTTATTTTTGCTTTGTTTTTTAAAATATCTACCGAGCCCCGTTATCGTTCCGCCCGTTCCTACGCCTGCAATAATTATATCTATATCGCCTTTAAAATACCTATCTATTTCGGGAGCGGTTGTTTTTTCGTGCGCGAGCGGATTGTCTTGATTTTTAAACTGACCTAATATTACTGAATTTTCAATCTCTTTATTTAACTTTTCGGCTACGGAAATCGCGCCTTTAATTCCGTCGCCGTCGCTTATTTCAACGCGCCCGCCTAACGACTCGATTAGCCTTATTCTCTCGCTTGTAACGCCTTTCGGCATAACGATAATCGACTTATAGCCAAGTTTTTGACAAATATAAGCAATCCCTATACCCGTGTTACCGCTCGTTGGCTCGATAAAAGTTCCACCGCTATAAATCAACCCTTTTTCGATAGCGCCCCTTATCATAAAAAACGCCGTTCTATCTTTTATGCTACCTGCCAAGTTGCAACTTTCAAGTTTTACGAAAAGGTTTGTATCTCCAAGTCTTTTTATAGGGGTTTTACCAAGCGTACGTTCAATTTCGACAAGCGTCATAATATCTTTCCATCTTCTACTTCTATATTATTATAATTTTGGTAGTTTGGTACGCACTCCGGCTCGGTACAGGTTATAATCGTTTGCATTTTTTTGACGTAATCTATAAGTCTTGCCCGTCTTTTTTTGTCGAGTTCGCTCATAGCGTCGTCTAAAATAAGCACGGGATACTCGCCGAATTTTTCCCTAAAAATCTCCGTTTCGGCAAGTTTTAAGGCGATAGACGCCGTTCTTTGTTGACCTTGCGAGCCGTACGCCCTTACGTCAACGCCGTTTACTTTTATCTTTAAATCGTCGCGGTGCGGACCTACCGTCGTATAGCCCGTTTCGATATCCTTTTCAGTTTTTTCACTTAAAGCGGACAAAAACTGAATATAAATATCGTCTTCCGTTCCTTCGTACTTATAGTCGCCCTTTACCGTAAGGACTTCTCCACCGCCCGTAACTTCTTCGTGGCAAAAACCTGCGAACGGAGAAAGTAATTTTATATACACGTTACGCTCGAAAATAATTTTAGCGCCCGCCTTTGCAAGACTTATATCCCAAACGGGCAAAGTGTCTAAAATAAGTTCCCTATCTTCGCTTTTTAAAAGGTTGTTTCTTTGCGACAAAATCTTTTTGTAGGTTTGTAAAGCGTAAAAATACCCTTTTGAAATTTGCGAGAGCGAAACATCTAAAAACCTTCTTCTGTCTTCGGGGGCTTCTTGGATAAGTTTAAGTTCGCCCGGGTTAAAAAATACCGAATTTATATTGCCTAAAAGTTCGCCTATTTTCCCTACGGGAACTTCGTTTACCTTAATTATTTTGTTCTTATCGGCAAAAAAATCAATGCTAACGGACACGTCGCCGTAATTTGACGACGCTACGCCCTTGATTTTTGCAAAATTCTCGTCGTGCTTTATAACTTGTTTTTCTCTTACCGCTCTCGGCGAATAACCCGTGCATAGAAAAAATATAGCCTCCGCAGAGTTAGTTTTGCCTTGCGCGTTGCCTCCGCTGACTATATTTACCCCGTCCGAATACTCAAACCGAGCAAAAGAGTAATTTCTGAAGTTGGTAAGTTCAAGATTTTTTATAAGCATTTATTCGCCTTGCTTTAATTTGATTGATTTTTTTTATTCGTTATAGTATAATACAATAACCACGCGTTTTTTATAAGCGACAAAAAAACGTCGCCGAAAGAAACCTTATATATAATTATATATAACGCGGTAAAAATAGTAAAGTGTTTTTGGGCTTTGAAGTTGTTTAAATTTTTATTTTTCGATTGTTAATTTACTCATTTTACCGCAAAAGATAAATACTCACACGATAAAACCGAGTCGGCAAATACAATTGCTGAAAAAGGGGGAACAATGGAAAGTTACAAACTTTATTGGGACATGGCTTTAAGAGAACTTCAAGTTTCGGTAAGTCCTATATCTTACAACACTTACATAGTCAATTTAAAACCTATTGACGTCGTTGGAACTAAACTTATTTTGGCAACCGTATCCGAAACGTTCGCGTCGGAAGTCGCAACCAGACTTCACGATAAAATTCGCGAAGCGCTTAAAAGAACGAATACGGGTATTACCGATATTGAACTTTACGTTGGCGACAGCAAGGTTGACTACTTAAAGCGCAAGGGGTTTGCTTCGCCGTCGGACGAAATTGAATCTACCCCTATTAACCCTAAATATACTTTTGATTCCTTCGTGGTCGGCTCGTCTAACCGCTACCTTTACGCTGCGGCGAAAGCAGTTGCCGAAAACCCCGGAAACAGTTATAACCCACTTTTTATCTACGGTGGCGCGGGGCTTGGCAAAACGCACATGATGCACGCAATCGCAAACTACATAAAACTCAACAACCCCCTTCTCAACGTTTTGTACGCTACTTGCGAAAAGTTTGCGAGCGACCTTATAACTAATCTCCGTCAGGGTAAAGCGTATTCGCAAGAAGGTATGGATTTTAGGAATAAATATAGAAACGTGGACGTTTTAATTATTGACGACGTTCAGTTTTTGGCTAAAAAGCAATCTACTCAAGAAGAATTTTTCCACACCTTTAACGAACTTTACGGTCAAAACAAACAGATAGTTTTATCCGCAGACTGTCATCCAAAGGAAATCGAACTTTTATCGGATAGGTTAAAAACGAGATTTGAAGGCGGTTTAATGGCGCAAGTTCTTCCGCCCGATATTGAAACGAAAATCGCCATTTTGCAAAAAAAGGCAGAGATGAGAAAGTACGTTTTAAATCTCGACGTAGCCCTTTTCCTTGCCGAACAGTCCGATAGCGACGTTCGTTCTCTTGAAGGAATGTTAAACAAAGTAATTTTTGCGTCAATGCTTCACGAACGCCCCATTTCTATCGACCTTGCAAAAGAAGCAATTTCAGAAAGCGTTGGCGGAGACCGCAAAGAAGAAATCGTTACAACCGATACGATTATTGAAGCCGTTTGCTCTTTTTATAAAATTCAAAGGAGCGATTTAACGGGCAAAAAGAGAAATAAAGACATAGTTGAGCCAAGACAAATTTGCGCTTATCTTATGACTGAAATGCTCTCTATTCCGCTCGTTACGATAGGTCAGGCTTTAGGCGGAAGGGACTATACTACTATTATTCACGCAAGAGATAAAATTGCAGAACTTATCAAAGAAAATCAGCGTATTCAAACAGAAGTAAAAGACCTTAAAAACCTTATTTTAAAGAAATAATTATGGCACTTTATTTAGAAGAAAATTTTGACGCCGTAGTAATCGGCGCGGGGCATGCGGGGGTAGAATCGGCTTTGGCGCTTGCAAGGCTTGGACATAAAACCGCTCTACTTACCGTAAACCTTGACAATATCGCGTATATGGCGTGCAACCCGTCAATCGGGGGAACTGCAAAAGGTCATTTAGTTAGAGAAGTCGACGCTTTGGGCGGTGAAATGGGCATAAACGCGGACAAGGCAATGCTCCAAATAAAAATGCTCAACAGGGGTAAAGGCTCTGCCGTTCAGTCGCTCCGTTCGCAGTCGGACAAGTACGCGTATCAAAAAATTATGAAAAAAACGCTTGAAAACACGCCGAATATAAGGCTTATTCAATGCGAAGCGACTAAAATTTTAACCGACGGCGGAAAAGTAACGGGAGTGGAAACTTCTTTTAACTGCGTTATTCCTTGTAAAACCGTCGTAGTTGCCACGGGCGTTTACCTAAACAGTCGCGTAATTGCCGGCGAGTGGGTAAAAGACGAAGGACCTTCTGGTTTTTCTCCTGCGAACGCTCTTACAGCAAATTTAATGGAACTTGGCTTTACCGTTAGAAGATTTAAAACGGGAACGCCTGCAAGACTTGATAGAAATTCCATTGATTTTTCTAAACTTGAAACTCAAGAAGGCGAAACCAAGGTTTATCCGTTTTCGTTTATGACAGACGGAATACCCGAAAAACAAGAGCCTTGTTATATTACTTACACAAACGAAAACACACACAAAATCATACTTGACAATTTAGAGCGCTCTCCCCTTTACAACGGAAATATTTTGAGCGCAGGTCCGAGATATTGTCCGTCTATCGAAACCAAAGTCGTAAGGTTTAAAGACAAGGACAGACATCAAATCTTTTTAGAACCCGAGGGGGCTGACACCAACGAAATTTACGTTCAAGGCATGTCGACTTCTATGCCCCACGACGTGCAAATAGCAATGTATAGGTCGATTAAAGGGTTAGAAAACTGTAAAATTATGCGCTTTGCTTACGCTATCGAATACGATTGTATCGACAGTTTAGATTTAAAGCCGAGCCTTGAATTTAAAAAGGTCAAAGGTCTTTTTACGGCAGGACAAATCAACGGAACGAGCGGTTACGAAGAAGCGGCGGCGCAAGGACTTATGGCAGGCATAAACGCGTCTAACTATATGCGCGGTAAAGAACCGCTCGTACTCTCTCGCGACCAAGCGTATATTGGGGTACTCATTGACGATTTAGTAACCAAAGGCACGGACGAACCGTATAGAATGATGACGTCGAGAGCCGAATATAGAATTTTCTTACGTCAAGACAACGCGGATAGCCGACTTACCCAAATAGGCAGGGATATAGGGCTTGTTTCTGACGAAAGATACGCTAAATTTTTACAAAGACAAGAGCAAATTCAAAAACTCAACCAAGAAATTTCGGTAAACTTTTCCCCAAAACAAACGGCTGAATTTATTAAAAGCAAGTCTACGGGCGACGTTTACGGCGGTCTTTCGGTTAGGGATATGATAAAGAGAAATATATCGCTTGAAGATATTATGGAATATTTCGACCTTTTCAAAGACTACCCTTACGATATTTTGGAAAGAGTTGAAACGGACGCTAAATACGAAGGATACCTTAAAAAAGGTCTTGAACAAATCGAAAAGGCTAAAAAACTCGACGAAAAGAAAATTCCAAAGGATATAGATTACTATAAGATTTCGGGATTAAGGCTTGAAGCGCAAGAAAAACTCGCTAAAATTATGCCTGAAAATTTAGGACAAGCGTCGAGAATTTCGGGTGTAAACCCCGCCGATATCGCAGTTTTAATGGTTTATTTACGACTTGCAAAGGGGTAAAATATGGAAAATCAAGAAAACAAAAATAAAACTACGGAAAAAAAGCCCGTAAAAAAAGTTGAACCCCCAAAAAAGAAAAAATCTTCAAACGAAGATTTTAAGCGCAGATATTTCGACTATTACGACGATATTAAAATAAGCGACAGACAAGACTGGTAATTTTATCAAATAATCAACTTATAGGTGCATTTATGGCAAAAGTTGTAATTTTAGAAAAAGATACGCTGACTAATGGCGATATGGATTTCACTCCGTTTTATTCGCTTGGCGACGTTGAATTTTTCAATTCGATAAAAGGCGAAGAATTAAAAGACGCCGTAAAAGACGCCGAAATGGTGCTTATAAATAAGACAAAATACGATAAAGAACTTTTCGACGCGTCTAAAAAACTTAAATATATCGGCATATTCGCAACAGGCTTTAACAACGTAGATTTAATTGAAGCAAACAAACGCGGTATAACCGTTTGCAACGTGCCGTCATATTCAACGGCTTCGGTTGCCCAACTTACTTTTTCGTTTATTTTAGAACTTGCGTCGAGCCTTTCAAAATACAATCAATCCACACATAAAGGAAAATGGATAGAAAGTTCAACCTTTTCTTACTTTCCCTATAAATTTTCAGAACTTGAAGGAAAGATTTTAGGTATTTTCGGGCTTGGCGAAATAGGCGAAAAGGTTGCTAAAATTGCAAACGCTTTTAATATGAAAGTTATCGCTTATACGAGAACTGCAAAAGCCGTACAAGGCGTAACTTTGGTAAGTAAAGAAGAACTTTTTAAAACTTCCGACTTTTTAACGATTCATTGCCCGTTAAATAAACAAACGGAAAATCTTATAAACGAAACTACTCTTTCGCTTATGAAGCCGACTGCGTTTTTAATAAACACGTCAAGGGGTGGGGTTATCGACGAAAACGCCCTTGCAACCGCTTTAAAAAGCGGTAAAATCGCAGGCGCTGCGCTCGACGTTTTAGTAAAAGAGCCTATGGATAAAACCTGCCCGCTTTATAACCTTTCTAACTGCATTATAACACCGCATATCGCTTGGACTACCGTTGAAGCGAGGAAAAGGCTTTTAACCGTTGCGCGCCAAAACGCCCTTGCTTTTTTGAACGGAAAACCGCAAAATTCTGTAAACGATAGAGTGTAAACTGCAAATAATCAACTTATAGGCTACTTTTCAATAAAATTTTAAGATAAAGTTTAAAACTATTGATTAAAAATAAATTTTAGTATATAATATATTTGACGATTTCCTATATAAAGGAGAATATTATGAAAATAAAAAAAGGTTTCGTAGTAAGAGAAGTAGGCGGTAAAAAGTATGCCGTAGCAACGGGAGAAGTTGCTAAAAGTTTTAAAGGAATGCTCGGTTTAAACGATATGGGCGCGCTTATTTTTGACCTTTTACAAAAGGATACTACGCGCGACGAAGTCGTTGACGCCATTTTAAAAGATTACGACGTTGATAGACAAACGGTTGAAGTTGACGTTGATAAATTTATTTCCCAACTTAAAAGTATAGACGTCGTTGAAGACTAATTTTAATTTACAAAAAAATAAACGCAGTTCGTTTGAACTGCGTTTTGCTTTTTATTAGTTGAATTTTTCTTTATAAGCCTTACTGAATTTAGCGGTTGGCGCTTTGCAAGCCTTGATAACTACTTTTTCACCGGTAAGTGGGTTAACGCCGTCGCGCTCTGCCTTTTCTTTAAGGTCGAAAGTTGCAAAACCTGAAATGTGTACGTATTCGCCCCTTGCAAGACATGCGGTAAGAGTGTCTACGAAAGCGTTAAAATTGCCTTCTGCCTCTTTGATGGTTACGCCGAGATTGTCCGCGTAAGCCCTGATAAATTCACTTTTGTTCATATTTTCCTCCCAGAAATTATATATTTCTAATATTATTATACCATCTATTTTAAATTTTTCAACATTTTTTTAAAATTTCTTTACTTTTATTCAAATTTTTGTATATACTTGACAAAACGTGGTGTTTTATATTAAACTTAACTCATATATTTAATTGAGCGACTGCCTTTACGCGTCGCAAAAATAGGAATTTTTATGCAAAACGAACAACTCGTAGCAAAACTTAACGATAAACGTATGAAAACCCGTCTTAAAGCGTTAAAGGCATTAACGCAAGACGGTGAAACCCAAACGCTTGCTTTTGAAAAAGACAGTAATATAAACTGCGTGTTTAGAACGGTTTATTCTTGTTTTGACAGAAGTCCGTCGCTAGCCGTTTACTACACTTATAAATTCGGTATGCCACTTACGGGCTTAGTCGACTACGCGTCGCTATCTAGCGCGGAAGAACTTATCAAAGCAGAAAAGTTTGCTGGCGGAACTTATTACTGTGGCGCTGAAGTCGCAGTAAAAAGTCCAAAAGGCGAAAGAATAGTTCTTTCTGCGGTAGGTATTCCGCATAAAAACGTAAAGGCTTTTAACGACGACCTTGCTCCTTATAGAAGTCAAAGGCTTGCGTTTACCAACGCTTTAAGAGAAAAACTCAATTCAAAGTTTAAAAAATATTCTATTTCGCTCCCCTACGCTTTTTGGTCGCTTTTTGGAGCGGTAAAAACGACGAGCGTTGAAGATTTATACGTAAATCTTGCGAGCAAAATCGTTGAAAAATTTAAAACTGCCGACCTTATAAATAAGTTTTTAATTGAAGATTTAGGGTTTGAATTTTTAGAAGACGAAAGCAAAAAATTAAGCGACGAAACTAGCACTCTTTATCTTTTCGACCTATCGTACGCCCTTAAAAACAAACTTAAAATAAAACTCCCCGAAGAACAACTTCACACGGCTGAGCATTTCTTATCCCTTTGTGAAAAATACGGCGCTATAAGTTCGGCGACCTTTAAAGGCGGAGATTTAGACGAGTTTTTAAGTAACTTAAAGGCTCTAAATATAAATAGCGCGACGGCTGAATTTTCGGCAAACGACCAAGGTTTTATGCAAGAGTTTTACGATAAGTGTATGCAAAACGGAATTCTCCCTTTCGTTAGAACTCTCGTTTCTCATCCGCGTAAAAAACCCGACAATAAGTTTACGGACGTAGAACTTGCGGTTAAGTTTAACGACACGGCGTCTTGCATAGTCGGGCACGAAATTTCTTCTTCGATAAACCCCGAAGACGGAATGTTTACCAAAACGACTGCCGAGCGTTTCCCCTCTTTAGAAGAAAGAATTAAACTCTACTCAAGAGTTGGAACTAAATAATTTTATCCCTTGCTTTTAGCGTAAGTATCCGTTAAAGACTTTACCTAAACGCAAGGGTTTTTTATTTATCACGATAAATAGTTGATAAAGCTCGTTTAAAATTCAAAATATCCGTCTATAATCCCCGTAAATACACGGGGGTTTTTTATGTTTAAACTTTTATTCAAATTTTCTGTCGCTTTACTTTTTTGTCTTTGTTTTTGCTTGGACTTTGGGGGGAATTTAAAGGGCGAAGGAAGTCATACTTTTTATTTTTATAATAAGTCGTCAAACGCAAAAATTATAACTTTGACCGAAGAAAAAGCAAACTATTTTATTTATTTTAAAAATTCGTTAAAAGGAGAAAGCGTAGTTTTTTACGACCAAAAAAGAGTGAACGAACTTTTAAACGAATTGTCTGCAAAAAAAGTGTTTTGCGAAAGTGGCGACGATTTTAACTGCGAATATTACTACGCCGAAAAAATAGACGACTATATTATTTTAAAGGGCAACAAAATAAACCTACACGTCTGTTTTACGAAAAACGGCGTTTTAGTTGGCACGCCTATCGTTTTCGGAAGTTTTTAATTGGCGTTTTAATTTTTTATTCGTGTATAAACGCAAAAAAACCTGTCAATAATCATTTTGCATACGGCGGACGACTACGCCGAAAATTATTTGGAGGATTTTAAAATGTCGGAAAAGAAAACCAACACGGTTATCAATTTTATCAAAAAAAACTTATACTACATCTTGATAGGGATTTCCCTTATCATAATCGCAACGGTAATCGCTATCGTTTTAGCAACCAACTCCGCGTCAGTTGACGAAGGCAAAGTACCTTCCGTAAACGAGAGTACGCCGACCATAGACAGCGAGCCGAGTGGAGAAAGCGATAAAACGCCTAACGACCAAACCCAAGAGCCTACCCAAAAGCCGGACGACAACCAACCTAACAATCCGTCGAACACGCCCGTTGACACAAAAATAGTTTTCAACATGCCGATTGCCGAAAGCGCGGTTCTTAAAGATTACACTTCTTCTACCGTAGTTTACAACCAAACCCTCGGCGTTTATACGGGACACATGGGCATTGACTTCGGCGCTGAAAAAGGAACTGAAGTTATGGCTGCTTACGGGGGAAAGATTGAAAGCATTACCTCGTCTTATTTGCAAGGCACAACCATTGTTATAGACCACGGCAACGGACTTAAGAGCATATATAATTCTATCGACGCTCTCGAAAGTTTACAAGAAGGTCAATCGGTTAGCGCGGGTGAAGTTATCGGCTTGGTTTCCGATAATAACAGGCAAGAATACAAAGACGGACCGCACCTTCACTTTGAAGTTACGCTAAACGGCGAAAAGGTAGATCCCGACGAATATCTTATGATGAATGAAAAATAAGGGCGTTTTTAGTCTTTAAAGAATATTTAAAAACTCTCTCCCGTAAAATGTACGGGAGAGTTTTTATGTCCTTATTAAAAAATAGACTTTTACTTTTTTTATGTATAGTATGCGTTTTGCCGATTGTAAATCTCGGCGGTTGCAAAAAATCGGAGAGCCTTTCTTCTTATTCGTTAAACGCGACTTATCACGAGGGCGCGTTAGACGGAAAACTGCGCTATAAGTTCGTTAATCGCTACGATACGGCTTTCGACCACGTTGATTTTAACTTGCACGCAAACGCTTACTGTGAAAATTCTACGACTAAACCCGTAACGGATAACAACCTTGCGAGAGCGTACCCAAACGGCTTGTCTTACGGCGGAATTGAAATTTTAAAGGTGGAAATTTTAAACCAAAACGCAGAGTTTGATATTTTTGGCGATTCTAACTGCTTTTTAAGAGTAAAAACGCCAACCGTCTATCAAGGCGAAACGGTTGAAATTGATATAGCCTTTAAAACGAGTATTCCAAACAGCAAACTCCGACTTGGCGAAAACGCATACGCAGTAAATCTCGCCGACTTTTTCCCCACGGCTTGCTACGTAAAAGACGGTGGTTTTTTGCAAATTCCGTATTCGCCTTTTGGCGACCCCTACCTTTCGGAAATAAGCGACTATTCGGTAAATCTGACAGTCCCGTCGGAATTTACGGTCGCGTCGTGCGGAAAACCAACCCAAACTCTCGTTGAAGAACTGACTACCACTTACTCTTACGAACTGAAATCAGCAAGAGATTTCGCTTTCGTTTTATCAAAAGATTTTAAAGTGTTCTCCCAAAATCACGACGACGTAACCGTGAATTACTATTCTTTTTCCGACGACGGCGAAAGTTATTTAAAAACCGCTATTTCGGCGCTTGAATTTTTTAGCAAAAACTTCGGCGATTATCCTTACCAAACGCTGTCGCTTGCCGAAACTGGTTTCTTATTCGGCGGTATGGAATTTTCTTCGCTCTGCTACATTTCCACCGAACTTGAAAAAGAAGAAAAACAAAACGCCATAGCGCACGAAATTGCTCACCAATGGTGGCACGGCGGAGTTTCAAACGATCAGTACAACTCGGCTTATATAGACGAAGGGCTTGCCGAATTTTCGGCGTTTTTGTTTTTTGAAAACTCGTCTTTAGAACTCGCAAACGAGATGATTTCAAACGCTAAACACGCCTATAAGTCGTTTTTCGACTTACAATCGGTTTTATCAGGAAACGTCGACACGACTATGGAACGCCCACTTTCAACGTTTAAAAGCGAGTATGAATACGCTAATTTGTCGTATAATAAATCGCTTTTAATGTTCTACGAATACTACTCTAAATTTGGCAAAAATAAAACTTTGTCCGCTCTTAAAAAATTATACTCGGACAATTACGGACGGGAAATAACGCGAGCCGAAATTATAAAAGCGTTTGGTCGCGCCGACCATTTTAATTCGTTCGTAGACGGCAAAGTGATAATTTAGATAAAAATTTTGCGTTTTGGCAAATAATTGCCAAAACGCAATGATTTAACGGATTTTTATACTAAAATAGACGAGTAAGGAGATGAAAAAATGCCGTTACTCGAATATAAATGTAAAATTTGCGGAAAAGTTTTCGACGAACTCGTAAAAAAATACGACGACGAAGTATTTTGCCCCGATTGCAATCAAAAGGCCGATAGGTGTTATAGCGGGCAAATGTATACTCAAACGGGCAAACAGACGAAAAAATGCTCGGGAAATTGTAAAAATTGTAGCGGTTGCGGGTAATTTATTTTTACAAACTCGCTTTTTCCAGTCAACTTGCGTAAATTTTTGCTTAAAATATATTATTTTAACTCATTACTTGTTGACAAATGAATTATTTAATGTTAAAATCTTAAAGTGCATATATAATAGTGGCACGCGTATGCGCGCCCAAACTAAGTGCTAAGGAGCAATAATAAATGAAGAAATTATTTAGCGTTTTACTTTCAATTATGCTCGTTCTCGCCCTTACTTTCAGCGTTACCGCTTGTAAAAAAGGCAATGAAGAAAGTTTTGATGAAAACGTAGATCCGGTAAACTTCGTTATCAAATCAAAAACCGTTGACGACGTCGTTACCCATACTCTTACCGAGTTTTCGTTATCGGCGGCTGCTAAAAACTACGTTGACAACGAAGATTACGACGGTTTGAAAAAACTCTTTGAAAACCACGCGGAAAACACTAAAGACTTAACCGTTTTAGAAGACGGATTAAGACTTACTATCCCCGCAGAAGTTACTCATATCGAAACCAACGCCCTTTCTAACCTTGCTTACGTTACCGAACTCGTAGTTGGTAGTGCGGTCGAAGAAATTAGCGAAGGCGCTTTTGCAGGTCTTTCTTCTCTCAAGAAAATTACCATTCCTTTCGTAGGCGGTAAACTTGGAGCAGTTGACGGAGCAAAACTTTTCGGTTATATTTTTGGAACGGTTGGCGGAGACGGTCTTACTGCTATTACCCAAACTTTCAACGATAGCAACGCTGAAGACGCAACGGTTACCGCATCTTATCAAATTCCTTCGTCGCTTGAAACGGTTGTTATAACTGGCGACGTAAAGCAAGAAACGTCAACGATTTATTACTATATAAACGACGACCAACAAGAAGTTGAAGTTACCGTTGAAGAAGGCGAAACCGCTCCTACTGAAGTTGACGGCAAGCCCGTATATTCGTTCACTAACTACTCTTACGAAAACAGCGCGATTCAACCTTTCGCTTTCCACAGCGTAACTATGATTAAAGAAGTTGTTTTTGCTGAAGGCGTTACCGTTGACGAAATTCCCGATTACGCTTTCTACGGCTGTACAGGAATTAAGACTTTAAACGTTACCGCTAAAGTAGTTGGTAAATACGCTTTTGCTAACTGTAGTTCTTTAAGACTTTTAACCTTAACGGGCGTTGAAGAAGTTAAAGACGGAGCGTTCTCCGGCTGTACTACTCTCGGTACTGGAACTGCAGTTTCTAAAAATAAATTAGACCTTTCTTCTCTTGACCTTGACAATATTGGCGACGACGCGTTCTCGGGTTGTACTTCGTTAAAATACGTTCTCGTTAGCGCTACGTTAGACGACGATACTAAAGCAAGAATCTTTGGCGAAAACGAAGAATTAGAAGTAACCGTTGCAGAATAATACAAATTAATAAAACGCAATTTAAAACATTTAAGGCGATCATTTAAAACTTAACCGTTTTAAACGTTCGCCTTTTTTATACCGCTTTAACGTTATGACGAGCAAAAAAACTATATTTTATACCGTTCAATCTTTCGCGCAAAAAACCGAAAACGATACTTATATGATGCCCGAAAATATAGAATATGAAATTCCATTAGAAAACGAAATTTCAAGCAACTCTCTATTTTATACGGCGTCAGGCGAAACTGAAATCTCTTTATATTTAGTATCGTAATATACAGATGAAAAGCCCTTGTCGCAATCCCTTTTGGGAAAAGCGACAAGGGCTCTTTTATACTGCAAATTTAAACGCGTCAAAAACTTGTTCTCCCCTGTTTTTTAAATCAAAAAACAATTCCTTTGCCAAGCGATACACCTTATATATAAACGCTCTCGCTAAACAAAAATCTTCGCTTTCTGAAACGGTGGCGGAACACTCTAAAATTCCTTCCCCGTTTGTAAAGCCTAAATCTTTAAAGACTTTTTCGACCTTTAATAAATCTTCATTTGAAAAACTTACGCTATCTATCATACTTTTAAAAGAAAACGCCGTTTGTAGTACCACTTCAGCGTATTTTTTAAAAAGTTTTTTATCGTCTTCTTTAAACGAAATATCCCCTACTTCGCCCGAATATCTACCCTTTACAGTTGCGGTAGGCTCTTTGGGGAGTTTCCACAAAAGCCAGTTGCAAAAGTCGTATAAGTTGTCGTTTAAGTCGATTATCGCCTGATTTTCACTACTTCCCCAACCTACTACGCCTATCGGAAAAATAGTGAAAGCGATTACTTCGCCCTTTCCTTTTATAATATTAACGTCCATCTTAAAAAGCCTTAATTTTTTTATACAATTCGTCGGCGGTTTGAGCAAAAACGGTTGCTCCAACTTCTTCTAAAAGTTGCCTTGGTCTATACCCCCAAAGAACGCAAACGCCGTCAACCCCTGCGTTTATAGCGGTCATTGCGTCGACGTCGCTATCCCCTACGAAAATCGCTTCTTCGGCGCTTACGCCAAGAGCTTTTAAAGTTAAATCTACGCACTCTCTATCGGGTTTTACTTTAACCCCTTCTCTCTGTCCGAAAAGACAATCGAATTCAATATCTGAAAAGAAAGTTTTACAAACTTCTACCGTTCCGTCTTGGGGTTTATTTGAAATAACGGCGAGAAGATAACCTTCGCTTTTAAGTTTCTTCAAAAGGTCTTTCATCCCGTCGTAAACGAAAGTTTTAGGACTACCGCAAAAGTTATACGACATATTATAAAAATCAACTACTTCTTTTAAATTTTCGCAACTTGCGCCTTTTAACGACCTTTCAATAAGTTTTACCGCGCCGTTTCCCACGAAAAGTTTTGCTTCTTCTACGGTTATTTCGGGGTAACCGAATTTACGCATCGTAAGGTTTACGTTTTCCCATATATCTACGGACGTGTTGGTAAGCGTTCCGTCCAAATCAAAAAGTATGGCTTTTTTCATTACATTCTCTCGGGAACTTTAATTCCAAGCAAGCCCAAAGCGTTGGTTAAAACTGTTAAAGTCGCCTTGCAAATTTCCAAACGGAAACTTTCGGTATTTTGTTCTTCGCCGATAATTTTACAGTTAAAATAGAACTTGTTAAAAAGCGACGCGACTTCTATGGCGTATCTCGTAACGTAGAACGGCTCGAGTTTTTCCGCCGAAGATTTTACTACTTCGGGGAAATTTGAAAGCGCGGATATAAGTTGATATTCGTCTTCGTTTATGTCTTTAATTTGGTAAGCGGACGGATTTCCTCCCTTTCTTAAAACGCTCTTAATTCTTGCAGCCGTATACTGAACGTAAGGGCCGGTCTCTCCGTCGAAATTAAGAATTTTATCGTATGAAAAGGCTATGTCTTTTATTTTACTGTTAGATAAAGCGGCAAAAATTACCGCGCCCGTGCCAACCTGCTTTGCGATATTTTCCTTATCTTCAAGGTTGGGATTTTTGGCTTCGATAACGGCAAGACACTTTTCGTGGCACTTTTGTAAAACGTCTTCAAGTAAAACTACCGTTCCGTGACGAGTGCTCATTGCAACTTGATTGCCGTTTTCGTCGAGAAGTGATACCATACCGTAAGAAACGTGCACCATATCTTTCGCCCAGTCTTTACCCATAAGTTCAAGAACTTTGAAAATTTGTTTAAAGTGGAGATTTTGTTGGTATGCTACGACGTATAAACACTTGTCGAAATTATAAGTATTCTTTCTATAAAGCGCCGCCGCCAAATCTCTCGTTGCGTATATCGACGCGCCGTCCGAACGGAGAATAAGACAAGGTGGCATATTATATTCTTCTAAATCGACAATCTTTGCCCCGTCGCTTTCTTTTAAAAGACCTTTCTCTTTAAGTTCGTCGATAACGGGTTGCATCTTGTCAATGTAAAAACTTTCACCCGCGTAAGAATCGAAAGAAACGTCGAGTTCCTTATAAATCTTTTCAATATCTTTCAAAGTGATTTCTTTAAACCAGTTGAAAAGTTCGTTACACTCTTTATCGCCTTGTTCGATAAGTTTGAAATACCTTCTCGCCTCGTCGTCCATAGCGGGATTTTTTTCGCTTTCCGTGTGATAATGAACGTATAGACGGGTTAATTCCTTAATTCCGCCTTGCTCAACGGCTTGTTTATCGCCCCAGTTTTTATAGGCGTAAATGAGTTTTCCAAACTGCGTACCATAGTCGCCAAGGTGATTTATACCGACCGTATTATAACCCAAAAAGTTAAAGATACGGTAAAGCGCGCCACCTATAACCGTGGTAGAAAGGTGCCCTATATGGAAAGGCTTTGCAATATTTATAGACGAATAGTCTATACAAACGGTCTTTCCTTTTCCAAGCGTAGACTTACCGTAATTTTCGCCTTCCGAAAGTATTTTTGCAAGGCTATCTTTTACAAGCCCTTGTCTATTTACCTTAAAGTTAAGGTAGCCGTTCACGGCTTCAACTTTTGCTATAACTTCGTCGCAAACGAAATTTTCGCAAAGTTCGTTTGCAATCATAACGGGTGATTTGCGCATAGTTTTGGCAAATTTAAAACAAGGGAGAGCGTAATCGCCCATATTTTTTTCGGGTGGAACGGCAATAGTAGACGCGATTTCTTCAACGTCAACGCCAAATCCGCTCAATTTTTCCGCAATGTACTTTTTGTAATCCATATTTCGCCTTTATAAATCTTTCTTTTTTACCCGTTAATTTTATCACAAAATAAAAAATACCGCAACAAAACTATTGTACAATTTGTTAAATTTGTGGTAGAATAGTTATGCAATAACTATTATTGGAGTGTTTAAAATGAAATTAGGCGTAGTAGGACTCCCAAACGTAGGAAAATCTACACTTTTTAACGCAATTACGCACGCAGGCGCGCAAGCGGCAAACTTCCCCTTTTGCACGATAGAGCCAAACGTCGGCGTTGTTGCAGTTCCCGATGAAAGACTTGAAAAACTCGCAAGCCTTTATAACTGTAAAAAAATAGTTCCCGCAACTATCGAATTCGTAGACATTGCAGGGCTTGTTAAAGGCGCGTCGAAAGGCGAAGGTCTTGGAAATAAATTCCTTTCGCACATTAGAGAAGTCGACGCAATTATTCACGTCGTAAGATGTTTTGAAGACGAAAACGTTACCCACGTTGAAGACTCTGTTGACCCGATTAGAGATATAAATATTATCAATCTCGAACTCATTTTAGCCGATATGGAAACGGTGCAAAAACGCTACGACAAGGCGTTTGGTATGATTAAGTCGGGCGATAAAAAATATAAAATTGAAAGCGACCTTTTACGCCGTATTTTAGATAGGCTCGAACAAGAAAAACCTGTAAGGGGGCTTGACTTTACCGACGAAGAACAAAAATACGTAGACAGTCTTTTTCTTCTCACGTCAAAACCCGTAATTTACGCTGCGAATATCGCAGAAGACGATATGGCAAAATCTGACGACGAAATTCCGCTCGTTGTAAAAGTTAAGGAATTTGCAAAGACTGAAAATAGTGAAACCTTAACCATTTGCGCAAGAACGGAAGAACAACTTTCTGAACTTCCACCCGAAGAAGTAGGCTTTTTCTTGGAAGAATTAGGGCTTACCGAAAGCGGACTAAACCGTTTGGTTAAAGCGTCGTATAAACTTTTAGGGCTTATAAGTTATTTGACGGCAGGAGAGCCTGAAACGAGAGCGTGGACTATTAAAGAAGGAACTAAAGCGCCACAAGCGGCAGGTAAAATACACACCGATTTTGAAAGAGGCTTTATTAGAGCCGAGTGTATCGACTGGCAATTACTTTTAGAGTGCGGTAGTTACACAAAGGCGAAAGAACTTGGTAAAGTGCGCTCGGAAGGTAAAGAATACGTTATGAAAGACGGAGACGTAGTTTTATTTAGATTTAACGTTTAATTTTAGCCGTCATTTTGGTATTACAACAGGTAATGATAGAATCTCGTTTTTATCACCGTCATTTTGGCAGTTTGCATAGCAAACGATAGATTTCACTTATAAATGATAGACTCTATCTCTCGCTATCGCTCGCTCCAGAGTGACAAAAAAATAAAATTAATTTAAACAAAAAGTCCCCGAACAGGTTGATTATAAACCTATTCGGGGACTTTTATACAATCACTAATTTCACACCCAAGAATAAAACCCATTTTGAAGGCTTGTTTAAAATATAAATATATGACACAACTATTAAGTTTTTCGACACTCTCTTTAAATTTGTTTAAGGCGATGCTAACTTGGGAGTTTTCTTCTATTTCTTTTAAAAGTATTTCTTCACTCTCTATTATTTTATCTAATATCTCGTTAATTTCGTTATCATTATGACTTAATTCTTCAACCGATTGAAACAATTTTTTTATAACAGAATTTTCCACCATATTTATCACCCATAGTTTTATTATATTTTATCAAGTCTTTTTGGACTTGTCAAGTATTTTTAGACTTGTTTTATATATAATAATTGTATGATGTTTAAAGATAGATTAAAAGAATTAAGATTGCAATTAAACGTAAGTCAAATGGAATTATCAAAAGCAACGGGAATAAGCCAGTCTGCAATAGCAAAATGGGAACTTGGCAAAACCGAACCTTCGGCATCTGCAATAATAATACTCGCTCGTTTTTTCAATGAAAGCGCGGATTTTTTACTTGGTTTAATAGATTAAAACTGCCCCGAATAAGTTGTGTAGCAACTTATTCGGGGCTTTAATTTACAAACGTATTTAATAACTTTTAAATCTTGTTCCTTTTAACTCATTTAACAACTTTTAAAAAAGCAAGCACTAAAATTACGATACCTACTACTACGTAAACGTCAACGATAATGCTTACGATACGAAGAACTAAACCGAGCACTACGCCTACAACGGGAATCCAACCGCCGAGCAATCCTGCAAGCCAAATACAAACGCCTGCAAGCGCGCCTACGAGAACGTATACTACGATACCGATAATCATACTAACAAGGTCTTTAGACCACTTAAAAGATAATGGGAATAATTGTTTCATTTTTGTTTCTCCTTAAAATTTATACCACAAATGGTTTTATCAAACAGTAGTATATAATATTAATATGAATTTGTCAAGAAATTGTTATTTTTTACAATAAATTTATGTGAAAATAAGGTGATATTTTGTCTTTTCACTATTTTCAAATATTAAAGGGAGGGGCAAGCCCCTCCCCTACGAAACGTTTATTGAGTAGGACGGTTTAGATACAAGCAAAAGAAGGCTCAAAAGTGGTAACGGGTGAGATAGAGCAACGTGACGTTGCTTCCGTGTTTATCCACGCCCTTTTACACTCGTTTTGACGGTTTAGATACAAGCAAGACAAGGCTCAAAAAGTGGTAACGGGTGAGATAGAGCAACGTGACGTTGCTTCCGTGTTTATCCACGCCCTTTTACACTCGTTTTGACGATTTAGATACAAGCAAAAGAAGGCTCGTGAAAAAAGGGCGGACACGATAGACCTTGCTGGTCATCATGGTCGCCCTTTTGAAACAGTAACGCACTTTTGCGACGTATATAAGCCGTCAAAAATTAGTCTTTGCGATTAATAACGTTAATATCTATCTCCAAGCCGAGATTTCCGTCGTTTCCTTTTTCGACGGTAATTTTACCGCTCTTTTCGTCTTTGATAATCTTTTTATACTTACCGCCAACGATAATACCATTTATATCAAAACTGTATTTTTCTCTGTCTAATATATAAGGTTTAACGAGTTCGGCGCTTTCGTCGTTGATATAACCTACGTGATGGCAAGCCTTCATATCCCAGTCGTAAACGTAAACTTTTACCTTGTCGCCGTCTAAAAGTATACCCGTACGCTTAAATTCTTGGTCTGCGTATTCGTAAACGATATCGTTTTCGTATTCTTCTTTAAGTTCGCTCATTTTAAGACCGTCGAACTTGTCGAGATAGCCGAGTTTTACGCCTTGCTTAATTTCTGCGTCGAGAATATTTTTAATCTTAATCTTTTCGTCGTTAGCCTTGTCCGTTCCTAAAACGGTGGTCGTGTGCGAGAAGATAACTTCGCTCGGTCTATATATAAGTTTACGCGCTCTCTTGGTGCAAATATTAGCCAAAATATCTTCTAAATTTGCGGGCGCTGTAAGTTTAAATTCGTCTTTTTTAGGTTTTTCTTCGACGTTTTCAATCGGAGCAACTTCAACAGTTTCTTCAACAACTTCAACCACTTCTTCAGCAGTTTCGGTTAAAGGCTCGTCTACCGCAGTTTCAACGACTTCTTCAACGGGTTGTTCAACGACTTCAACAGTTTCTTCAATCGGTTCTTCAACGATTTCTTCGCTTGGCTCGTCCACTACGGGATTTTCTTCGACAGGTTGTTCAATCGGCAAATCTTCGGTTTCGGTGACTTCTACAACTTCTTCGACTTCTTCCAAAGTTTCTTCTACCGTTTCTTCCGACGCGAGTTCTTCAACTTCTTCAGCGCTACCGTCTAAACTGCCTTCTTCGTCTAAAGCGACTTGCATTTCGTCTTCGCTCATTTCAAGCGGAACTTCGTCAAGTTCTTCTTCGACTTCTTCAACGGTTTCAACTACTTCTTCTGCAATTTCTTCAGTAGTTTCTTCAATTTCTACGGGAGTTTCAACCGCTACTTCTTCTACGGTTTCGACAACTTCTTCCACAGTGGGAGTTTCTTCCATTTCAACGCTATCTACAACCGTTTCTTCCACAACGCTATCTTGCGGTTGGTATTTTTTGCGAATTTTAGGTCTTTTTCTTCCATTATTAACGAGTGCCATAGTACTCTCCTATGCAAATTATTTTTTTCGTATTGACAGTATACTGTATCAGCAAGGCTTTTGTCAATACTATCCTGAATATTTTTCACTTTGAACTTTTATAAGTTCTTCGTCTGAAAAATAATTGATTTTCATTGCGTTTTTAACTTCTTCTAAAGTTTTAGAGGCAACTGCTCTCGCCTTTTCGCTACCTTTTCTTAAGATCTCGTAAACGGCGGGAATATCTTTTTCAAATTGCTTTCTTCTTTGTCTTATAGGCTCTAAAACGCTTTCTAAAACGGCGTTTAAAAACCTTTTTACTTTCATATCGCCAAGACCGCCCCTTTGATAATGGTCTTTAAGTTCTTGAAGATTTTTATATTCGGGAAGGAATTTTTCAAAATGCTCGTCGGTTGCGAACGCGTCGAGATAAGTAAATACGACGTTACCTTCGATTTTACCGGGATCGGAAACTTTTATATGGTCTGGGTCGGTATACATACTCATAACCGCTTGTTTAACTTGTTCCGGCGTGTCGGCAAGATAAATGCAGTTTCCGAGCGACTTACTCATCTTGGCTTTTCCGTCCGTTCCGGGAAGTCTTAAACAAACCTTTCTTTCGGGTAAAACGGCTTTTGCTTCGACTAAAGTTTCGCCGTAAACCGAATTGAACTTTCTTACTATTTCGTTGGTTTGTTCAATCATGGGAAGTTGGTCTTCGCCAACGGGCACGATATTCGCTTTAAAAGCCGTGATATCCGACGCTTGACTTATAGGATAAGTGAAAAAGCCGACGGGTATACTCGTTTCAAAGTTACGCATTTGAATTTCGCTTTTTACCGTTGGGTTTCTTTGAAGACGGGAAACTGTTACCAAATTCATATAGTAAAACGCGAGTTCGGTAAGTTCGGGAACTTGCGACTGAATAAATATAGTAATTTTTTCGGGATCTAAACCGCAAGAGAGATAATCGAGCGCAACTTCAATGATATTTTGCCTTACCTTTTCGGGATTTTCGGCGTTGTCGGTAAGCGCTTGCGCGTCGGCAATCATAACGAACATTTCGTCAAAATCGCCTTTTTGTTGAATTTCAACTCTCCTTGAAAGCGAGCCGACGTAATGTCCTACGTGAAGCCTTCCCGTCGGTCTGTCGCCCGTTAAAATAATTTTTGACATCTTTATTCTCCTAAATATTTTCGGAAATTTCTACGATTTTCCGAAGTCTATGATTTAAACAACTTTTGGTTAAATTTAATTTTTCGGCAAGGCTTGAAAGCGTTAAGTGTTTATATTTTACTCTCGCTTCGGCTACCACCCTTAAGTTTTCGGGCAGTTCTTTAAGCCCCATAACCTGATCTATTTTTAAAACGGCGTTAATCTGCTTTGCAGACGCGCCCATCTGCTTGGACATATTTGATATTTCGCAATTTAATTTGCGATTGTAATAATTTTTTTCTTCTTTTAGCGTGGCGAGTTTGGCAATTTTTTCAACCGCCTGACTTGCGCCCATTATTGCTAAAAGTTCGCAAATTTCGTCTATCGTTTTAAGGTAAACTATAAAGGTTTCCTTTCTTTCGATAAGTTTTGGCATTAAGTAAACTTCGCTTAAAAGTTCGCAAAAATCAGTTGCCGTTTGGTAGTTTGTAAAAACGAATTCAAGGTGATAGCCCGTTGACGAACTGCCGTCGGATTTTGGAATCGTAACGCTACCGCTACCTAAAAACGCGCCCCTTATATACGAGGCTTTACAGCAATCGTCTTCGACTATTTCCCAGTTTATGTTAAGTTTTATGTTAGCCCCTTCTTCGTCTACTTCTATTATTCCAAGGTCGATTAAAAGGTGTATACTGTTTTCGTCAATGCAAGAAAAAACCGTGCGTTTTTTCTTTTTGGAAGACTTGTCCGATTGGGTAAAAACGGGCGTAAGACCGTAAAGTTCGGTAATTATTTTAGCAACGGCGTCGGCTACCGCTTTTATATCGGTTGCCATTTCTACGCCTATATTTCCGCCCTTTATCCCTATCGAGCCCGCCGTTCTCAAAAACGCCGCAAGTAGCGCCCTTTTGCAACATAGCGGTTGATGTTTTACGCCAAGTATTTGGGATTTTACATCTTCGGAAAAGTTCATTTTTTCTCCTTTTCGGCTATTTTATGCCGTGTTTTTGCTTATATTCCGAAAACCTGAGCGACGGAATTTTTCCGTCGATATTTTTTATTCTATCCAAAGGGAAACTTACCCTTGTAAAAAGGTCGTCAACCAGCGCAGTATCGCCTATTCTGTCTATCGAATGAGCGTCGCTATCCACTACGAAATTAACGCCCGTTTCAATTACCCTTTGCCACTCGTCGTCAGTTAAGTGCGTTTTTTTAGAATTGATTTCAAAATAAGTCCCGTAGTCCGCGCAAGCCTTTGCAACTTCAACGGCGTCGCACACGCAACCGTAGCCAACGTGCGTCAAAACGTCAATCGGATTGTTTTTTACGGCGTTTATATAGCACTCGGTATTGTACTTTACAAGCTTGTCCGACGCTTTCATCTTAAACTTGTCGTGCAACATATTTTTAAGTAACAATCTACCGAAATCGCCTACCGTTTTGTAATAAATAAACTTGTGAACGCCTGCCAAAACGACGTCTAAATTTTCGTAATCTTCTACTTTTACGTCAATAGTTCCATCTTTGCCACGAATATTCGATTCTATTCCAAGAAAAACTTTTACACCCGTTTTTTGTTCGGCTAAGTCACATTCTTCACGCATTTTGGCAACTTTCTTTCTACGCATACCAAACGCGGGATGCGAAAAACCGTGGTCGGTTATCGCTATTCCGTAAAGACCTTTCTCCTTTGCCGAAACGGCGTTTTCTTCTATAGTCCCTTTGCCGTGGCTATACACGGTATGGGTATGTAAATCAAGATTGATTTTCATCTTCAAAATTACCCAAGTATTCTATTTCTTCCTGCAAGGAAATTCCCTTTTTTTCTTTTACCGTCCGCTTTATAAACTCAATGAGTTTTTTAACGTCTTGACTTTTTGCCGTTTTGTCGGCAATAATAAAATTCGCGTGGCGCTCGGAAACTTTCGCTCCGCCTATTTGATAGCCTTTGAGGGCGCAACTTTCAATAACTTTACCCGCTACGTACCCGTCGTTTTTAAAAACGCTACCGCAAGACCTACCCTTTGGTTGCTTGCCCTTTCTGAGTTTTAAAAAATATTCGGATTTACTTTCCGACTGTTCGTACTCGACGTTTTCAAGATTAAAGCAAACTGACAAAATCATATCTTTTTGCTCTTTAAACCTGCTCGTTCTGTAATCAAATCCACAGTCCGCAAAACTGTAAATTCCGCTTGTCGAAGTAACGTAAGAAACGTAATCGCCCGCGTTTTTTCCAAAACAACCTGCGTTCATTGCGACTACTCCGCCTACCGTCGCGGGAATTCCGCTTAAAAACTCAACTCCGCCAAGACTTGACAAAAGAGTGAATTTTAAAAAGTCGCTAACCCTTTCGCCTGCCATACAAGTAACTAAATTACCGCTTACGGACAAGCCCTTTAAATCGTGCGAGCAAACCAAAACGCCGTCGTATCCGTCGTCGGACACGAGCAAATTAGAGCCACCGCCTAAAACCGAATACGGCAAGTTCGCGTTTTTTATTTCGTCAAAAACAAACCTTGCCTTTTGTATTGAATTTGGGAAAACCGCAAGTTTTGCTCTACCGCCCGTTTGATAGGTGTTTTTATCTTTAAGGCAAAAATCTCGCGCGTAGCGAACTGCGTTTTGTTCCAAATTTTTGACGAAATGCTCCACTTTAAACATTTTGTTCTCTCCTATTTTACTATAAATTTATTATTATTACAAGCGTTTTAACACATTTTTAAATTTTGCAAATTCTTCGGGGCTTGAGTTTTTTCGCCAAGCGCCGTCTATAATGTTTAAAATTATAGACGAGTCGGTAAAAGGACTTATGGTTGTCGTTATTTTTTTAAAGTCGAAATCTTTTAAAGTTTGAACTTGATTTTCGCTAAAATACGGGGAAACCATACCTATTTTACCAAGCGTTTTTTGCACCTTTTCACCTATTAAAAACTCGGCGAATTTTAAACTTTCGTCGTACCTTTCTCCGCTTGCGAAAACCGATAGATACTGAACTATATCCGAAAATTTTTCAAGCGGTTTTGCGTAGTGTTCAACGCCCCTTCTTTCAAGCCTAAATAAATCCCTTTGCGTACCGAGTAAAAAATCTCCGCTTTCCCCGGACAAAAAAGCCGTGTACGCGTCAAGAGGCTCTTTTTTTATTTTTTCTTTCGCGTCAATTTTATTTTCTTCTATTGCAAATAATGGATTTGTATACGTGTTTTGCGACACAAAAAGCCTGTCTATAGGTTGATTATTCTCATTTTTACTTATTAAAAAGTAACCGCCCGCGCACCAAGGATAAGCAAAGCAATCGCCGTTTATCTCCCCGCCAGAAAAAGAAATCTTGGGAAGTTTTTTGGCGTAGAAAGTAGCAAAATCCGCGCCCGCGCTAAATGACAACATATCGGGCAAAACTCCGCTTTCAATCATTTTTTTCGCGCTCTCTAAGGTATGGCTTACGACCATTATCAAAACGCCGTCTTTTGAATATTCTGTTGCGACGGTAGATAAAAAATCTGCCCTTGACCAAACTCCGCCCTCAAACAAATCCAAATTCCAAAGCGTTAGTATCATTTTTTGTTTAGTCGTTTGCAAGGGAAATTCTTCTTTTTTCGTCGTTTTAGAATATGCGTAAGGGGTTATTAAAATTATTACGGCGCAAAGAAAAAAAGGCAGAGCCTTTCTAAAAATTCTCATAATTAAATATATGAATATATTTACGCTAACATAACCCCTTTGCAAAACTTTTAAAAATCTTATTAGATAGAATTTTAACCAAACGTAATAGTCCAACAAAGAAAAGTCCGCCACACTACTTGGGTAGTGTGGCGAACTTTATCGTAATCTATTTTATTTTACCGAGCCGAATATAGAATTCATAAGGTCTGCAGCAGCGTCGTAACCCGCTTGTTTTAAACGGAATTTTCTTGCGGCGGTTTCAAGTACGATAGGAATATTTCTTCCCGGCGTTACTGGAATTTTTACCTTTAAAATCTTTTCGCCCAAAATTTCTTCGTATTCGTCTTCGTTGCCTATACGCTCGTAACCCTTGCCGTGTTCCCAAGGCGAAAGTTCTGCAATAATATCAATAGCCTTACTCGGCGTGATTGCGCCCGGTCCGAACATTTGTTGAACGTTTATTATTCCAAGTCCCCTTATTTCCATATAATAACGAATATTTACTGGCGATTTTCCTATAAGTTTGTCGTTGATATTTTTAATTACGACCGAGTCGTCGGCAACGAGTCTGTGTCCGCGATTTACAAGGTCGAGAGCAATTTCGCTTTTACCTACGCCCGATTTTCCGACTATTAAAATACCTATGCCGAAAACGTCGACGAGAACGCCGTGTTCAACTTGCGTAGGCGCTAAAATTTCGCTTTTGTACGCCGTAATGTCGTTTATAAGTACGGTGGTTATCTTTTTTGAACGGAGAAGGGGGCAAGAATACTTTTCGCAAAGTTCTTTAACTTCGTCCATTATCGGCATATCGCGAGCGATAATCAAACAGGGAATACCCCTTTTTATCAAATTTTCCAACGCGTCGTATCTCTTTTCGGCTGACATACCTGCAAGATATTCGTTTTCAGCGTTACCTATAACTTGAACTCTGCTCTTGTCGAAATGCACGAAATAACCCGAAAGTTGAAGACCGGGACGGGAAACGCTTATCGAACTTAAAACGATTTCTCCCCTACCGCTTGAAACAACTTCAAGTTCAAGTTCTTTAGCAAAGTCCAAAATGGACACTTTTACTACTTCTTCGTTAACTTTTCTACCCTTCATAACCGTTAAAAAACTCCTTTATTTTTTCCGCGCGAGCCTTTCCTATGCCGTCTACTTTTGCAAGGTCGTTTACGCTTGCTCGCTTTATGTTTTCAATACTGCCAAATTCGCTCATTAAAGCCTTTCTACGCTTTTCGCCTATACCGTCGATTTGCTTTAAAACCGACGTTAAATTAGTCTTTTGATGAGTGTTTTTATGATAGGTTATGGCAAACCTATGCGCTTCGTCGCGAAGCCTTTGCAACATTTTCAAAACGAACTCTCTGCGGGGTAAAACGATAGGCTCTTTTGAAAAAAGCGTAAATATTTCTTCTTCCCTTTCGGCAAGGGAAATAAGGTCTATATCTAATTTGCCAAATTCGTCGAAAACCTCTTTAACCGACGATAATTGCCCCTTTCCGCCGTCGATAACAATAAGGTCGGGTTTGGGGAAATTTTCTTCTTCGCCCGTACCAAGTTTACTTAATCTACGGCGCAAAACTTCTTTTAAACAGGAAAAGTCGTCGTTGCCTTCAACAGTCTTTATCTTAAACCGCCTGTAACTCGTTTTGTCAGGTTCGCCGTCGATAAAAACTACCATAGAGCCAACTTTATCAACACCGCTTATATGCGAAATATCAAAACACTCCATACGGCGCGGATAACGTTTAAGCGAAAGGACTTTTTTGAGTTTTTCACACGCTACTCTCGTCATATCGTCTTTGTGTTTAATTTTATCAATTTCCTTTTCGAGATAGTCTTCGGCGTTTGTTTTAGCCATTTCTAAAAGTTGCTTTTTCACTCCGCGTTCGGGGAGCGTTAAGACCACCGTTTTACCAAAGTTTGTTTTAAAATACTCGGCTATAAGCACTTTATCGGGCAAATCTTCTGAAATTATTATCTCGTCGGGAATTTCAACGCCGACTGAATAATACTGCAAAATAAAGTCGGAAAGTCTTTCTTTATTATCGCTCGATGCGTCTTCTAAAGCAAAATTTTTACCGCCCTGCATTCTACCGCCACGAGTTATCAAAAGGTTTGCGCTCGAATATACGCCGTTGGTTGCAACCGCCAAAACGTCGATATCAACGAACTTGTTAAGCGCAGTAATTCTCTTTAATTTTATCTTTTCGAGCATCTTTAGTTTTTCGCGATAAGAAATGGCGAGTTCAAATTCTTGAAGGGAAGAAAATTTTATCATTTTTTCCTTTAAAATTTGCTCTACGTCATCGTCGTTACCCGACAAAAAGTCTATCGCGCCGTTTACTCTCTCGCGGTAGTCGACTTGGGAACATTTGCCTGCGCAAGGGGCTAAACATCTTTTTATATGAAAGTTTAAGCACTCTTTTTTAGGCTTTTCCACGTCGATTTTTATTCCGCAACTTCTCGTCATAAACGCCGTGTTTATGATCTCTAAAGTTTCGCTTGCCGAAACTCCGCCCATAAACGGACCAAAATATTTCGCCCCGTCTCGCCTAATTTTTCTCGTTACAGAAAAGGTTGGGAACGCGTCTTTTAAATTTACCTTGATATATGGGTAAGTTTTGTCGTCTTTTAAAAGAATGTTATATCTCGGCTTGTATTTTTTTATAAGGTTGTTTTCAAGCGAAAGGGCGTCGATTTCAGACGAAGTAATTATATAATAAAAGTCGGCGATATTCGAGACCATCGCCAAAACTTTTTCGGGCTTTTTGCTCGAGTGAAAATATTGTCTTACTCTATTTTTTAAGACCTTTGCCTTGCCTACGTAAATAACGGTATTTTCGGCGTTTAACATTACGTACACTCCCGGACTTTCGGGTAGCATTGCAAGTTTTTGCGCAATTTTTTCGTTCACCCTTTCACCTCCTTTCTTTTAAAAATTTATCGTTTATCGGCTTATAGCCCTATTTTTCTCTTTTTTAAACTCTTTAAAAGTCGCTGTTTTTCGTTTGGAAGATTTCCGTTTATCACGTCGTCTAAAAGGTCGTCTAAAACCTTGCCTATCTCTTTACCCTTATAGCCTAAAGAAATTAAATCTTCTCCGTTTACTGCAAGAGTTTTTAAATTATAACACTCTCCGCTTTTTACGACGTTTTCTATAATCTCTTTAATTTGAGTAAGTTTTTTATTTTCTGCAAGGGCAAGTTGCGTTCCTTGACCTTGATTATCGGCAAATTTTACTTCTAAAAGTTTTAAAAAGATTTCTTCGCCAAACTTACGCAAATTTCGCTTTATCTTTTTGCTTTCGGTAGGAAGATAGACGTCGTGATTTTTTATTAAAATCAAAACTTCTTCAGAAAGTTTAGTAGGTGTTTTTAACCTTTTTAAAATAACTTTCGCCATCTCGAAAGACTGTTCGGGATGCCCGTAAAAATGCCCTTCTCCTTTATCGTCTAAAAAGAATTTATCGGGCTTTGCAATATCGTGAAGTAGCATACACCATCTTAAAGCCCTATCCGCCCTTACGCTTTTTACGGCTATAACCGTGTGCGTGTAAACGTCGTGCAAATGCCACTTGCTATGCTGTAAAAAACCGTAACACTTTTCCATTTCGGGAATAATCGTAAATATTATCTCTGGAGCATCTAAAAGGGCTTTGTCGACAAACTCTCCCAAAAGGGTTTTTTCAAGTTCTACGAAAATTCTTTCTACCGATACGTTTTTAAGTAAATCTTTACGTTTTTTCATTGCGTTTAGGGTGTTTTCTTCAATAGAAAAACCCGTCGACGAAACAAATCTTACGCCCCTTAAAATGCGTAACGCGTCTTCTTCAAAACGCTCCATAGGCTCGCCAACAGCCCTTAAAACGCCGTTTTTCAAGTCGGCTAAACCGCCGTATAAGTCGATTAATCCACTCTCTTCGCTATAAGCCATTGCGTTTACCGTAAAATCGCGACGTTTTAAATCTTCTTCTAAACAACTTACGAATTCGACCTTTTCGGGATGGCGAGAGTCGTTATATTTACCATCGCTACGAAACGTTGTAACTTCGTAACTTTTCCCGTCGTGTCTTACCGTTACCGTTCCGTGTTTAAGCCCCGTTAAAATTACGTTTGGCGAAAATAATTCAACGACTTTTTCTGGGCTCGCCGAAGTCGTTATATCCCAATCTTCAGGCTTTTTCATAAGCAAACTGTCGCGCACGCAACCGCCTACGGCGTAGGCTTTATAACCTGCTTTATTTAGTTTTTCAATTATTAGTTTAGCCCCGAGTGGAATATTTATTTTCACGCTTTGCATATTTATCCTTCAACTATTTTATTGCAAAATTCCGATACTTTTTCAAACGACGCATCTCTCGAAGTGTCGTTAAAATATTCGTGCCTTACCCCGTCGTATAAAACGGTTTCAAGCGATTTTACGCCTACCGTTTCAAGATAAAATTTTTCAAGTTTTTTAACCGAAACGCCCATATCTCCAACGGGGTCTTGTCTGCCAGCAATAAGTAAAATCGGTTTGTCCGTCGGTACGTTTTTGTAGTTTTTCTTTATGTAAAGGGTTTTTAATCCTTTAAAGAAATATTTGTAAAAATTATAACTTAAAGTAAAGCCACAACCCCACGCTTTTGCGTAAATTTCGCACTCTTTATTTATCGACGAAATAAAAGTGCCTTCGCTAAACTTTTTATTGTACGAACCGAAACTCATATTAGCCAAAAGTTTAGCAGGCTTTTTCTTTTTGCCAAAAAGACAGCCTAAACTCGATATAAATCCGCCAGCCGTAATTAACGCGCCTTTCATCATTGCGCTACCGCCGATTATAGCCCCGTCTATTTTGTCGCCGTACCGTTCAAGATAGGCTTGAGTTAAAAACGAGCCGTAACTGTGCCCCAAAATAATAAGCGGTAATTTGGGGTAAAGATTTTTATAAATATCGCTCAAAATCGCAACGTCTTTTAAGGTGTCGAAAAACATATCTCCGTCCGAATAGCCTAAGCAGTCGTCGGTTTTGCCGTGTCCCCTATGGTCGTCGGCAAAAACTAAAAAACCTTGCTCGACTAAGTGTTCGGCAATCTTTTCGTACCTTAAAGAATTTTCAGCCATACCGTGTACGATTTGCACCATACCTTTGGGATTTTCGCATTCCCAAAGTCTATAAAATATTATTTTTCCGTCCGCGCCTTTAAATTCTTTTTCTCTCATAAAACGCTCCTATTTAGTGCTTTTTGCCACTCTTTATAATATTTTTTATATTTTTCGTCGCCACTCGGCGTAAATACTTTTTCGGTTTGGCGGTAGGTGGAAACTTGTTCCTTTTTGATAAGCCCAAGCCCTATCGCGCAAAGATATACAGCGCCGAGAGCCGTGCTTTCTTTTTCGACGGGACGATTGACGTTTATCCCCAAAACTTCGGCTTGGAAACCCATTAAAAAATCGTTCGCCGACGCTCCGCCGTCCGAGCGGAGTTCTTGCATTTTTTGACCGCTTTCTTCTTCCATTACGGTTGCTAAATCTTTGGTAGAATAAGCCATCGCCTCAAGCCCAGCCCTTGTTATATGCGCTTTGGTTGCGCCACGGGTAAGACCGCAAATTACACCCCTTGCGTCGCTATTCCAAACGGGCGCGCCAAGACCTGTAAAGGCAGGAACTAAATAAACTCCGCCGTTGTCTTCTAACGATTTTGCAAGTTTTTCGCTGTCTTTAGACGACTTGAAAAAACCTAAATTATCCCTGAGCCATTGAATAGTGCTACCTGCGTTAAAAACGCTACCTTCAAAAGCGTATGCAGTCTTTCCGCCTATCGTATAGGCAACCGTCGTTATCAGTCCGTTTTTTGAAATCGTAGGCGTTTCGCCTAAATTATATAGCATAAAAAGCCCCGTTCCGTAGGTAACTTTACTAGTTCCCACTTCAAAACAGCCTTGACCAATTAGCGCCGATTGCTGATCGCCTGCAATACCGCAAATGGGAATTTTTACCCCCGAATATTCAAACTCGCCAACCTTTTCGTCGCTCGCAACGACTTTCGGCAAAGAGTTTTCGGGAATTGCGAAAAGGTCTAAAAGTTCCTTGTCGTAAGATAGCGTTTCAAGATTGAAAAGCATTGTTCGAGATGCGTTGGTAACGTCGGTAACGAAAGCCTTTCCACCCGTAAGTTTGTATATTAAATAACTGTCTACCGTGCCAAAACACACTTCGCCTTTTGCAAGTTTTTCTTTGACGATTGGCACGTTGTCTATAAGCCACTTTATTTTGCTCGCCGAAAAATATGCGTCCATAACCAGCCCCGTTTTTTGACGGATAATCTCGCCGTGAGTTTTTTCAAGTTCGCTCATAAAATCGCTCGTTCTTCTACATTGCCAAACGATAGCGTTATAAAGCGGTTTACCACTAACCCTGTCCCAAGCGATAACCGTTTCTCTTTGGTTGGTTATGCCTATGCCTGCAATTTGCCTTAAGTCGTCGGCGCTTTCCAAAATTTCGACGAGAGAAGACAAAGTTTCGGCGTAAATTTCGCTTGCGTTTTCTTCAACGAAAGACGGCTTTGGATAAATTTGTTTTATAGCCGACGCCTTTTGATTTACTATTTGTCTTTTCTCAAGGTCGTACAAAACGGCTCTCGTACTGGTCGTTCCTTCGTCAATAGCAACGATATATCTCATACTTTCTCCCTTTAAAGCATAATAATTATGCTTTAATATTATATCCATTTTCAATTTTAAACTACTTTTATATATTTTTCAACCCCTTATGCAAGAATTTTTGTTAATTTATTGAAATTTAAACATACTATGAAATATGAGAACGTTAATTTTAACGGGCGGTGGCACGGCTGGGCACGTTACCCCAAATATCGCCCTACTTCCAGAACTTAAAAAACACTTTGACAAAATAATTTACGTTGGTAGTTTTGGTGGCATTGAAGAAAGCCTTGCAAAGAGAGAAAATCTACCTTTTTTTGCAGTTTCAACGGCAAAACTTGAAAGAAAACTAACCCCTAAAAATTTACTTATTCCCTTTAAACTTACAAAGGGAATATCCGACGCTAAAAAAATTATCAAAAGCGAGAAACCGTCGGCAATTTTTTCAAAAGGCGGTTTCGTTTCTTTACCGACGGTTATTGCAGGAAAGAAACTTAAAATACCCGTAATCTCGCACGAATCGGATATTTCGGTTGGGCTTGCTAATAAAATAAGCGCGAAATATTCCGACCTATTTTTAACTTCTTTCGATTGCACCCGTTTAGACGGAGTTAAAACGGTTTTTACGGGCAGTCCGCTAAACGAAAAACTGTTTACCCCTTACGATAGGCAAGCGTTACTAAAAAAGTACGGTCTTTCGGGCAGGAAGAAGATTTTGCTTATATTCGGAGGGAGTTCGGGCAGTCTTTCTATCAATAAAATCGTCGAAAAGTGCCTGTATAGGCTCGTAAATCGCTACGACGTAATTCATTTGTGCGGTAAGGGTAAGGGCGAAAATTTACGAAAAAAGGGATATTTAAAATTTGAGTTTTGCGATAATATAGGCGAACTTTTTTATCTTTGCGATTTAGTCGTTTCAAGGGCTGGAGCAAACTCGCTTTTTGAACTTACGGCATTAAAAAAGCCTACCCTCGCAATTCCGCTACCTAAGGGAAATTCAAGGGGAGACCAAATTGAAAACGCCGAATATTTCAAAAAGCGTAAGATGATTGAAGTTTTAAAAGAAGAAGATATGACTGAAAATTCTTTTTATAACGCCGTAACGATGCTTGAAACAAACGCAAATAAACTGTCGCAAAACTGCGCTAAAACGTTTGCAAAAAATCCAAACCAAAAAATAGCAAAACTTATACTTTCTACAAGTCTGCAAGATTGACAATCTTTTTATTTTTCCTCGTTGCATAATCGAAAAAGTCGTTAGTTTTGCCTATATACTTTTTATAAAAAATGATAAAGTCCGAACGGTCGATAACCCACTCGTTACGCTTAATTATAGCAAATTTTAAAGGCGTTCGCTCAATTTCGGGGTAAATACTACAGTCGCACTTTTTAACTGAATTTGCAAATCTCTCTACGTCTAAGTAGGGCGTAACGTAGGTTACTATTGCATTTTTATGTCTTTTTTTATACTGTAGGGCGCATTTAAACCCAAAATTTTCAAAGTTGCCGTGAAATCCAACTAAAAATTCCACTTCTCTTTCGCCTATAACGTTTTCCAAAATTTCAAGAGTTTTGTTTAATAGATCTTCGTCGTAAGTATATTTTGCATGTCCAAAAAAACTAATTATCATATTTTTATTATTAAACAAAATAATATTTTTGTCAAGCGTTTATGTCTTTTTAATAACGCATTTATAAATGTGTGTTTTTAATCGCGTAATTGTTTATACTGAACTAAATAAATATGTAGGGGTAGAACAATGACTTTAAACGACGCAGTTGCAAAACGTGTAGTAAAATTATTAAGAGAAAAGAAAATGACTAATTATAGGCTTGAACGTAAATCAGGAATTTTACACGGCGCGCTTGATAGAATTTTAAATGGACAAAATAAGACTGTAACTTTAACTACGATTTACAAGTTAGCAAGGGGTTTTGAGATGTCGTATATGGAATTTCTTGACGACGAAGTTTTCCGTTCCGAACTTTTAGAAATCGACTAAATTTTAACAATTTAAAAGTCCCAGATAGATAAATGAAATGCACCCCAAAAGTGTGGCGCTCTTTGGGAATTTTAAGTAAGTTTGTATAAGCCCAACCCACTCAATTTCCCTTTTATTTTAAGAACTTTTTATATCAATTAATCTCGCAAATACCGCGCTTCGCAAAGCAAAGTATAATTAATACACGCATAAAATCAATAGGCAGACGTCCAAGAACGTGGACGTCTGCCTATTTTTATAAAAGTTTTTATTCTTCGTCATCTCTTGCAAGTTCAACGTATTCTTTCAATTTATCTTGCAATAACTTTTTATCAATTAGTTTTAATTTATATTCCGACACCATTGTAGGAGAAAGACTGCGACTTAATGCAAATTCGACAACTTCATCATCTTTCTTTGCGCATAAGATTACGCCTACGCTTGGATTTTCATTTGGCTTTTTAACCTCTCGGTCAAGCGCTTCTAAATACAAATTCACTTTACCAACATACTCAGGCTTAAATTCGCCGATTTTAAGTTCAAAAGCAACCAAACAAGAAAGTCCACGGTGGTAGAAAAGCAAATCTACAAAATAATCGTGATTCCCAACCTGCAATCTATATTCCTCGCCTATAAAAGTAAAGTCTTTACCGATTTCTCATATAAAGTTCTTCAAGTTCTTGATAATAGATTTTTGCAAATCTCTTTCCGAAACTGTTTCAGGAACGTCAAGAAAATCAAGAATATAAGTATCTAAAAAGATATTTCCCGTTGCTTGCTTTGTTTCGGAGAGCGCAGGAGTCGTTGGCTTTTGTGATAACATATATCGTTCATAATAACCACTATCTATTTGACGAGCAAGTCCCCGTGCGCTATATCTCTCTTTTATACATAAACCGATATAAAAATAACGTTCTTCCTTTGTTTTACAGGCAGACATAATTTTTAAATGATTAGACCAACTTAATTGTGTCAACAGCGTTGACACTTTTTCATCGTCTTTATAAAGTTCGTAAAATTGCTTCATCCTGTATAGTCCGCGACGAGTAAACCCCTTAAGTTCAGGATATTCCTTTTCAAAAAAATCTGCAAGTCCTTGAACGTAGGAGTCGCCGTAAGAAGATTTTTGCGTTTTTTCGCTAATCTATCTTCCGATTTGGCGATACATTAAAATCAATTCTTCATTTACTTTACTATACGCGCGCTCTCTTGCGGACTTAATAATATCTACTATTTCTAAATAGTTCTCTTTTTTTACGATATTACTCATTTTATCGCTCCTATATATATAGCAAAAGATTTAACTTCTTAAAGTTTAAATTATTTTTCTTGATTTGCTTTAGGCAAGTAAATAACTTTATACACCGCGCCGATTGCCATACCGCCGACGATATTTCCAAGCGTTACGGGCAAAAGATTGTTTAAAAGAGCGTTTAAAAGTGTAAGCGAGCCTGCGTTTGCCCCCGTTTTAAGCACGGAGAAAAAGCCTGCCGGAAGATAAAACATATTTGCTACCGAGTGTTCAAAACCTGCAACTACGAAAATCAAAATGGGAAAGAAAATCGCAAGTATTTTTCCACCTGCCGTTTCCGCTGAAAAGCCCATCCAAACTGCTAAACATACGAGAACGTTACAAGCAACGCCCTTTAAAAACGCAGGGAAAAACTGTAAGGTTGCCTTTGCGGTTGCGGTTGCTATTACCGTTTGACTAATTGCGTCAAACGCTCCGCTAAATACGGTTATTGCCGACACCAAAACTGCTCCTACTAAATTGCCGAGATAGACGATTGCTAAGTTTTTAATAAGGTCAGTCCCTTTTATTCTACCTTGCAAAAGTGGCATAATAAGTAAGCAATTACCCGTAAAAAGTTCGCTACCTGCAAGGATAACCATTGCAAGTCCGCCCGGGAAAATCGCCGCGCCTACGACCTTGTTTGCGTAAACGTTTCCAAAAGTCGCTCCAACGCCTGCAAACGCTATAAACGCCCCTGCCATTATTGCAAGTAAAAACGTTTTTAATATCGATTGTTTTACTTTTGCCTCGCCTACCGAAAGATAGGTTTCGGCTATTTGATTTGGTTTTAACATAAACTTTATCCTTTGTAAGTTATATCAACGGCTTTAGAAGTGTCAAAAATTTTCCAAGGGGCTAAATCTTTAGGCGGTTCTACCTTAAAGCAAAGCCTTTCTTTTGAAACGGGATGAGTAAATGTAAGCGACGTTGCCCAAAGCGCAAGCCTACCTTTTTTAGCATTTTCGCCACCGTAACGCATATCGCCGTAAACGGGAGTTCCGATATTTGCCATTTGCACGCGAATTTGATGACTTCTACCCGTATGCAACGTAACTTCGGTGAACGAATAACCGCTCTTTTCTTCAATTACTCTATATTCAAGTTCGGCAAACTTTGCACCTTCAACCGTTTGCGGACAAACGTAAACCATATTGTTTATAGGGTTTTTCTTCATATAGTTGGTAAGGGTTGCCTTACTTTCTCTTGGAACGCCGACGAGTACGGTATAATATTTCTTTTCAAAATCGCCCGTTTTCATTTGTTCGGAAAGTCTTGCCGCCGCCTTTGACGATTTTGCGTAAACCATTACTCCGCCTGTCGGGCGGTCAAGCCTATGAACAAGCCCAACGTAAACGTTGCCCGGCTTGTTGTTTTTTATTTTGATATACTCTTTTATGACGGTAAGTAAATCTTTATCTTTAGACTCGTCTTCACAAGAAGGTACGTTTTGCGGTTTTAAAACTACGATAACGTGATTGTCTTCATGTAAAATGATAAGGTCTTCAACTTTCATTTGTTCAGTCATTTATAAATATACCCCCTGCGCCACAAGGCAAATTTATTCCTTCTTCGGTAGGAAGTCCCACTTCGTAGGCTTCTATTCTTCCGCCGAATTTGTTTTTTACTGTAAGAGTTAAAATGTTTTCAAGTACCATAGGTTGTAACCCCGTGGTATAACTGTTTATCAAAAAGAAAAGAGGATTGTCAGACAAAACTTGACTGCAAAGTTCAACGAGCGGATAGAGTTCGCTCTCTATCTTCCACATTTCGCCGTTTGGTCCACGCCCGTAACTTGGGGGATCCATTATTATAGCGTCGTAACGTCTACCCCTTCTTATTTCTCTTTGAACGAATTTTTTACAGTCGTCTATTATAAATCTAACGGGTTTATCTCCAAGCCCCGAAAGTCGCACGTTTTCGCCTGCGCGCTCTACCATACCTTTGCTCGCGTCGACGTGGCAAACGCTTGCGCCTGCCGAAAGACAAGCGACGGTTGCTCCGCCCGTGTAAGCAAATAAGTTAAGAACGCTAATCGGTCTACCCGCGTTTTTGATAAGCGACGTCATAGTTTCCCAGTTTGCCGCTTGCTCGGGGAAAAGCCCCGTATGTTTAAAGCCCATAGGCTTTACTTTAAACTTAAGGTCGCCGTAAGAAACGGTCCACTCGGTAGGCATTTTTTTAAGATATTGCCACTCTCCGCCACCGCTTTCGCTACGGGTATATTTAGCGTTTAACGACTTATACGCCGACATATCTATTCTTGCGGGCCAAATCACCTGCGGGTCGGGACGAAGGAGCGTTACGTCGCCCCAACGCTCCAACTTGTATCCGTCGCCCGTTGCTATTATGGAATAATCTTTCCATTTTTCCGCTATTTTCATATTATACCTTTTTTACCGAAAGGGTAACCTTTTCGCCGTTTATATCAAATTCTTTGGTAAATCCGTCTAACGTTTCCAAAACGTTTTCGGCTAAAACGTCCGACTTAATTTCTTCGGCGTTTTGCTTTAATACTCTTTCCGCAACGCCCTCTGCTTTATATCCTAAAACTATTCTGTCGGTAACTTCAAAGCCGGCTTCCTTTCTCATATTTTGAATACGAGAAACGAGTTCTCTTTCCATACCTTCGAGTAAAAGTTCTTCGGTTATGTGAGCGTCTAAAACGACGGTTAAGCCAAGAGAACTTTCAGACACGAAACCTTCGGCAGGCTCGCTTGAAATCAAAAGGTCGTCTAAAGTAAATTCGACGTCAGTTCCACCTAAATTTACGGTGTAGGTCTTGCCTGCTTTTACCGTTGCAACGACTTCTTTTGCATTGCAAGTGTCAAGGAAATTCCTAATAGCGCCGAGTTTAGAGCCGTATTTAGGTCCTAAAATCTTGAGTTGCGGTTTAAGTTTATAAATTACGAAAGCCGACGCGTCGGCAAGAATTTCAAACTCTTTAATGTTGAGTTCGTCCCTTGCAATCTCGTAAAGACCTTCGGTAAGTTTAACCTTTCTATCGGTTGCAACATAGAGTTTTTTAAGTGGTTGACGGTTTTTAATATTGCTACCGTTTCTCGCCGCTCTACCTAAAGCAACTATTTCTAATACGTCTTGCATACCTTCTTCAAGTTCGCTATCAACCATCTTTTCGTCGCAAACGGGGAAGTCGCAAAGGTGAACTGAAACGGGCGCGTCTTTATGGAAATTAGGAACGAGATTTTGATAAATACTCTCCGCCATAAACGGAACGTAAGGCGCGCTTATCTTTGCTAAAGTTACTAAAATCGTATACAAAGTGGTGTAAGCGGCAACCTTATCTTCGGTCATTTCCTTACCCCAATATCTTTCTCTACCACGGCGAACGTACCAGTTGGAAAGTTCGTCAACGTAGTCTTGAATAAGCCTTGCAGTTTCAAAAATCTTATATTCAGCCAAGCCTTCGTCAACCGTCTTTATCAAAGTGTTGAGTTTAGACAAAGCCCATTTATCCATAAGAGAAAGTTTACAATCTTCAAGTTTATAGTCCGCAGGATTATACTTATCAATGTCCGCGTATAACACGAAAAACGCGTAGGTATTCCAAAGCGTACCCATAAACTTTCTTTGACCTTCGGAAACGGCTTCTTCAGAGAATCTTGACGGAAGCCACGGCGCGCTACCCGTGTAGAAATACCATCTTACAGCGTCCGCGCCTTGCTTGTCGAGTATAGTCCAAGGATCTACTACGTTTCCGATATGCTTACTCATTTTAAGACCGTTTTTATCGTTGACGTGTCCTAAAACGATACAATTTTTAAACGGCGCTTTGCCAAAAAGCAAGGTCGAAATTGTCAAAAGCGTATAGAACCATCCGCGAGTTTGGTCAACTGCTTCGGATATAAAATCGGCAGGGAATTGCTTTTCAAAAAGTTCTTTATTTTCAAAAGGATAGTGGTGTTGAGCAAACGGCATTGAGCCAGAGTCAAACCAACAGTCGATAACTTCTTTTACCCTTCTCATTACCCCACCGCACTTACCGCACTTGCAAGTAGGAGCGTCGATATACGGACGGTGAAGTTCAATATCGCCCGAAAGTCCGCATTTTTCTTTGAGTTCGGCTTTAGAGCCCATTACGTGAATCTCTGAGCAGTCGTCGCAAACCCAAATAGGAAGCGGAGTTCCCCAGTATCTTTCTCTCGAAAGTCCCCAGTCGATAACGTTTTCTAAGAAATTGCCCATTCTACCCGTTCCGATAGTTTCGGGCATCCAGTTTACCGACTTGTTCGACGCGATAAGTTGATCTTTTATAGCCGTAGTCTTTATAAACCAAGAACTTCTCGCATAGTAAAGTAGCGGTGTGTTACATCTCCAACAGAAAGGATAACTGTGCTCAAAAAGAGTTTCTTTAAATAACACGCCCGATTCTTTTAAGTCTTTTATGATAAGTTTGTCCGCGTCTTTTACGAACATATCTTTATACGGCGTAACTTCTTCAACGAATCTACCCCTTTCGTTTACCATTTGAACAAACGGAAGGTCGTATTTTCTACCAACCTGCGCGTCGTCTTCACCAAAGGCAGGCGCAATGTGGACGATACCCGTACCGTCGGTAAGCGTTACGTATTCGGCGTTGGTTACGTAGTAAGCCTTTTGCTTGAACGTGCCGAGAGCGTAAGGGTACATAGGTTCGTATTCTACTCTTTCGTACTCGCTACCTTTTTTACGAGAGATTATTTCGTAATCTTCAAAAAGAGTTGGAACGAGCGCTTCGGCTAAAATATAATTTTCGCCGTTTGCCGAAATTTCAACGTAGTCGTAATCGGCATGCATACAAAGAGCAACGTTTGAAGAAAGAGTCCAAGGCGTAGTAGTCCAAACGAGGAAATAGGTATTCTCCTTTTCCTTAACCTTAAATTTAACGAAAATAGACTTTTCTTTTACGTCTTTATAACCTTGCGCAACTTCGTGCGAAGAAAGAGCCGTTCCACAACGCGGACAATAAGGAACGATTTTATAACCCTTGTATAAAAGCCCTTTGTCGCTGATAGTTTTAAGCGCCCACCATACCGATTCGATATAGTTATCGTCGTAAGTTACGTACGGTTTTTCCATATCTACCCAGTATCCGAGCCTTTCGCTCATAACTTTCCACTCTGAAGTGTATTTCCAAACAGACTGCTTACACTCTTTTATGAAAGGTTCAATACCGTACTTTTCAATATCTTGCTTGCCGTCAAGCCCGAGTTTTTTCTCGATTTCAAGTTCAACGGGAAGACCGTGCGTATCCCAGCCCGCTTTTCTTAAAACGTGCTTGCCTTTCATTGTTTGGTATCTTGGGATAATGTCTTTCATAACACGGGTTAAAACGTGCCCTATATGCGGTTTGCCGTTTGCCGTCGGCGGACCGTCGTAAAAAGTAAATTCTTCATTACCTTCGTTTTTAGCAATGCTCTTTTCAAAGACGTGATTTTCGTTCCAAAAATCAATAACTTCTTTTTCTCTGCCTAAAAAATTAAGCGACGCGTCTACTTTTTTGTACATAGTTTCTCCTTTAACAGTTAAACTTTTGACTATAGTTTTAAAATTTTGTTGATTTTTTGATTGATATAAAGTGCGATTTGGGTTTAGAAACGAGTTAGGCAAGGCTCGTGAAAAAACGCGGAGTCAATAGACCTTGTTGGTCATTGACGTCGGGTTTTTGAAACAGAAACGATGCATAACGAAGTTTATAAGCACAATTTTTGGGTTTAGAAACGAGTTAGGCAAGGCTCGTGAGCCCGAAAAGATTTGGTAGACCTTGTTGGTCACCAAAGTTTTGAGGGCGACACAGAAACGACGCATAACGAAGTTTATAAGCACAAAAAAAATCGTCTTGCAAGAAGACGATTTTGCTCGCGGTACCACTTCTTTTCCAAACAATACTTGTTCGGCACTTAAACTTTTAACGCAAAGTAAACGGCAAGGCTTAATCGTTACCTTTCAGCCCTACGGCTCGGGAAGGATACCTTTTAAAAATCTTCACGTCGGCTCTCACCGTTCCGACTCGCTGTAGTGGGCTTTTTTAAAAGACTTGTTTCCGTCAACGCCTTTAATATTAGTAATTACTAATATATATTAGCAAAAATTTTTACCCGTGTAAAGCGTTTTGACAAATATAGGCATAAAATCGGTTGCAAAAATTTGAAAAGTAATGTAAAATGTATTTACTGCGCTAGGCGGGGAGTTAGCGGTGCCCTGTACTTGCAATCCGCTATAGCAAGGCTGAATACTCTCCCCGGCACGACGTATGGTTGGCTGCGCGTGGTAAGGCGTGTTGATAACAAGGTCTTATGCAACGTAAACCCGCGAACCGTGTCAGGATAGGAATATAGCAGCACTAAACGGTATTTTGCGTGTGCCATAAGGTAGCTTTGAAGTAGCGACCTGCCCCGTTTCCGCTTCGGTGCGACGTGTCAAAGAGAGTTGCGCAGTTTTGACTAAAACGCGGTCGGGATTTTTTCCGACCGCTTGATTTTAGTAGGGGGAGATTATGCTTAAAGAAAATTTGCAAAAGTTTTTTAAAGAAATTGAAAACGGCAATAATCTCGGTGAAAAAATAACGCTCGTCGGCGCGACTAAATTCGTTGATATAGAAAGGGTTAATCAAGCCATAGATTTAGGGCTTACCCATATCGGCGAAAACAGAGCGCAAGAGTTTAGAGATAAGTTTTCGCTTTACCACCCTTGCGTAAAACACTTTATTGGAACTTTGCAAGAAAATAAGTTAAAATATGTCGTGGGGAAAGCCGATATAATAGACTCGGTTTCGTCAATAGATTTAGCCCAAGCAATAGGCAAAAAAGCAGAGCAACTCGGCATAGTACAAAAAGTTATGCTCGAAATTAACGCAGGCGAAGAAGAAAACAAGACGGGAGCGAGTTTAAAGCAAGCAAAAACGCTCTATAAGTCGATTATTGAGCAAAATAGCCTTGAACTTGTAGGAGTTATGGCAATGCTTCCCATAAGCGACGACCAAGAAGTTTTGGCGACTGCTTGCAAAAACGTTAGAGATTTTTACGACCAAATAAAATTTGACACTCAAACCCTAAAATACCTTTCGATAGGTATGTCGGGCGACTATAAAATAGCAATTCAAAACGGAAGCAATATGATAAGGATAGGTTCTTCGCTATTCGGTAAAAGGAGTTAATTATTATGGGAATTTTCGATTTCTTTTCAAAGAAAAAAACTGCCGAAGAAAAAAGCGCGACTAAAAAAGAGCAATCGCAACGTTCGGGCTTTTCAACTTCAAATAGCAATATAGATATTTTTAAACCACGCTCTTTTGACGACGTTGCAAAAATTATCGACACGCTTTTAGCAGGCAGACCTGCGATAGTTCACCTTTCGGAAGTTAGAGAATCAACGGCGCAAAGGGTTGTAGACTTGCTTTCGGGCGCGGTATACGCTATAAACGGCGGTGTTAGCGAACTGCAAAAAGACATTTACATTTTTACCCCAAACGGTGTAAGAACAAACTAAAAATTTTAAAAACGATAGCAACGTCGCTATCGTTTTTTCTTTATATGAAATGAGTATTTAAAATTTGATACGAGCAAGTTAATAATTAGAATAGGGAGGGGCAAGCCCCCCTACGAAATATTCGCTTTAAACTCGTTTAAAGGCTTAGATACGAGCACACCAAGGCTCGTGATCGCGAGAAGACTTGGTTGACCTTGTTGGTCAGCAATGTGACGTTGCATCCGTGTATTTTGCTCTGCCCTTACAATGTAGTATTTAAAGGATTAGATACGAACACCGCAAGGCTCGTAAAAAAGGCGGACACAATAGACCTTGTTGGTCATTGTGGTCGCCTTTTTGATACAGTAAACAACGCGGTGCGATGTATATAGCCTTTAAATTAAAGGGTTAGAAACAAGTTAGACAAGGCTCAAAAAACGATAGCAGGTGGGATAGACCTTGTTGGTCATCCCAGTTGCTATCGCTTTTTAGAAACGAAGTATAATGCAGTTTATAAACCTTTAAATTAGTAGTTTTCTTTTCTAACTTCGAAGTAAGCCTGCGGATGAGCGCATACAGGACATACTTCGGGGGCTTTTTTACCCATTACGAGATGTCCGCAATTACGGCATTCCCACATTGTTTCGCCCGCTTTTTCAAATACGGCTTTCATTTCGACGTTATTTAAAAGCGCTCTATATCTTTCTTCGTGAGATTTTTCTATTTTGGCAACTTCTCTAAACTTGAACGCAAGTTCTAAAAAGCCTTCTTCTTCGGCTTCTTCTGCAAATTTAGCGTACATATCAGTCCACTCGTAATTTTCGCCTTCGGCTGCGTGAAGAAGATTTTGAGCGGTGTCGCCAAGTTCGCCGAGCGCTTTAAACCAAAGTTTAGCGTGTTCTTTTTCGTTTTCAGCAGTCTTTAAAAAGATTTCGGCTATTTGTTCGTAGCCTGCCTTTTTAGCAACGCTTGCAAAATAGGTGTATTTGTTTCTCGCTTGACTTTCGCCTGCGAACGCTTCCCATAAGTTTCTTTCGGTTTTTGAACCTTTAAGTTCCATAGATTTTATCTCCTTTTAACTTATTGATTTTATTATAATACCACATTTTTTACTTGTCAATAGATTTTGAAATTTTACATAAGCGGAGCGATAATATTTATTATTGCCTTAATCGGTCGTTCATACCATTTAAGCGTAAGTTCTCGTTCTGTAAATTCAACCGTTTCTCTATCGAAAAGTCGCAAAAAGTCTTCGTATATATCGTTTATTGACGAAGTTTTGCAAAGTAGGGTTGCGCATTCAAAGTGATGAACGAAAGACCTAAAGTCAAAGTTCGCCGTTCCCACTATTGCAATTTCGCCGTCTGCAAGTACTGTTTTAGAATGAATAAATCCGTCCTTGTAAGCGTAAATTCTTACCCCTTCTTTTTTAAGATTTCTACACTCGGACTTGGTAAGCGAATACACCGCTTTTTTATCAGGTATTTTCGGAATTATAATTCTTACGTCAACCCCCCTTTTTACCGCGTGTTTTAATGCGTCTAAAATGTTGGTGTCAACTATGAGATAGGGGGTGGTTATATACAAATATTTTTGCGCCCTTGAAATAACGTCTAAATAAACGCCCTCGGCAATTCTATCCTTATCAATCGGCGACGGAGAGTCCCCGAAAGGCAAAACGTAACCATCGGAAAAGTTTGTATGCTCTACAGAAATAAAGTCTTCTTCTTTTAGAGTTTCGCCACCCGTTAAGTTGTAAAGTTGAATAAAAAGTTTTACCAAATTGTCGGTTGCTTGACCTTCGATTTTTATAGCGTTATCGAGCCATCTGCCAAACGGTTTTTTTACGTTGATATACTCGTCGGCAATATTCGCTCCACTCATAAAACCAACCTTTCCGTCAATTACGGCAATTTTTCTATGGTCTCTATTGTTGTGAATGACCGACGCGATAGGCACGAACTTAAAAAACTTTCTCGCATTTATGCCTTTTGCGCGAAGTTTTTTATCAAACTTGCTTTCAACCTTTGCAATGCTACCAACGTCGTCGTACATAAAGTAGATTTTAACGCCGTGATTTATCCTATCTTCTAACGCTTTTAAAACCCCGTCTAACATCTGACCTTCTTCGACGATAAAATACTCTAAAAAGATATATTTTTCGGCTTTTAAAAGTTCTTCGCAAAGACTTTCAAAAAAAGTTTCGCCAGACGGCAGATAGGTGGTTTTCGAGTTGTTAAACACCGGGAGCGAAGTCGTACTCTTTACGTATTTAATCGCGCCTGCGCCCATAAGTCCGTCCTTTTCCATTTGACTAAAAATTTCGGACTGTTTGTAATATTCGTCGTGTTTTTCGTCGTAAATTCGGCGAAATTTTCTCATTTGCTTTTTGCTGAGTTTTACGTTTCCAAAAGTATAATAAATTACTATGCCCATTAGCGGAGCAAGAAGTATAACTATTACCCACGGCAACTTATAAACGGCAGGCTTGTCTTTATTAATTATAGAGAAGAACAACACCGCGCCTGCAATTTTAAACAAAGCGTCTACCCAAACGTATTTTACGCCCAGCATTGCAAACAACACCCAAATGGAAGCAACTTGTAAAATAATTGCTAAAAATATAATTACAAATCGCGACGCGAACAGTAGCGTTTTTTTGCTTTTCATATTACCGCCTTCGTTAAAATTTTAATGTTAAACGACTTATAGCCTATCATTTTGAAATAACGTCTATTATTTTATCCGTCATTTCGGCTGAATTATCAACTTCAAGCCCTAAAGAAATTCTCGCCGAAAAATATAAAATTTCCGCGTAATCTTTAAGAGCGTCTTTATCTTCTAAATACACCTTTTTTAACTTTTCAAAGATAGCGTGATTTGGATTTATTTCAAGAACTTTTTGCGCTTTCACGCCTTCTACGCCACCCGGCATTGTAGATAAAACCCTTTCCATATCGAGCGTAATTTCACCTTCGGAAGAAAGGCTTACAGGTCTTGATTTAAGGTTTGACGAAAGTTTAACTTTTGCAACCTTTTCCCCAAGACAATTTTTGATTTCTTGCAAAATTCCGTCGTTTTCTTGGTTTAGTTTTTGATCGTCGTCGTTTTGACTTAAATCTTCGCTTAAAACGTTTTTAAAGGTTTTTCCTTGATATTCGCCGAGCATTTTTATAGCAAACTCGTCAACGTCGTCTAAAAAGCAAAGTATATCCTTTCCGCTCTCTAACAAACTTTCGCTCTTTGGCAAATTTTTAACGGCGTCAACCGTTTTCGCCGTTCCGTAATAGATAAATTTATCTTCTTTGGAAAGGTTTTCAACGTATTCTTTTAAGGTAACGAACTTACCGTCTTTAGCAGACTTAAACATAAGTAAGTCTTTCAAATTTTCGGCGTTTAAACCGTAACTCGAATAAAGCCCGTACTTAAGCCCAAGCCCAAAATTTTGGAAAAACTCGTCGTATTTTTCGCGCTCGTTTTTCTGCATATCTAAAAGTTCGTTTTTGATTTTCTTTTCGATATTAGAGCCTATGAGTTTAAGTTGACGACTTTGTTGGATTGTTTCACGCGAAATGTTTAAGGAAAGTTCGCTATCAACTACGCCTTTTACAAAACCGAAATAATCGGGTAAAAGGTCGGCGCATTTTTCAGTTATCAAAACGCCGTCGGTGTAAAGTTTAAGCCCTTTTTCATAATTTTTTCCATAATAGTTAAACGGCGTTTTTGACGGAATATACAAAAGAGCCTTGTAATTTACGCTTCCCTCAACCGATACGTGAATATGCTTTAACGGTTTTTCATAGTCGTAGAAAGTATCTTTATAAAACCCGTCGTATTGTTCATCGGTAACTTCGGACTTGTTCTTTTTCCAGAGCGGAGTCATAGAATTTAAGGTTTCTTCTTCAGTATAACTTTCCCTTTGCTTACCTTCTTTTTTCTCGTCGTCGGTAAGGTCTTTATATTTGGTAACTTCCGCCTTTATCGGATAGCGGATATAATCGGAATATTTTTTAATTAAACTTCTAATGGTGTGTTCTTGCAAAAAGTCTGAAAATTTATCGTCGTCGGTATCTTTCTTAATATATAATACGATATCCGTGCCGTTGTCTTGTTTTTGACAAGGTTTAACTTCGTATCCTTCCGTACCCTTGCTAACCCAAAGATTTGCGCTGTCCGAGCCGAACGCTTTTGAATAAACTTCAACTTTGTCCGCAACCATAAACGCCGAATAAAAACCTACGCCGAATTGACCTATTACCGAAATATCGTCCGCTTTTATTTCTTCTGCGTTTTCGGTTTTAAAAGCGAGCGAACCGCTTTTTGCTATCGTACCGAGATTTGATTCGAGTTCTTCTGCCGTCATACCGATACCGTTGTCCGAAATCGTTAAAGTTCTCTTTTCGCTATCGACCTTTATCTTTATTGCAAAATCGTTTCGCGTAAGCCCCGAAATTCCTTCTTTTAAACCCTTGTAATAGAGTTTATCAATAGCGTCCGAACAGTTAGAAACGAGTTCTCTTAAAAAAATCTCTTTGTTCGTGTAAATCGAGTTTATCATAAGGTCCAAAACTCTTTTCGATTGTGTTTTAAAACTTTTCATAATTTCACCTCGCAATTTTTAGCACTCTATGTGTTTGACTGCTAATATTATACTACCCGCGAAATTTTATTGCAAGGGTTTTAGTGAAAAAGCGGTTAAATTTTTGTAAATAATGGGTAATCAATGTTAAATCAAGCCGTTAGGCAGGCAAAACGGCAAAGGTTTTTAAAGCGTCTGCTTTAAAGGTAATTTCAACGACGTAACTTCCGTCTTTATAATTTATTGAAAGGGACGGACTACCTGAAAGTTTAAAATAATCTTGTAATACGGTTTCTAAATCTTTTACGATTAGTTCGGTTGACGTTGCCGTCATACTCATCCTATCGCTCTCGATAGCCCGTTTTAATCTTAACGCGTCGCCTGATTTCATAGCGTCTTTTTAAGCCCCCTTCTTATACTTCCCCAAAAACCTAAATATTCTTTTCCGTAAGCGAAAATCTTTTTCTTTCCGTTTATTATATTACTTGCTAAAATTCTAAACGCCTTATACGACTGGGCTTCGGGTGGAATTTCTCCCGCGCTACATAAAAAAACGAAATCGTCGTCGGGAATTACTCCTATGAGCGCGCATTTAAGAGTTTGTTCGATTTCTTCGGGAGAAATCATCCGTCCGCTTACGACCAAATCTCCGCGAACTCGATTTACTACGACAGAGGTCTTTTCCATTTTCAAACTTCTTAAATTTGCAATTACTTTATCCGCGTCGCGAAGGGCTGAAAGGTGCGGAGTGGTTACCACAATGGCTTCGTCGGCAAGGGCTATCGCTCTCCTAAATTCTTCGCCTATACCTGCCGGACAGTCGATTAAAATATAGTCGAAACAAGTAGAAAGTCCGTCTATAAGTTCTTTAAACCGCTCTTTTGCTTGACTTTTAACAAAAGAGTGCGTCGAAGGTAAAAGGTATGCGTTTTTGCAACTTCTACATTGAACGAGCGCCTGTTTCGGTCTACATCTACCTTCTATACAATCGTTTAAATCGTAAACGATAAGGTTTTCTATACCTAATACCATATCCAAATTATTTAGTCCTAAATCGGCGTCAATCATACAAACCCTTTTCCCTAAAAGAGCAAGGTTAACGCCTAAATTTGCTACGGTTGTCGTTTTCCCCACTCCGCCTTTGCCCGAAGTGATAACAATTTTTTTAGTCATATTCCCTCCGCTAAAAAAATTCTAACACTTTTGACAAAAAGAAAAAACGCCTTTTTTGGCGTTATCTAATATATATTGTCAAAGAATTATTTAATTATAAAAAACAATTTGGCGTAGCGATAAAATCGCTACGCCAAGAGTAATTTTTAATTTTAGTCGTAATGAAACCTTACGAAACTTTCGGGACAATGGAAAAACGGACGCTTTGTTGGAGATAGAGCAAGCAAATGCCTATTTTCATATCCGCCTTCGGTTTCTATTCTGTACGCGTTAAAACGAATAGGATGAGCGCCTGCGTTTACCGCGTCGAAAGGAATTAAAATTTCAACGTCGTAACCGCTTTCGGTTAAAGTAACTTTTGAAGTAAAGTTCTTTTCTAAAAAACTCGTTACGAGTTGCCCGTCGTTATTTTTTATCTTGGCAAAAAAGGTCGCTCCGTTAGGGGCAACTTCAATTTCGTAATATTCAGAAAGGTCTTCGCCCGTACAGATAAAAACTTCGCAAACGTCCCCGCGATAAATAGGCTCGTTATGTTCGCTATAAGCCGAAAAACGCTTCGACTTTTCGCAAGTGAACTTAAAGAGCATATTGTTGCCAAAGCGCGAATACTCTAAAATCGTTTTGAAAGGGGTTTTCTCTCCCGTTACGTTATCTTTTAATTCTACCATCATAATGTAAATATTATATCATTTAGGCGAGTTTTTGTCAAGACCTATAACCTTCGTATTTTGTTGCATTTTAGTTTTTTAAAGTGTATAATAAAACTATGTTAAACGGCACGACTAAAAATAGAATTTTAAAAGACGCCCTAAATTTAAGCGGTTTCTTTTTCGGGGGATATAAAACTTCCTTTGAAAAAGATCTCGTTTTTGAAAACGGGCAACATATAACTTTACTTTTTGCCGAAAGCGGTAGTTTTTCAATTCAGTATCAAGGGCTTAGTTTAAGCGTAGAAGAAAACTACCTTTGTTTCGTTCCGCCGTCGGTAAACTGCGTGTTCACCGCAAAAAACCAAAGGACGAGAATTTTCGTATGCGCTTTTTCTCTCGTATCGAGAATTCCCTTGGACTTGTTTGACAAAACTTTTTTTGCAAGCGGATTAAAACTTCCGCTTCTTAAAAGGCTTACAAGGGCGACGACTTTGGCGTTCCCAAACGGCGACGCGTCTATCGTTGAAAAAATTGACGCAACCGACGAGCATATGATAAAAAACTGCTTGGAAATGCTCGTTATGGAATGTTCTAACACAACCGAAAAATCTTCTATAGATTTAAATTATCCACTTTCAGGCAAAGGTCAAACTGCAAAAACGGCTATGAAAATTTTAGACTATTTATCCGCGAATTTACATAGAAACGTGAGTTTAGAAGAAATTGCCGACGAACTTTTCTTTTCGGTTTCTTACGTTAAAACCGCATTCAAAAAACATACGGGAAAATCGGTAATGAAGGCGTTTAACGAACTTAAAATAACACGCGCTAAAAATCTTATAAAGCAAGGGATTCCCTTTAATCAAATAGCAAAACAACTTGCTTTTTCAAGCGAACAGTATTTTTCAAAAGTATTTAAGTCAGTTTCGTCGCTAACTCCGTCGGAATACAAAAAAACGCTAATAAAGTAGCCTATAAGTCGATAATTACACCATTTAGTGTTACAATTTAAAGCCCGATTTGGCAATCGCCAAATCGGGCTTATCTTTATTTTAAAGTAAACTCGGCAACTTTTAAATAGTGGCTTGAGCCGTACGGAAAACACTCGGTCACGAAAGAATTTTTATTTTTAACAATCTTTTTGCCGTTATCAAGCCATTTACCGCTCGCTATTTTTTTGTCTGTTTTTAAAGTTATCGTCTTTCCCGTAGCAAGCCTTTGTACGTTTGCATCGGCAAGCATATCAACGCCCGTTACGACTGCGTAATACTTTCCGTTTTCACCCTTTAAAATATACGCGTCGTCGCTCGTTACGTCGGATACCCCTACGTTATAAATAAAGTTTTTGTTTTGCTTTATCCATTTACCAACGTACTCTAACGTACACTTGTCCATAGGTTTAAGCGAACCGTCGCCCTTTGGTCCTACGTTCAAAAGGAAATTGCAACCGTAATATCTGCACTCGACTAAATTTTCAATAATTTCTCTAACGGGTTTATAATTGTAATCGTCTTCAGCGTAGCCCCAATGGTCGCAAAGAACTTGACACATTTCGCCCGCTCTATGCCTGTCCGAATTATCGACGAAAGTAGGTTTGCCCCTTTCAAAAGTAACGCTATCAAGTTCGGGATGCCCTACTTTGCCAAGTTCGTCAAGCCCCGTATTGTTAATTATCATGGCTTCGGGTTGGTATTTTCTTATAGTACCGTAAAGCCTATCTTCTTGCCAGTTTTCGTTGGGCTTCGACCACATACCGTCAAACCAAAACCCTCCAACTTTGCCGTAGTTTTTACACAGAATTTCTATACTTTTAACAAGATAATCTATATAAGACGGGAAATTCACGTTATAATCGGGATGATACCAGTCGAGCAAAGTGTGATAGAACATAGGCGTAATTTCGTTTGCGTTACACTCGTCTACGAACTCTCTAATCAAATCTCTGCCTGCGAGCGAGTGCGGAGCGTCGTAATCGTTAAGACCGCAAGTATCGTAAAGCGAAAAACCGTCGTGATGACGAGTCGTTAAAGTGATATATTTGCAACCTACTTTTTTCGCAAGTCTTACCAAGTCTTTTGCCCAAGTCTTTTTTACTTTAAACTTTTTAATAAGACTTTCATACTTTTCGTCGGGAATTTGGTAAATATGTTTTGCCCACTCGCCCTTTCCTAAAATGCTATACAGCCCGAAATGAACGAAAAGCCCAAAACCTTTTTTTTCAAAATTAGTAACGTAGTCCATAGTCGTAAATCTCCTTGCGAATATTACGTTTATTATACCATTTCAAAAGGGCGATTTCAATGCTTTTTTATTTTTTTACATAAAATTTTACCACCTTAACTTGCCGTTGCGTTTGACAATATTTCTATTATGTTGTACACTATACCAAACGAGAATTTAAGGGAGTTTCACTTTTTAGCGATGAAAGATTTTGTAAACTTAATAGGCGGATTTTCGGATATAAAATTTGCCCCGTTCGGTTTTTGGTGGCTCGGCTGGATAGTAGCCACGATAATTTGCTCGGCTTTTGCATTTAAACTTTGCTATAAAAAACACTTGCAAAGATACTTTTTATCTTGCGGAATAATTATGCTCTTTACCCTTTTATATAGACTGTTTATTTTTTCATTTAAAAGCGGTGAATTTAGTTTCGACTTAAACGCATTGCCGATTACGGCTTTTGACGTCCCCGTTTTTACGATACTGCTCGCTGGAATTTTTATGAAAGGAAAAATCCACGACCTTTTGTCTTCTTTTAACGCGTCGTTCGGGGGGGTGTTAGGAGCGTTGGTCATTTTTATTCCAAACTCTTTGCCGAGCGGATTTATCGGAGTTGCAATAGGTCAAAAATTAAACGCTTTATTGACAATAGTAATTGCAGTAGTAAACTTAAAATCGTATTCTAAATCGTTTAAAATTTTTGATTTTTTAATGGGTTTTTGCATATTCTTTGGAGCGTTCATTTTGGTTGAAGGATGCGAATTTATTTTAGCAAGTTTAGTAAACCTTTCTTCTCCGTGCTTTTTCGGCAATTATTTTGAGTCTTCTTATCCTATTTTTTCTCATCTTTTGTCGGCTTTCCCACATATCTTGGTAACCTTTATTTTCGCGCTTTTGCTCGCCGAAATTTCAGCGGGAATACACTACCTTGCGTTTAAACTTTCAACTCGTAAAAAGCGTTATTAAAAACGTACCTAAATAAAAAAGAGAGAATTTGTCGACTAAAACCGACTTATTCTCTCTTTCTATTTTGCAGGCTTATTCAATGGGAGAGGCAAGCCCCTCCCCTACGAATATTACCATTACGAATATTACCATTACGAATATTACCACTACGAATATTGCTACTACGAATATTACCACAAAATTATTTAAAGGTTAAAATAATACTCGTTCTATTACTCCGCCCCCAAGACATTTTTCTTCGTCGTAGAAAACGCAATACTGACCTTCGGTTACGGCGCGTTGACGCTCGAAAAAATCCACGTAGATTTTGCCGTCGACTTGCCTTACGGTTACCTTTTGGTCGTCTTGGCGGTATCTAAATTTTGCATAGCAAGTAAATTCTTCTTGGCTTGGCGGACAAGGTATCCAGTTGCAATCGTACATAACGAGCCCCTTTGAATAGAGTTTGTCTTCTTCGCCGTGCGCAACGTATAAAATATTATTTTTTAAATCTTTTTCAATGACGAACCATCTGCCTGCGTCGCCCTTTTGTCCGCCGATATCAAGACCGCGCCTTTGACCTATGGTGTAATACATAAGCCCGTAATGTTTACCGAGCACTCTGCCGTCGTAAGTCCTTATCTCCCCTTCTTTTGCAGGAATATAATTCATCAAAAACTGACGGAAATTCCTTTCGCCTATAAAACAAATACCCGTGCTATCCTTTTTTTCGGCAGTTGCCAAACCGTACTTTTCGGCGATTTTTCTAACTTCGGGTTTTGGAAGGTCGGCAAGCGGAAACAAAACGTTTTCAAGTTGCTTTTGAGAAAGTTGATTTAAAAAGTAAGTTTGGTCTTTGTTCTTATCTTTGGCTTTTAATAGATAATGTACGTCGCCGTCGTGTAAAATTCCGCAATAATGCCCCGTGGCGATATAATCCGCGCCGAGTTTCATTGCGTAATCTTTGAACGGCCCGAACTTTATTTCACGGTTGCACAAAACGTCTGGATTCGGCGTTCTGCCGTTTTCGTATTCCTTTAAAAAATACTTAAATACCCTTTCCATATAGTCTTTTGCGAAATTTACGCCGTAGTAAGGGATTTCAAGTAGCGAACAAACTCGTCTAACGTCGGCGTAATCGTCGTCTGCCGTACAGATTCCGTCCACGTCGTCGTCTTCCCAGTTTTTCATAAAAAGACCTATTACGTTATATCCTTGTTGTTTGAGTAGTAACGCGGCAACAGAACTGTCGACACCGCCACTCATTCCAACCACAACGGTTTTTGCCATATTTTATCTCCTTTTACGCCTATATTGTAACATAACCCACCCTAAAAAGCAAAGTATTAGTTAATAAAAACAAAATTTGTTGACAAATACTACGAAAATAATATATACTAATATCTAGAAAAGAGCGTTTGAAAGGCTTTTAAAAGTTTTAAAACCGCTCTAATTAGGAGGAAAATAAAATGGTAACAGACAACTACAACGATATTTTAGATGAAGACGAGGACGATATTATAATCCTTAAATCAGCAGACGGCGAAGAAGTTGAATTCGTAGAAATAGCAGGTATTAACTTGAACGGAAAATTCTACGCAATTTTGCAACCCGTTGAACTTTTAGAAGGTATGGACGAAGACGAAGCGCTCGTTTTTGAAGTTACGCGTGGCGCTGACGGAGAAGACAGTTTTAATATCGAACTTGACGACGATATTATCGACGCGGTTTTCACCGAATATAACAAACTTTTAGAAGAAGCAGAAGAAGAATAAGATTTAAACTAACGAAAATTGCGTGGCACTAAAGTGCCACGCAAAAAATTTGCGCCCGTAGTCTAATTGGATAAAACAGAGCCCTCCGACGGCTCCGTTCCGAGTTCGAGCCCCGGCGGACGCACCAAAAAATACTGCAGAAATTTTCTGCAGTATTTTTTCTAACCCGTAGATTTTATATTATAATACCGTACTAAAAACTGACATGGTGTTTTTAGTTTTTGTGAATTATTCTAATACTTCTTCTGCTGCATATTCAGCTTCAGAACTCGTAAACCCAGCCAATTCTAACCAAGCAATTATTTGATCTTCCGTCAGATTAGTTGAACTTTCAAGTAAATTCTCTGCTGCCTCAACAGCTTCATCATACCAATCTACATCACATTTATCCATTGCATACTCTATTTCTTCATATGAATATCCTAAATTTTCAAGATCTTCCATTATTTTTTGTTCAGATATTGCAAAAGTATCAATAAATCTTTGAGCTGTTCGCAACGCGTCTTTTTCTCTCTTTGTTGCGCAAGACGTAAAAGATAAAATAGTTGCAATCGTTAAACAAGCAAGTAAAAAAGTTGTAATTTTTTTCATTTTGTTCTCCTTTTTTCGGCTTTTTGTTTTTAATTAAAAAGTGCGTTAACCGAAGTTAACGCACCGAAAAAACGCAAACTCCGATAGTCGCCAAACCAACTGAAAAGCAAGAACAACTCTACGCTATATCCAGTAGGAATTTGCATTTTTATCAAATTCATTATGGACATAACGCAAAAAGAATATAATTATCCCTGTAAATAAAAATAGTCTTTGCTTAAATATTCAGTTGGTTTGGCACTTTTAGTATAACATATACAATTTGTTTAATCAACCATTTTGACGAAATTTAAGGCAATTTACTCTTTTATAGACTTAACATCATTAGCTCTTCACCAAAAATTGCTTATGCAAACTTAAAAGCATTTATATGCTAAATCATAGTTTGATTTCCCTTTACACTTATATAAACATTAATTCTCTTTTCATTGTAGAAAACTTATCGAAACCCAAAGCAAAAAGGTGTAAACCAAGCAGTTTACACCTTTTTATATATTCAAATTTTTTAATATCACTACTTAAAGGCGCTTTTTATTCTTCGGCAAGGTTTAATTTGAGTTTTACCTCACGGATATCCACGCCGTTTTTTATCGACTCGGCAACGTAATATCCTGCGCTTTCGCCCATCTGCGCGCAGTTGCCCGTTACTCTATAAGACGCCATTGCCTCTCGCGAGCCCGAAATACATCTACCTGCAACGATTATTCCTTTATATCCTTTTGGAATTAAGGCGCGCATAGGAATTTGATACGGTTTAACTTGGAAACAGTTTTGTCCTTTGTTAGATTTTGTATGTAAATCAGCGCCGAAAGTAACGTACGCTACGGCGTCGTCAAATCTCGCTCCCGTCAAAATATCGTCCGTACTCATACGGTATTCGCCGATAATACGCCTCGATTCCCTTACCCCAAGCACGCTCGACGAGGTGATGAGTTCTAAATCTTTAAATTCTTCGTCGTGCTTTGTCAACAACTCAAAAGCGTCGATAAGTTGCTGTCTACCTTCCATAGTCGCTTGCGTTAAATCTTTCGCGCTAAGTGGGTTATACTCGTACATATGCGTAAATTGAATTACGGCAAAATGAGAATTTGGCGCGGGAATAAGATATGGAACTTTAAACGGAAGTTGCTTGCCTGCCTTTTCGTAAACGGCGTTTAACTTCTCAAAAATCATAAGTCCGTCTTTATATTTTTCGGGAACGTTTCCCACAAGGAACATAAGCGTCATTGCTTGGCACTCTTTATAATCGCCGTCAACGCCTAATTCAAACGGACAACCTGCGCTTGCCGCAACGTTACCGTCGCCCGTACAATCAAAAACGGTTTTTGCAAGAACGGCAAAACGACCTTCGATATTTTCGGCAACGATTCCATAAACTCTATTATCTTCAAAAAGAGTTCTTGAAAAAGTCGTGTTGTACAAAACCTCGACGTTGGATTCTTTCATTTTCTTTTCAAGAATAACTTTCATATACTCGTAATTGAAACTCATATTCCAAAAACCGCCGAACTGCCCCGCTGATTTTAATTCGTCAATCAATTCTTCAACGATACCGCTCTTGTTATGAAAATCGAAAAATGGGTTCATAAAACCCGTCGTCCACGCTCCGCCAAGACAATTAAATTTTTCAATTAAAAGGGTTTTCATCCCCGATCTTCCCAAAGCAAGAGCCGCGCCACATCCTGCAGGACCTGCGCCAACGACTACTGCGTCGTATTCGCCTAAAACACGCGTTGTAAGATTTTCGTTAATAACCATATCTATCTCCTTTTTCCTTTACGGATTATTTTATCTACAATTTAATTTCATTTCGCTCGCAAAAAAGCGATAAACGCCTGCCGACCAACCGAGCATTTCGTTACAATTTGGCTTATATCCAAAACGCTCGATAAAATAGTTTCCTCGTTTAAGTTGTTTGTTTTATCCTTTTGCGTTCCTTATTTTAAAATTTTGTTTGTTCTTTAATCTTCGTCGCCACGCTCGATTGCAATTATATATTCGTTGGTTTTCATAATGCTATCAAGCGTAATAGAATCGAATTCTTTATCGGTAAAAATCGTCGCTTTATACAAAAGCTTATCGTCTATTCTTTCTACGACGAGATGATTGTAATGCTGTACTTTAAAAATTTCTTTTATCTTTGCCCTTTCGTCGTCCGTTTCAATAAACGTAATTTTCAAAGTGTAAAAACGCTTTGGCATAAAGATTTTTACGGGAATATGGAAAACGACTTGCAAAATGATAAGCAAAGCGCATCCCGCGCTTGCTAAAATATAAAGTCTTGCGCCACACGCCATACCGACTGCCGCGGTTGCCCAAACACCCGCCGCGGTTGTAAGTCCTTTAACTTCGTGCTTACGGTAAACGATTATTCCCGCGCCTAAAAAACTTATGCCAGATACTATCTGAGCGGCAACTCTCGACGCGTCGGTAGGCTCGCTTCCAAATCCGTAACGAGAAATAAGCATCATTAAGCACGCGCCGACCGACAGTATGGTATGCGTTCTAATCCCCGCTTCTTTCGACCTTAACTTTCGCTCGAAACCGATTAAAAAGCCCAGTAGCGCCGAAAGCCCTACGTCGAGTAGCATTCTTAATTCTTCTTTCATCTATATTTATTTTTTCTCCTTTTTGATCTTATACAGTTCTTCGGTTGCTAAACGCAATTTTGCAACGGGGGTTTCGTCTTTGGGGAAACAGTAAAAAAGTATTTCGCTATTGCCTATACTTACTACGTCGCTACCTTCGTACCAGTAGAAATCGGCATTTACGCTATACGAATATAACGGTGGTTGACTAAACTCAATTTTGCCGTTCTCTCCGTTCAAATAAAAACCGTTTTCGTCGTGGGTTAAAGTGCCGTTACCGAGCATATAGACGCGTTTATAGTCGTAAATTACGCCTATTTCAACGGCGGTTTCAACCTTGTAATTACCGTCTAAAATCTCTTTTTTCACACACTCTCTTTGCCAAGCGAACCAATCGGGAATATGACTAAATTCGGTGTCGCCCGTCTGCGCTTTCATACGTCCGTTTTCTTCTAAACGGTAAACCTTTCCGCAAGCCGTACAAGTAAGAGTTTCGCCCTTACCGATTGTTTTGCCCTCTGCTTTGCAACAAGGACAACGGTACAAAACTCTGTGAAGTCCGTCCGCTCTCGTCTTTTCGGTTATCAAAACGCCTTTTTCGTACTGCGTTTTAAAATTATCAAAAGAAAACTTTTCTTCTATAAGCGCTTGAATTTTATCAGCCGAAGTGTTTTTTACCCCTTCCGCTTCTAAAAGTAAGGTTACTTTCGCCGAAGTTTTTACCTTTCTCTTTTTAAGTTCGTTATAGAGCGGATCGTAAAGATACGCGCCGTCGGAAATAATCGTAACGATAGGAGCGCCGAGTTTTTTTGCCAACGCGCCCAAACTCTTTGGCAAAGTAGTGGTCGTTCCGTCGAAAGAATAACCTGCTTCGGGATATAAAAGCACCGACCTTTTCTTCTTTTTGATAATTCGCATCATATCGAAAACAAGCGCAACGTCGGGCGTAAACTTGTTGGTTGAAACACAACCGAGCCTACGCATAAGCCACTCTTTAGAAAGCATTGCGTCCGCCGTTACTATTATATTATACGGCTTTGGATATAGAATTTTCGACGCCATTTTAGGATCGATAAACGACGAGTGATTCATAAGAAACAAACACGGACCTTTAGGAATCTTTTTCATACCTTCGAGTTTATAAGTAAACTTCGTCTTTTTGAGTTCGCCGACAGATAAAATTCTAACGAGCGTTCTAAATAATAGCCCCGGATACGGCGGTCTTTTTCTTTTAGGTTTTTTCTTTTGCAACAACTCGTCGAAAGTCGTCTTTACGGTTTTTACTTTCATTTAATCCCCCTATACTTGCAATAATCGACTTATACGCCTATTTCTATAAACACAGCCTGTCGTTTTTGCGTAAATTCTACGGTTAATTCTTTCCCTTTAAAACAAACTTTTGTCAAACTTTTTTTAGGATAACCTATATTTGCAAACTTTATATCTTTAAATATAGGAATAACTTTTTTCATCTCGCCGTCAAGGTTATATACGGCAAGGTGAATTTTATCTCCGCTCTTAAGCCCCGCGCAAACGGTAGTATCTTCCACTTTGCAAAGCCCTAACGGCAAATAAGGAACTGCCGTTTTTTTCATTTGGCTTAAGCCGTTATAGTAGTCAACCCCTTCTTTAACGAGAGCAAGCCTTTCGCCGTCTAACAAACCTATATTGCTCGCAAGGTGCATTCTGCCCAAAAAACTGTTTATCATATTGAGCGCAACCCTGTCTTCATCGACGTTTTCATCCGTCCACTTTTTAGAAACGTCTCTTAAACACTCTCCGTTTATTCCGCCTACGGGATAACTCCACACCGCCGCCTGCTCGGGCAAAACGGCAGTCAAAATATTCCCCACGATATACGGATACTTATAGCAGTCTACTTGGTCGGACGTCGACACGAGCGGATAGAGAGAAAGCGTTTTATAATCCATTCTCATACCGCCCGACGAACAGCCCTCAAATATTACGTCGGGATATTTTTTTGTCATAGAACTTACCCAGTTTGAAAACGCCTTTGCAGAACTTTCAAGCCCTTCGCCCAAAGAATCGGAATTTAGGTCCGTGCCTACGCCAAGATCTTGATTGTAATCCATTTTTATATACTGCGCGCCGTAATCTTCTACCATACGCCTTATGGTTTCGCTCATATATTCGATAACTTTTGGGTGGCGATAGTCTAAAATAAGTCTGTTCATTACGGTTACTTTTGTGCCGTTTCGCCTAATAAAACACTCGTCCCCGTAATAATCTATCATCTTTTGGTTTTTAAACCCGACCACTTCGGGCTCAATCCAAAGCCCCGCTTTTAAACCGATAGAGCGGATATAGTCGGTAATCGCTTTGACACCGCTTGGAAATCTCCGTTTGCTTTCTTTCCACTCGCCTACGTAATGATATACGAGGTTAGTTTCAACGTCGTCGTGCCAACCGCAGTCGATAACGTAATATTCAGTACCCGCAAGTTTTGCTACGGGCGCGTATTTTTTTGTGTTGTCTTCGCTCGGGCTATCCCAAGAAAGATGCATATATTCGTTGAAAATAGTAGGTAAATTTTCGTCGGCTTTGCACGAGCCTTTTACGGTACGCCTATACAAAGTCATATTTTCGACGACTTCGTTTAAATCTTCACCAAAACAAAGGGCAACGTTTACCGTTTTATAACTTTCGTTTACGCCGAGTTTTTTCATCCAACTTCCATAAGTGGAGTTCGCTCCGCCTAAATAGAGATAGTGCGTTCTTATTTTGTCGCTTATTTCCCAGTACCAACTATTGTCGCTCTCTATTTCAAACATTGTTAATTTACCGTCAGCCGTTTGAATAATCGCCTGCGGTAATTCTTCTTTGGTAGACCAACTTCCGACGTTTAAGCCGTAAATTTTACGTTGACTTTCCCCCGTTCCGCGAAATAGACCGAGTTCTTTAAAGGTAAAAGTTCTCGGCTGAACTTCGTTGTGATGGCTTTGAGTAAATTTAGTAATTTTACACTTTTCGTCTTCGTTGATGTTTCCAACGCCGTTTACGACGAAAGCCGACGCTTCTTCAAGCCAAATTTCTTCCGCCGAAATATTTTTATATTCGGTGAAAACTCTTATAGCGTTTGAATCGTCGTAAGTTTTAAAATTTACGGTAACTTCAACCTTTTGAGATTGGCAAACGACTTTTAACTCTTTTACGTCGATTTCGTGGCTTTTATAAAGCAATTTATCCCACTCGGTAGACATTGCCATCTTCGCGCCGAGATGGGTGTTTTTATTTTCGCCCGAAATACTTACTTCGCAAAAATTGAACTTAAACAGTTCGTCCCCCTCGCGCATACCTAAATTTCCACATTTTGTTAAAAATATTCTCTCGCCTTCAATTAGAAATTCAAGGTTTTTAAACTTAAACGTTTCCATTTTAGCACCCTTTAGCAATTTATCGTACTATTTTTACCCCGTTTGGAACTTTTGTAGTCGTCGTAATACTTCCGTCGGCATTTTTAGTATGCTCTACTTTTAATATGCCGAACGGCGTTGGATAATCGACTTTAACGTGATTTAAGTAGCCGAGATTTGGTTTTATTCTAATTTCTTCACAACCGGGTTTAACGATTTCAATACCTGCAATAACGCCCATTAAAAACGGAACTACACCGCTCGACCAACCGTGGCAAAGACTGTGGCGGAAACCCAAGTAACAAAACGCGCCGTAATCGCCGTGAACGTCCTTTTTGTTTTTAGACGGTTTTCTGTCGATTCTGCCTGCGTTTTCCGCCCAAGATATATCAAAATCTTCCCAAAACGAAGTTGCGCCAAGGTCGAGCATTGCTCCGTAATAGTCTTTCATCATATCCAAACTTTCGTTGACGTAACCGCATTTTGACGCGCCTTTTAATATAAAATACGACATAAAGGTAGACATACCCTTTGCTCCGCCGTCTACTATAAGTTTTGCGTCGTCTTCCGCGCCCTCGCCCGATATTATTCTTATACCTGCGATTTGCTTAAACTTAAGAGTTTTGTAAGTCTTTTTTCTAAGCCTTGCAAGCATATCTTCGCAAAGGGCAACGTCTTCGCCCAAGATTTGTAAAATTTGCCTTGCGCAGTCCACCGCGTACACGGTAAGAGCGTGCGTTCCCGCAATTTCGTCAAGGCGTTTTTGCTCGTCTCCGTCGCCGACGTAATGACTCGGCCAGTCGATAAATATAAAATCAAACGCGCAAGTTCCGTCATCTCGTATAAGAGAAGAAACTTGTTTTAAAAGCCCTTGTAAATATTCTTTTTGTTCTATTAAATAACCGATATTTTTATTTTGGAAATAATAATCTCGCAAATTAACTATCCACCAAAGCGAATAGGTTGGAAAGTTATTCATCCAAAGCGGTAGGGGAGATTGCTCTTTTGCAAAAGTGAGCGAGTTTTCAATATGGGGTATCTCGCCGAAAAGACAGTTAGCCGAAAGCGTTTCGGGGTTCATATCGCCTATCCAAACGAGCCTATCCCTTTTTATTCCGTCCCAAACCATACCGTTTTGCAAACAAAGTTTAAGAGTCCACGCGGCAGTTTGGAAAATTTTATTTATTCTCTTATCGTCGCAGACGAATTTTCCCTTATACGCTTTTTTGTAAACGGTTGGGGTAACCACAGCGTTCTTTATTTTTATAACACTGTTTCCAACAGTTTGAATGGTAACGAATCTAAATCCTGAATTTGTAAAAGTAGTGTCCGAATAATCGGGAATATAATACTCTCCGTCGCGAACGATATGGTCGTTAGTAGCCCCCTTTTCGCCAATTTTTGAAAGGGCTTCCGACACGGACTCTCCGTATACGATTCTCACCTTTCTATCACCGCTCCCAACGTGCGCTAAAAGACGAAAACTTCCGCAAATTTCTTTTCCAAAGTCTAAAACGACGTATCCGCCGTTTTCTATCGTCGTCAGTTCAGGCTCGTTAAGACCTATTTGCATAGATTTTTGCTTTAATAAATTTTTTGCGTTGACAAAATTTCTCCCATCTATAATCTTTTTAGGATAAATAACGATTTGCATGTTTTATTCCCCTATTTTGCAACTTTTTGTTATATAATAACAAACGGCGATAACTCTTGTCAATAAAAAGTTAAAAATAAAGTTCGGGAACTTGCGTTCTCGAACTTTAAAAGTTTTTAATCTGTCAAAAGAATAGACTCTCCGTCAAAATCTACTTTAATCGTTTGCCCTTTTTCAAATTTTCCCGCTATGATACTCTTTGCGATTTCGGTTTCTACTACCCTTTGAATAAATCTACGAAGGGGGCGCGCGCCGTATACGGGATCGTAGCCTTCTTTCGCAATATATTCCTTTGCAGATGACGTAACTACTAAATCCATATCCTTTTCTTTAAGTCGATTTTTTAAAGAATTAAGCATAAGGTCTACGATTTTTCCTATTTCTTTTACCGTGAGCGGTTTGTAAAACACGATTTCGTCAAGTCTGTTTAAAAATTCCGGTCTAAACGAAGTTTTTAAAATCTTTTCAACTTCGTTACGGGCTGTTTCGGAGATATTTCCCTTTTCGTCGATACCCTCTAAAATAATCGGCGAGCCAAGATTTGAAGTTAAAATTATTACCGTATTTTTAAAATCGATGGTTCTACCTTGCGAATCGGTTATTCTGCCGTCGTCTAAAACTTGCAACAAAACGTTAAACACGTCGGGATGAGCCTTTTCTATTTCGTCGAAAAGTATTACCGAATAAGGCTTTCTTCTAACCGCTTCGGTAAGTTGACCGCCGTCTTCAAAACCGACGTATCCCGGAGGAGCGCCTATAAGACGGGAAACGGAAAACTTTTCCATATATTCGCTCATATCTATTCTAACCATATTCTTCTCGTCGTCGAAAAGAGTTTTTGCAAGCGTTTTTGCAAGTTCCGTCTTGCCCACGCCCGTAGGACCTAAAAACAAAAACGAGCCTATAGGTCGATTAACGTCCGAAATTCCCGCTCTTGAACGAAGAATTGCTTGACTAACTTTTTCAACCGCTTCGTCTTGCCCTATAACTCTTTGGTGCAAGATTTCTTCTAACTTAAGCAGTTTTTCCCTCTCGCCTTCCATAAGTTTTGACACGGGTATCCCCGTCCAACGACAGACGATTTTTGCAATATCTTCTTCGGTAACCGTATCGTGTAAAAGTCCGTTTTCGCTATTTGAAGTGAGTTTTTCGGCTTGTTCTAATTGAGTTTTTAATTCGGGCAAAGTTCCGTATCTTAATTTTGCCGCGTTTTCTAAATCGTATTCCCTTTCAGCGCGCTCTATTTTTGCGTTTACCGACTCGATTTCTTCACGCAGTTTTTGCACTTTTATAATAGCGTCTTTTTCGGCTTGAAGTTTTGCCGAAAACTCTGCGTATTTTTCTTTTAAACTAAAAAGTTCGTTTCTTAAAGTTTCTAATCTTTGTCCTGATTTTTCGTCCTTTTCTTTTTTAAGCGAAGTTTCTTCTATTTCAAGTTGCATAATACGCCTTGAAACGTCTTCCATTTCGCTCGGCATTGAGTTAAGTTCGGTTTTAATTAAAGCGCACGCTTCGTCTATAAGGTCGATTGCTTTATCGGGTAAAAACCTATCCGAAATATACCTATCCGAAAGCGTTGCCGAGGCTATAAGCGCGTTATCTTGAATTTTTACTCCGTGGAACACTTCGTATCTTTCCTTTAATCCGCGAAGTATGGAAACGGTATCTAACACGGTAGGCTGTTCGACGAGTACTGGTTGAAAACGGCGTTCAAGCGCAGGATCTTTCTCGATGTATTTTCTGTATTCGTCTAAAGTTGTTGCGCCGATACAATGTAATTCGCCCCTTGCAAGCATAGGTTTTAAAAGGTTGCCCGCGTCCATTGCCCCGTCGCTTTTTCCCGCGCCGACTATCGTATGAAGTTCGTCGATAAAAAGAAGAATTTTACCGTCGCTCTTTTTAATTTCCGAAAGAACGGCTTTAAGTCTTTCTTCAAATTCTCCACGGTATTTCGCGCCTGCAATAAGCGCGCCTATATCTAACGAAAACAATTTTCTGTCCTTTAAATTTTCAGGCACGTCGCCTTTCATAATTCTAATGGCAAGACCTTCGCAAATAGCCGTTTTACCAACCCCCGCTTCGCCGATAAGTACGGGGTTGTTTTTCGTTTTTCGCGATAAAATTCTTATTGCGTTTCTAATTTCAGAGTCTCTGCCTATCACGGGGTCTATCTTGCCTTGACGAGCCTTTTCAACGAGTTCAACGCCGTACTTATTTAAAACGTCGTAAGTATCTTCGGGGCTGTCGCTTACAACCCTTGCTCCACCCCTAACCGACGCTAAAGTCTTCATATAACCGTCTTTTGTTACGCCGTGTTTTTTTAAAAGGTCTTTTAAATTCGGGTCTGCTTTTTCGATAAGCCCCATAAAAAGATGCTCAACCGAAACGAACTCGTCTTTCATACTACTCGCAAAATTCTCCGAAAAACGCAAAATTGCGTTTAAGTTGTTTGAAAGATATTGTCCGTTTCCACCGCTTACTTTACTTAATTTTTCGACTAAAAGTTTTGCGTCGCCGTTTAAATCGTCAACCAAAACACCCATTTTTTTCAAAACGTTATATATAAGCCCGTCTTTGTCTTGGGTAAGCGAAAACAGCAAATGCTCCGCGCGAACTTCTTGGTTGCCGTTCTCGTTAGCCAGCGAAATTGCGCCGTTTAAGGCTTCTAAACTCTTTTTAGTAAATTTTTCGTTCAAAGCAGTATCTCCTTTTTAGAAATATCCTTACGGTATTTTACTTCGATTAAATATTTTGCGTTATTGATTTGAGAAAGATTAGAAAAATATATTCCTAAATATTCGTCAAAATTTTGAACGTAAGAAGTTATGGCTTCGCCTATTTTTTCAGCCGAAAAGCCGTTTGGACGAACGAAAACTCTCACGAACCTATTGTCTTGATACGCGTAAGCCCTTTCCCCTATATAATGACTTTCAAGTTGAGCAAAAAACGTATAAAAGTCCTCTAATAAGGCGATTAACGCAGGGTTCTGCGACCTTAAAGTAATTTTAAGTTGCCCCAAATCTCCGCTTGGAAAAAGTTCCAAAACGTACTTAACTTTTGGATTGTACCTATATTCGAGCGCGCTTTGTACCGACGCCATCGAAGCCGACGCTTGATTTACAAACCGCATATTTGCAATCGACGAAAATAAAGTTTCCATACGGGCAAAAATACCGTCCATAACCGTGTCGGGCGTTTCCATTTCTAAATAATCGGCTAATATCTTATTTAGCATAACCGACCTGCTAACTCCGTTTTCATAAGCAACGGCGTCTAACTTTTTAACGAGTTCGTCGCGTAAAATAACGCTGTATACCGATTTCATAATATACTCCTTGGTTTTTCTTCAGCAAATAAATTGTAGCACGCATTATATAATTTGTCAATGAAATTATATAATTATTTTTACAAATTTATTTGCTAATTAAAGCGTTCTTTTCGTTTGCATTTTACCCTACTTAATGTTAAAATATAAGTATGGAAAAGAAAGATTGTATTAAATTTTTAGAAACGCGTCTTAAAAAATACGGCGCTACCGTTTATAATTACCGCGGGGTTGAGTTTTTAGCAATACAAAACCCCAACTCTGAAAACCACATGGCGTTTTCTTTTGGCGACGAAGAATTTACTATGGAATTCACCTTTCAGTCGGCAAGGTTTAAGTATGGAAACGAGGAAGACTGCGCTATTCACGCCGAAAAATATTTAAACGAAGAATTATGCTCGGTTGAAATATTTTTAAGTGGGAAACCACTCTTTGGCGGTTCGAGAGAAACTTCTAAAGCAAACTTTAAAACTGCTGAAGAATTCGCTTTGTTTTACGCCTGCGATAACGAACAAATTGCAAACAACCTTTTGGGCTTTATGAAAAACGGAAACGTAAGCGTAAAAATTTTCAGTTGGAAAGGAACTTTTGACCGCGCGTTTGAAATTTCCGTTGACGGAAATAGTTTATCAATAAAATAATAATTCTCTATAAAAACAAACGGCGAGCACTAAAAAGTGCTCGCCGTTACTTTTTTAAAATTATTTGTTTTGATTATCTTTTTTCTTTTTGTAGTAATAGTAATTATAGTAATGCTTTTTGCTTTCGCTCGTCGTAAAGTTGAGTACCGTTCCTATAACGTTAGCGTCGCACGATTCAAGTTCTCTTACGGTGTAATCAAGGTCTCTCGCGCTGAGTTTGTCGCTACCAACAACTAAAAGCGTCGCGTCGGTTACAGCAGAAATATTGATATAGTCCGAAAGCGCTCTAACGGGCGCGCAGTCCAAAATAACGAAATCGTACTTAGTTTTCGCTTCTTCGATAATCGCTTTAAACTTTGGAGACGCAAAGAAAATCGTGTGGTTTGAAATTCTATCTCCGCAAGTGATAAGGTCAACGTTTTCAGCGCCCGTAGGTTTAACGATTTCATCAAAAGTCTTTTCGCCTTTAAAGTAATCGGTTATACCAACGTGGCGGTGCTGTTTGAAAATTCTGTGAATAGACGGTTTAGAAAAGTCGCAGTCGATAATAAGCGTTTTTCTTTGACTTTCGCCAAGCGCTTTTGCAAGGTTGGTAGAAACGGTAGTTTTACCTTCGCCCGAAATAGTAGATTGAATTTGGAAAACTTTGTTATTCTCGCCGTCGCTCATATAAATAAGCGTATCCGAAAGTTTGCTAAGGTCAATGTCGATATAATTCGATTCTTTCTCGCCTTCGCCAAGCGGAAGGGGTTTTACACCCGTCTTTTTCTTTTCGATAGTAACGAAATTCTTTTTACCCGTAATAGATTCAAGCCTGTCAACCGACGCAACTCTATCTTTTACGAAATACATCAAAAGCGCGTAAGCAAATACGGCTACGATTGACGCAAGACCTGCTAAAATTACGATTTTACTATCGTCCGACGCAGGATAACTCTTGATGTTCAAACTCATCATTTCAATCGTTATGCTAGCGGGGAAATAATCTCCGCTATTTGCGATATCCACGCAAACTTCTATGATTGCGTCGAGTTTGTCGATAGATTTTTGCTTATTATAATCTCTATATTTTAATCTTATCAAAAGACCGTCTTCAACGTAAGAAACGGTAAGCGCTCCCGCCGAAATACCCCTGCCGTCGATTTTTTCGTTTGCTCTATCTATGATAGAATCGTCTTTCATAAGGTCGGCAACGGTAACGAGATACATTTTTGAAAGCACCGTGTCGTTATATTGCGACGTAGACGAACCGGGTACGGCGTTTACTACGATTGTAGCCCTTGCCTCGTAATAGTCTTTATTGATACGAGTATAAACGACGCCCGCGCTTAAAATAAGCACGAATATAATCAATTCGACTATCCAGTTTTTCTTAAGAACGTAAAACAGTTCTTTGAACTCAAAGGTTTTTTGGGTTTTAACGTTGTTTTCCATCAATTTCTCCTAAAAGGACTACTTCGCCCCTTTTAACGTACTCAACTATTATATTAACATAATTATTTACTAAAGTCAACGCAAAAACGAGCAATTTGTTTTCTACTTGAAAATAGTAGACGACGGATTTCTCTCTTTCATATTGATAAGCGGATAATAAACCGCCCCGCCAACTAAAAAAACGGCGAGAAACTGCCCTGCGCCTATAAACGCAACTTGAATAAAATACGCAAACTCCGTCGCTCCGCTAAGCCAAATTACGAGCGGTATTAAAAAAGCGTTCACGGCAATCGGCGGAATTGCTCCAAGCACGAATTTCAAGTGTTTGTTTTTTACCGTTTTACCTACAAAGTAGGTAATTACTGCGGAAATCAGCGTAGCGAAAGAGCCTATCGTAAGGTCGTACACCGCAAGGCCAAAAAGCGCGTTTGCTAAAAAACAGCCAACGAAAAGAGCCGGCACCGCTTCGACGAAAAGTAAGGGAAGAACTGTCAACGCTTCGGATACTCTAAGTTGAATCGGCCCGAACGCAATCGCCTGAAGAAAATAAGTTAAAACGAAATATACGCTCGCTATAATGCCCGCTCTGCAAATTTTTGAAGTTGATAACAATTTAGTTTACCTCGGTTTTTTTATTGAAGTGTTTTCCGAAAACCTTCTGAAAATCATTTTACTACTTTATTTTTACTTTTGCAAGCGTTAGCACGCAGTTTTATCCTTGAAATATTGCAATGCCTCGCTATATCCGCCAAAGCCCTTGCCTGCGATAACCTTTTCGGCGTACAAACTTATATAACTCTTATGCCTAAATTCTTCTCGTTTGTAAATATCGCTTAAATGAACTTCTACGGTTGGAATACCCACCGCCTTTAACGCGTCGAGTATGGCAATACTCGTATGAGTGTACGCGCCTGCGTTTATGATTATGCCGTCGTACTTGTCGTAAGCCCTTTGTATTTTAGCGCAAATTTCACCCTCGCAGTTAGACTGAAAATGAGTAACTTTTATACCCCTTTTTTTGCCTTCTTCCTTGATATACTTTACGAGAGCCTTAAAATCTTTTTTGCCGTAAACTTCAGGCTCGCGTATGCCCACCATATTTAAGTTTACGCCGTTTATAACGAGTATTTTCATACCGATAATATCTCCTTTACCGTTTGCTCTATATCTCCGTCGTTTGAAACTTTTTTGTCGCAAACGCTTTCGTAAATTGGCTTTCTTTGCTCAAATAATCGACTTATAGCCCCGTTTTTAGACAACGGTCTATCGTCGTCGATAAGTTTTGACAAATCTCTTTCAAGATAAATTAAAACGCCGTTTTTCTTTAAATAGGTAACGTTTTCTTCTTTTAAAATTGCTCCGCCACCCGTAGCGATTATAACCCCTTTTTGTTCGCTCGCTTTTCTTACGGCAAGGCTTTCCTTTTGTCTAAAAATTTCTTCTCCAAACTCTTGGATGATTTCAGACGGTTTTTTGCCTTCGTTTTCAAAAACGAGCAAGTCGGTATCTACGACCTTTCTACCCGTTTTTTCAGATAAAAGTTTGGCAACGGTCGTCTTACCGCAAGACGGCATACATATTAAAACGATATTTCTCTTTTCGTTTAAAAGAACTTTTAAAATTTCTTCGTAACGGGCTTTGGGAATTTCTTTGCCAAGCCAAATTTCCTCGGCTTTAAGCCCTTGGGCGACGAGCATCGGCAGTCCGCCCGAACGTCTTATTCCCATTTTTTCGGCTTGCAATAAAAGTTTAGTTCTAAGCGGATTATAAATGCAATCGAAAACCCCCTCGAGCGAAGAAAATTTTTCAAGGTCAATCGGGCTTTGGTCTTCGTCGGGATACATACCTACGGGAGTTGTGTTTATAATTACGTCTACGGCGCGCTCGTAGCAATTCGAGTAATTTATTTCTCCGCTTCTCGACACGAAAATTATTTCTTTCGCCATAGCGCGCTCGCAAACGGTCTTTGCCGTAAGCGAAGTTCCGCCCGTTCCCAAAATCATAACTCTTTTTTGGAAAAGGTCTATTCCAACTCTGTTTAAGGAATATTCCATACCGTACACGTCGGTATTATACCCAAAAAGTCTACCGTTTTTTCTAACGACGGTGTTTACCGCGCCAACCTTTAACGCGTCGCCGTCAACTTCGTCTAAAAGCGGAATTATATCTTTCTTATAAGGAATAGTAACGTTAAATCCGTCGTACGAAAGGCTTACGAATTCTGAAAGTTGACTCTTGTCAATTTCGATTAAAGTATAGTCAAGCCCTTGCTTTTGATGGATAATTTTAGAGTAACTATGCCCTAATTTTTTACCTATAAGACAAAATTTCATTAGATAATCTCTTTATAACTTCCTAAAAATACGAATTTATCCGAACTATTTTCGAGTTCGCTTAAAAGATTTAACACTTCGTCGGATTCTATATCACCTTCAAAATCGAAGTAGAACATAAATTCAAACTGACTGTTTGCAATGGGGCGAGATTCAAGTTTGGTAAGATTAAGCCCTAAAGTTGAAAAACGGCTGAGCATTCTGTTAAGACTTCCCGACTTGTTTGCAAGCGAAGTCATAACGCTGATTTTATCCGAGCCTTTAAACACCTTGAGATTTTTTGAAATGCAAATAAATCTCGTAAAGTTGTTTCCGTTGTCTTGCATTGCGCGTTCTAAAACGCAAAGGTTATAAATTTCAGCGCAGTCGCTCGAACAAATTGCGCCAACAGTATCGTCGTCGCTTTCGGCTACAATCTTCGCAGCGACGGCTGTGTTTTCAACGGCGATTGTCTTTACGCCCATATTTTTAAGACGTTCGGCGCATTGCATAAGCGCTTGCTCGTGCGAATATACGGTCTTGATTTTGCTAATATCTACGCCTTTTTTAACGCAAAGGGCATGACTAATTTGAACTCTTACGCTCTTTACGATATAAAACTTATACTTTTTCATAAGGTCGTAAACTTGCGAAACCGAGCCTGCGTTACTGTTTTCGATAGGTAACACGCCGTACTCGCAAAGACCTTTTTCTACGGCGGAAAATACTCCTTCAAAAGTTTTAAAATAAACGACGTCGTTTATATCGAAAAGTTTATCGGTGGCGACACCGCTATACGCTCCGCTAACGCCTTGACAAGCAACCGTTGCCGACACGGGAAATTCGGTCTTTTTTTCGGCGATTATCGCCCTTATCGCGTCGGCTGTCGCAGACTTGGTCTTAACGAATTTTCCCTGATAGTTTTTGCTTTGGAAAAACACCGTGTCGTAAAGGTTTTTAATATACCTTTTCATTTCGTCGTCTTTATTTGCGGTAATTCTGTTTACGATAGACTTTTCTCTTTCGGAAACGTTGACAGCCGAGCCTTGCTCTGCTTTTTTTATACCTATTTCCTTGCAAAGAGCCATCCTTTTTACGTATAACTCTGCAATTTCGTCGTCGATTTTATCTATATCTTTTCTAATATCGTCCATAGTTTTCATCAGTTTTTCTCCTTTAATATACAGTCTAAAAGGGCTATGGCAACCGCGCACTCGACGATAGGAACTGCTCTTACCGCAACGCAACTGTCGTGGCGACCTTTAATTTTTATATTTACGTTTTCCATCTTCTCGACGTCTACCGTACGTTGCTCTTTAGATATTGACGGCGTAGGTCTAAAACCAACTCTCATAGTTAACGGATTACCGTTAGATATTCCGCCGTTTATTCCGCCTGCGGAATTTTTTTCTACGACGATTTTACCGTTTTCTAACCTTATCGGGTCGTTTGCAACTGAGCCGAGCATTTTTGAAAGGTCGAAACCGTCGCCAAATTCTATTCCCTTTACCGCAGGAATAGCGTAGACGAGATTTGAAATTTTACCTTCCAACCCTTCAAACAAACTTCCGCCCACGCCTTTTGGAACGTTAAACGCTACGCACTCTACTACTCCACCAACCGAATCGCCGTCCGATTGAGCCTTTGAAATTTCTTCAATCATTTTTTCGCCGTTTGTTAAAGACGGAAAACCTTGATGACAGGCCTTTATTTCTTCTTTACAAATCGAGTGAGTTTTATAAGACGCTCCGTCTACTTTTCCAACCGAACTTAAATAAGCCAAAATTTCAACGCCGTAATTTTCAAAAAGATATTGCTTACACAAAGCGCCCACAGCGCAAAGCGGAGCGGTCATTCTCGCAGAAAATTCCCCACCGCCACGATAGTCTTTTTCTCCGCTACGGAAGTATCTCACAAGGTCGGCGTGCGACGGTCTTGGACGAGCGTACAACTCGTTATAATCGCTACTTTTTACGTCTTTATTATATATTACAACTTCAAAATCCCCGTCTATAACACCGTTATTAACGCCTTTTTCAAAAATCGGCTCGTCCGGCTCTTTTCTTTTTGTCGAAAAGACTGAACTTGACGGACTTCTTCTTTTTAATAAATTTTTAAGGTTTTCCTCGTCGATTTTAAGGCGTGGAAAACCCGACGCTTTCGCCCCTATTTTTTGGGCGTGCGAAGTTCCGTAAATTTCTACGACTAATTTTTCGCCTTTAAATATCGACATTTGCGTTCCCCCCTAAAATATTGAAATCTCTAAAAAAGTCGGGATATGATTTTTCAATGGCTTCCGCCCCAACGATTTGACTATCTCCGTTTGCAACCGAAGCAAGCACCACCGAAGACATAACTATTCTGTGGTCGTTTTCGCCAAAGAAAACTCCACCCTTTACGTTAGAGCCGACTATGACTATTCGCCCGTTTTCTTCGTAGGCGGTAACACCTGCTACCGACAGCATTTTAATCGTCGTCGCCACCCTGTCGCTTTCTTTAATTTTCAATCTTTGAATACCCGTAAAAACGCTTTCCCCTTTAGCGCAAGCCGAAAGCACGGCGCATACGGGCGCAAGGTCGGGGATATTTTCAAAGTCTTGAGTAAACGCCTTTGCTTTATCTTTGCTAACTTTTACAAAACCTTTTTGAATTTCAATTTTCGCGCCGAATTTTTCTAAAACGCTTAAAATTTCTTTATCGCCTTGCTTGGAGTTTACGTCAAGCCCATAAACGCTAACCTGTCCGCCTACCGCGCCTAAAACGAGCGGAAAAGCAGAGCCTGACCAATCCCCCTCGACAGTTAAAGTTTTGGGACTTACAAACTCTTGATTTCCTTTAATAAAGATGCTATTGCCCGACTTTTGATATTTTATTTTAAATTTATCGAGCGTGGAAAGAGTTATTTCTATATAGTTTCTACTAACGACTTCGCCCTTTAAAATAATTTCGCTATCGCCGTCTAAAATAGGCAAAGCAAACAAAAGCCCCGTTATATACTGCGAACTTACCGACGCGTCGATAAAATATCTACCGCTTTTAAGAGCGCCTAAATACGACCATCCGTCTACTAAAATTCCGTGGTTAGAAAGTTCGTCGGAAAGAGCCTTGCTTGGACGGGAAAGAAGTTTTTGACTTCCCGTAAATGTTGCGTCAGCGCCCAAAGCGCAGGCAACGGGCATTAAAAACCGTAGGGTTGAACCGCTTTCGTTACAGTCTAAAAGGTTACCTTTTGAAATGTTTTTTATTCCCTTTACAACCGCGTTTCCGTCTTTTAACTCTATTTGCGCCCCCAAAGCGCGCAGACACGAACAAGTCGCTATGACGTCGGCAGAATTTCCAACGTTTTTTATCTCAGTTTCGCCTTTTGATAAACTCGCGCCGATAAGTAGCCTGTGGGCTACCGATTTAGACGGTGGCGCTACTATTTTTCCACTCGGCGAAAACGGGGTGATTTTTACCTTCATTAAAAAAGTTCCTTTATCCTTTCAAACGGAAGTTTAACGACTTCGACGTTTGCTATATCCTTAATCAAAACGAGATTAACCGCTCCCGTTTCGGCTTTTTTGTCAACGGTAATTTTTTCTAAAATTTCTTCTGTAGAAAATTCTATATCTAAATCAAATTTATACGAGTTTAAAAGAGCCGAAAATTCCCCTTTTTTATCGTCGTTATATCCGTAATATTTACAGGAAATATCTATGATTTTATCTATTCCTTTAGCCACGCAAAGCCCGTGCGAATAAGCGTAAGAAGACAAACTTTCTACGGCGTGCCCAACCGTGTGTCCAAGGTTGAGTTTTGCCCTTTCGCCCCTATCGAACTCGTCGTTTTCAACTACTTTTTTCTTAATTTTTAAACTCTTTAAAACAAGGTCTTCTCTATCGCCGTTTTTTATATCGCTCGCCGTCATAGAGCCGTCTAAAAAAGCGTATTTAACAATTTCGCCCATACCGCACTCTATTTCTCTTTCGGGCAACGAATCAAACGCCGAAAGCGAAACGTACACTAAACTTGGGGCGTAAAAAGCCCCTACTAAATTTTTCCCTTCGGGAAGATTTACCGCAGTCTTTCCACCGATAGAAGAATCTACGCAAGATAGCAAGGTCGTTGGGCAAGACATATAGCAAATTCCACGCATATAAGACGATGCGACGAATCCGCATAAATCGCCTATAACTCCACCGCCGACGGCAAGTATTCCGTCGCCACGGGTAAACTTATTGTCCGCCAAAAAAGACAAAAGTTTTGCATAACTTTGTAAACTTTTAGTATTTTCGCCCGCGGGAAAAACAATTTCAAAAATTTGAAAATCCTTTAACCTTTGCGTTATTTCATTTGAAAAAAGGGCGTGAGTATTTTCGTCGTAAACGACGGCAAGTTTACCGCCAAACACTTCTTTTACCTTTTGGGAAAGAAGTGAAAAGTCCTTTTCGATAACGACTTTATATTCTCTTTCTTTGGCTTTTACCAATAATTCTTTCATCTAAATTTTCCTTTATCAATAGAAATTTTAAGGTCGCTACCTTCTTTTAAAAGATCGAAAAGTCTTTGCTCGTCGCCCGTTTCAAGAGCCGTAGCATACTCCGAAAGTCTTGCTATAAGTCCGTTAAGTTCGTTTTTTAGCAAATCTCGGTTGTCCATCATAAGTTCCGTCCACATAGTAGGGTTAAGCCTTGCAACTCTCGTTAAGTCTTTATAACTACCTGCCGAAAAGCCGAAATGACTACTTGCCATAGGGCTTTTTATAAAGGCGTTTGAAACTATATGACAAAGTTGAGAAGTAAAGGCGATTATCTCGTCGTGGCGGTAAGCGGTTGAAAATACCGCTTCTGAAAAACCGACAGACAAAAACAAGTCCCTTAATTTTTCCAAAATAAACAAATCGGCTTTTACGGGAACGACCACGCAAGTAGCCTTATCAAAAAGGGTGGAAAGAGAGCGGTCTATGCCCGAAAACTCTCTACCTGCCATAGGGTGCGCCCCAACGAAACTTATATTAGGATACTCTAAAGACAACTCTTTCATATCGTCTTCGATACCCCTTTTTATTCCGCAAAAATCCATCAAAACAGCGCCGTCTTTCATTTTTGCAAGATAATTTTTTGCAACCGACTTAAACGCCCTTGGGTATACCGAAATTATCAAAAGGTCGATATCCTTTATATTTTCGTCCGTCAACGGCTCGTCTATTGCCTTTACGAGTTCTGCTTTTAACAAAACGTCGGGATTTATATCGTAACCAAAAACCTTATGTTCGCCGTTTTTTATTAAACTTTTTCCAAAACTTGCGCCGATAAGCCCAAGTCCTATAATTGCAACGTTCATATTTTACCTATTGCCTACTCGGCTTAAAATACTAAATAATCAACTTATAGCCTACTTTTAGGGATAATTTTAAACTCTTTTTTTGTTTACGAGCGGAAGCATAACGTCCGTCGCCTTAACTACTTCGTCAAATTGCTCTGGGCGGAGAGATTGCGCTCCGTCGCAAAGCGCGTTCGCAGGATCGTTATGAACTTCTATCATAAGTCCGTCTGCGCCTGCGCCAACCGCGGCGAGCGACAATGGTTTTACAAGCCTTGAAAGTCCCGACGCGTGACTTGGGTCTACTATTACGGGAAGATGCGTCTTTTCTTTTAAAAGCGGGATTGCCGAAAGGTCTAAAGTATTTCTCGTCATAGGCTCGAATGTTCTTATTCCCCTTTCGCATAAAACGACTTGTCTATTGCCTTCGCTCATAATGTATTCTGCGCTCATAAGCCATTCTTCAATAGTGTTAGCAAGTCCTCTTTTAAGTAGTACAGGCTTGTTAAGTTTGCCAACGGCTTTTAAAAGTTCAAAGTTTTGCATATTTCTCGCGCCGATTTGAACCATATCTACGTCTTCAAAAAGGTCGATATGCGCAACCGACATAATTTCGGTAACGATAGGCATACCCGTCTCTTTTTTAGCGAGTTTTAAAAGTTCAAGACCGCCTGCTTTAAGTCCTTGGAAAGCGTACGGCGAGGTTCTCGGCTTAAACGCGCCACCCCTTAAAAGATTTGCGCCCGACGCTTTAACCGCCTTTGCAACTTCGATTATTTGCTTTTCGCTTTCAACCGAACAAGGTCCTGCAATAATTTGGAAATTCTCCCCGCCGAACTTATGACCGCCAACGTCTACGATAGTGTCGTCGGGATGAAATTTTCTATTCGCGCTTTTGAACGGCTCTTGAATACGCTTCACGTTTTCAACTATATCCATAGAGCGCACTAAGTCAATGTCGACTTTTGGCGTATCGCCTATAAGCCCTAAAACGATTGAATGGTCGCCACGACTTACGTCAACGCCAAGCCCTTGAGATTTTACCCATTTAATAAGGTTGTCAAGTTGTTTTTCTTCACAGTTTTTCTTAACTACTATAATCATAACTACTCCATAAAAAAAGACCGATATCTTCTTAATATCGGCCTTAACGAATTTTTTTGTACGCGAAAAAATACCGATATTTTATTAAATATGGTCTACAAAATAATATGCAAAATAAAAATAAGCGTAAAATTTGTTCATTTTTTCGTCCCTTTTTTTAAAGTATATACCTATTTAGCGTAATTGTCAACTAATTTAAAAATTAAAAGTCTAAACTATAAAGATTTTAGTTATTCTTGACAATAAAAACCGCTCCGTGTTAAAATAATAAAAAGTCAATTTAAGGAAACTGTAATGTTAAACGAAAAAATGAAAGCGCTTGGACAAAACCGTTCTAAAATACGCGACCTGTTCGAGTACGGAAAAATCTTAAAACAGCAGGGCGAAACCGTTTGCGATTTTACACTTGGTAATCCGTCGGTAAAGACTCCCGATAGCGTAACGCAAATTTTAATAGACGGGCTTAAAAAAAGCGACGTACACGCTTATACTCAAGCGCAAGGCTCGGCTATGGCAAGGCAAAAAATTGCAAGCGACTTAAACAAAAAAGGCAAGACGACGTTTACTGAAAACGGTATTGCTCTAACTTGCGGAGCGGCGGCGTCTCTTTGCGGAGTTTTTAAAGCGATTACAAGTAGCCGTACCGACGAAATCGTGGTTTTGTCCCCGTTCTTCCCCGAATATAAAGTGTTTATCGAAAGTTGTAGTTCTAATTTTAAGAGCGTGGAATTTGATAACGATTTTTCGCCGAGTTTTTCTTCGCTTGAAAACGCTATTACCAAAAACACAAAGGCGCTCGTTATAAACAACCCGAACAACCCGTCAGGCAAAATTTACACCGTAGACGAAATTTGTAAAATAACTGAAATCTTAAATAAAAAATCAAAAGAGTTCTCTCATCCTATCTACCTTATTTCTGACGAGCCGTATAGAGAAATAGTTTTTGGCGACGCAAAATTGCCTTTTATTCCCGATTTTTACAAAGATACGATAATTTGCTATTCTTTTAGCAAAAGTCTTTCTCTCCCCGGCGAGCGCATAGGATATATTGCAATTCCAAGCGAAATTAGCGAGTTTATCGACTTGTACGCCAGTATTTTAGGTTCTCTCCGCGCGTTTGGTTACGTTTGCGCGCCAAGTCTTTTTCAATATTTAATTGAAAATTTTAACGGCGAATATTCAGATTTTTCAATTTACGAAAACAACCTAAAAACTCTTTTATCTACTCTTAAAAACCTTGGATTTACTTGTAACGAGCCTAAAGGAGCGTTCTATCTTATGGTAAAAGCGCCCGACGGCGACAGCGAAAAAATGAGTGAAAGAGCCAAAGAGTTAGGGCTTTTAATAGTTCCTGCCGACAGTTTTGGGGCGAAAGGTTGGGTAAGAATTGCCACTTGCGTTTCTAAAGAAACGGTAGAAAACAGCAAGCCCCTTTTTGAAAAACTCGCTAAAGTTTACAATTTAATTTAACTCTACTTACAATGAAACCGCCGACGGCTTTTTTGCCGTCGGCGGTAATTTTTAACTTTTTGCGCAACGAATTCATAATATATAAGAAGGAGAAAATTATGAATCCGTTTAACGAAAAACCACAACCGCTTATACGGTTAATTCAAAACTGGCAAAGGCTTTATCCAAAGCCGTACGACAAGCGTACGGTAGACCCGTACACCAAAACGCGTATTATTTTAATGAACGGTACGGAATTTGAAGCAAACTGGTTTTCGCATTGTTTTGCCCGAAACGTATGCGATAACGATTTGCGCAGAGAACTTGCCTTAACACGCTATATTGAAAAACAACAACAACTTAAAATTTCGCTTTTAAAACCCAAAGACGAAAGTATTCTAGAACACACTATTTCCTACGAACAATTAGCCGTTGATTTAACTGCCGAACTTGCTAAAAGAGAAGTTGACTGCTACGTTAAAACAGCCCTTGATTTTGCGCTACTTGAAGACTTCGACCATTTATACCGCTACTCTAACTTGCTTGAGGGCGAGCGCGGAATAGCGGCCGAGTGGTTAGTTGGCAGATATACCGAAATTATGCCTGCAAGACCGACTATCGCGCATCACCGCCATCCGTTTGACAACGTTAAAAAGTGTACGGACTTTAAAACCGCCGACGTTCAAACCGTTCTTTCAACTATGATTATAACCGCCGCCGAACAGCAAACTATGAACTACTATATGAACGTTACGAACTTTGCTCAATCGGATATAGGCAGACGACTTTATCAAGAGATTGCAATGGTAGAAGAAGAACACGTTTCTCACTACGAATCTTTAATGGACGCCAACTTAACCCCGCTTGAAAAACTGCTTTGGCACGAATATACCGAGTGCTACTTATACTGGTCGTGCTATCAAACCGAAACCGACGCGTACGTCAAAAACCTTTGGGAAGAAAACCTTTCTATCGAAATTTCACACTTACATAAGGCGGTTGAACTTCTTAGAAAATACGAAGGTAAAGAGTGGCAAGAAGTTATACCTTGCGGTGATTTCCCCGCGCCTATTTCCCTGCACGAAAACGTCGATTACGTAAGAAAAATATTGACCGACACCGTGCAATACACTTCACTTAAAGACGACTACGCTAAAATAAAAGATTTGCCGAGCGGAGCGGACTTTTTTATTTTACAAAACGCAGTAAATCCGACTACGGATATAGTTCCGTCGCATAACGTAATTGAAAAGATTATTCAAAAGAACGGTTTTGATTACAGATTTCAAACCGCCCCAAATCCCATACCCCAACTTAGAAACCGTAGAGAAGACAATACGAGCGTAGGTAGAAAACCAAACGCAACGACTTCGACTAATTTTACTTGTAACGACTGATTATATTATAAAAAAAGGTTGAAAACCGACGATGGTTTTCAACCTTTTTATTCGTTTAATCAACTTATAGCCTAATTTTACACCTTTGCAAGATTGTCTTTCATATATTGCAAGGTATACAAATTATAATAACTACCGCGAAGTTTTAAAAGTTCGTCGTGAGAGCCTTGCTCTAATATTTCGCCGTGAGAAAGCACGATAATATTATCTGCTTTTTGAATCGTAGAAAGTCTGTGCGCCACGATAAGCATTGTGCCGACGTTCATCATTTTATCAAGCGAATCTTGAATTAAAACTTCGGTTTCGGTGTCGATATTTGCAGTCGCTTCGTCGAGTATCATAACTTCAGGACGGTGAATAAGCGTTCTTGCAAAAGATATGAGTTGTCTTTCGCCCGCAGAGAAATTGTTTCCCCTTTCTCTAACTTCTTCGTCAAGACCGTTTGAAAGTTTATTTACGAGTTTATCTGCGTTTACGTATTTGCAAACTTCCATAATTTCGTCGTCGGTAAAACTTTCTTCTCTTAAAGTGATATTACTCCTTATCGTTCCGCTAAATAAGAACACGTCTTGGAGCATTTGTCCAAAGTGTTTTCTAAGCGAAGAAATTTTAATATTTCTTATATTTATGCCGTCGAGTAAAATTTCACCTTTTTGAATATCGTAATTTCGGCAAAGAAGTGATAAAATAGTCGTCTTTCCCGAACCCGTCGCTCCGACGAAGGCAACCGTTTGTTTTGCCTCGACTTTAAAGGAAACGCCCTTTAAAACCCACTCGCCCGGCACGTATGCAAACCAAACGTCTTTAAATTCGATTTCACCCTTAATTTCGTTGAGTTCAATAGCGCCGTCTTGGTCTACGACTTCGGGTTTCATATCGAGTATTGAGAAAATCTTTTCGCCCGAAGCAAAAGCAGACTGAAGCCAGTTGAACATTTCCGCAAGGTTTTGTATAGGGTTAAAGAATTTTGAAAGATACATATAAAAGGCTACTAAAACGTCAGCGGTAACCGTTTGACCTAAAAATATCCAGTTGTCGACGTAGCCCTTACAGCCGAAGAAAAACAGACATAGCACGGACGCTACGTAAAGCATATAGACCGTAGGTCTAAATATGCTAAACACTAACATTTGGCTCTTTCTCGCCCCTTCGAGTTTCTTGTTTTTTGAAGAAAACTCGTCGGTTTTTACGTCTTCTCGGTTGAAAATTTGAATAACTTTCATACCCGATAAATTCTCGGACAAAAAGGTGTTTATATCCGTCGTTCCGTCTTTTACCTTTCTGTAAGACTTCCTTGAAAATTTACGGAATATTACCGTAAAAAGAACGATAAACGGAACGAAACAAAGCACCATAAGCGTAAGCATATAGTTTAAACAAAGCATTGCCACAAGCACGCCGAGTATTACGAAAACGTTTTTGGTAAGGTTTACTATAATGTTTGTGAACAACATTGATAAGCCGTTCGTATCGTTGGTAACTCTCGTTACGAGTTTACCTACGGGGATATTATTAAGTTGCGCGTGCGATAAAGATTCGATATGATTAAACGTTTCTTCACGCAAAGTGGCAACGATTTTTTGCCCCGTCTTTTGTAAAATTATCGCTTGGAAATAAGAACAAACGAGCGAAACTATTAAAACGCTTGCATACACGCCTACGGCGATAAGTAGCGAACTCATTTTAAATCCCGCAGTTGAAATAACTTTTTGGATATGAGCCACTATAAGCGGTGAGATTATCTCGTAGGAAATTGCGAAGATAATCATAATTCCTACTATAACGAAACTACCTATATGCGGTTTAGCGTACTTTAAAAGCCTTTTTATAAGTTCGCCGTCCTTCATATTTCTTTCAAAACCTATAGACTGCTTTTTCTCTTTCATAAGGGCGTAAGCCAAAATGAAAATTGCAGAAAAAGTTCCTATAACCGCTCCAACTATTAAAAGGGGTAACCACTCACGCATTTTCACTTTCCCCCTTTTCGTCTTCGAGTTTTTGAAGGTCTACCGCAACCTTATATTCGGGACACCTTGCGTAAAGTTCGTCGTGTTTTCCCACGTCTAAAACTTTTCCGTCTTCTAAATAAATTATCTTATCCATACCTGCGATAGTCGAAATTCTGTGGGCAATCAAAATGGTCGTCTTGCCCTTTCTCGTCTTTTGGAGATTTTCAAGTATCGCTCTTTCAGTTTTGGTATCAACCGCCGAAACCGAATCGTCTAAAATAAGCACGGGAGCGTTCTTCATAAGCGCTCTTGCAATGGAAATTCTTTGTTTTTGTCCGCCCGAAACGGTTACGCCACGCTCGCCTAAAACCGTTTGATAGCCTTCTTTAAATTCGATTACGTTATCGTGTATATCCGAATATTTTGCGTATTCTACCACTTTATCGAAATCTTTTTCGTCGCTTGCAAAAGAAATGTTGTTTTCTATGGTGTCGCTAAACAAGAAATTGTCTTGCGGAACGTACGCCATATACTTTCTAACCGACGAAATAGTAACGTCGTTTACGTCTTTCCCGTCGATAAACAGCGTGCCGTCGGGAACGTTGTAAACTCTTAACAAAAGGTCTACGATAGTAGTTTTACCCGAACCAGTTTTACCTACTATTCCAACGTTTTCGCCTGCACTAATTTTAAACGATACGTTTTTTAAAACTTCGGTATCGCCGTCGGGATAAACGAAAGAAAGGTCTTTAAACTCAATATCGCCTTTAACCTGCTCGATTTCTGTCGCGCCGTCTTTATCAACGACGTCTTGTTTAGCGTCTAAAAGTTCGCTTACTCTTTTAAGCGACGCCTTGCCCCTTGACGTCATTTCGATAAGTTCGGAAACAGCCATAACCGGCCAAATCACCGCGTTGAAATAACCTATAAACTCAAAGAGTTGACCGCCGTTTAATCCACCGCCACCAGCGCCCAAATAAACGAGATAACCGCCGTAACCTAATATTACGCAAATTACCGACTCAATAAAAAGCGTTATAAAAATTCTGAGTAAAGTCGAGTATTTAGTATATTCTACGTTTATTTCTTCGTTTTCTTTATTGATTTTTTTGAAAGCAAGCAACTCTTTCACTTCTTTTACAAACGCCTTAACTACGGCAATTCCCGAAAAGTTCTCTTGCGTAAAATCCGAAAGCGACGAAAAAGCCGCTTGACGCTTATCCCACTTTTTAGTTAAGAACTTTCCGACAATCAAACTTACCGCAAGCATCATTGCCATAGGAATTAACGAAAGCAAAGTAAGCAACGCGTTCATTTTCCACATTTTTACTATTGCAAGACCGCCTAAAAATAGCGCGTCGCAAAGCATCATTACGCCCCAACCGAAACACTCTTGAATAGTTTCTAAATCGTTGGTAAAAAGCGACATTAAATTTCCAACTTTATTTACTTGATAATACTGCTGTGAAAGATTTTTGCAATGATTGAACATCTCTTGACGGATATTTGCTTCGACTTTTATGCCCGATCCTAAAAAACAAACTCGCCATAAAAATCTACCTACTACCATTATCAAAATAACGAGTAGCATCGGCATACAAATTCTATCCACTATAAAAGCGCCGTCAAAAACGTAAGCCTGCCCGTCTATTTCCACGACCCCATTTGCCATTCCGTTAAGAACCATACTGTAAAGTTCGGGAATTTCAAGTTGAAAGTAGTCGACGGCAATCAGCGCAATTATTCCAAACACAAGTAACCAGCCGTATTTTAGGTAATACTTATTTATGTACTTGCCGATAATCACTTCTTTCTCTCCTTTAAATCTCTAATACAAATAAAGTTATCACTTTTGATTTTAAAAATCAACTTTTTTACGCGGATTATATGTATTTACATATAATTTTCACAATTTTCGATTTTTAAAAAAACTATCGGCTTTGTAAGTTTTTGTCGCAAGTTTAAAAAAGCAATTAAAAAAGTCCCGCATTTTTGCCGATAATCGACTTATACGGGGCTTTTTGTTGAATTTAAACTGCGCCTATCTTTTTTAACAAATCGACTGTGCTTGCAGTTTTGATCTGTTTTTCTAAAAGGTCTTTTAATAGTTTGTTTTCCTTTTCGCTTTCTTCAAGTTTTCTTTTTAAATCTTCGTTTTCTTCCTTTAGTTTAAGGGCTATTCTATCGCACAAAAGGTTTATCTCTTTTTTTAGCGCGCTTAATTTAGAGTCGTCGCTCTCTTTCGTTTGATATGGGTTAAAACACTTGCCGTATTCTTTTATTATTTCTTCGCGAATACTAAAAACCGCCTTTTTATCGTATTTTAACAAGTTGCGGTATTTATTTTGATACCTAAGCGCAACTTGTGGGTTTTGAGTCATTTCGGATATTACCCTTCTTACAGACTTTCCAAAAGTTTGACCTATTAGTATTTTTTTGAGTAGCATTTTCGATTCGGCTTGGTCGAAAACGATAATCTTATTAGTCGAAAGGTCGTATCCGCCCAAATATCGCTGTTTAAAACTTTCGTCAATTTCGGCTTTTTTTAAAGAACTATAATAAAAGTTTCTCACGCTTCCTTTGGCTTTTCCCGTCTTTTTTGCAAAGTCTTCAAAAATCTTACTTAAACTTTCTCCGCTTTCCTTTGCCAAACTTGCTCTTTTAAAAAATTTTTTAATTTCGCTTTCGCTTACTTTTACCATATTTACTCCTTTTTTAATTTGATACGCCTATTATTGACCGTTTTTTAAATTATAATACATATTGAAAATAGATTTAGAATAAATTTTAATATGTTATATTATCTTTTATGCGCCACGCCGTGCGCCGTAAAACTAAACGGCGACTACGTTGGAACGGCAGGGCAAAATTTTTCCTTTTTAGAGTTTGACGAGGGCTTTTTAGAGTTTCTTCCACTTGACCAAACGTTTTTCCCAACGAGCCTTTTTATAAACAAAAACACTACTTCCAACACCCAAAATACTAAAATAATCGACTTATACGGCGGTTTTTTGCTTATTCCGCAGTTTTTTAAGAAACTTTCTTCCGACTTTAAACTCATTGAAAAACGAATTTTCCCTCTATCCAATCCCGTAACCGTTTCGTGCTATAATCACGGCGGAGTAAAACTTTATTTGTCAAACGAAACGGACTTTTTTATAGACGGTTTGCCTTTCTGTCCCGAAAAAATAGTTTTTGAAAGTTGCGCCTACAAAGGACGGGAGTATATCGTTGCAGTATGCGTTGCAAAAAAAAGTTTAATTTTAGGATATTGCGTAAGCGGAAAAATAACGCCCGTTTTTAAAAACCTTTGCGACGGATACGGCTTTGAAAACAACTGCATCACGACTTTAGAAAACAAAAACGATTTGCTTGGACATTCAATTTCTTCAAAATGGGGATTTGAAGAAGGAGTAAAACTCTTAAATTTTACAATTTCGACAAAGCGATCACCCTTTTCTATTCCCGAAAAATTAGTGCCTTACGCCTTTTTTGAGGAAATTTTAATTGACGGCGACCCGTCGGTTTTTCTTTCTCCAAAATTAAAGGAAAAGGCTAAAGACTTAAGAGAATTTTTAGGAAATTTTGAAAAGGTTTTACCACCGCCCCACTTTATTGGCGACGACGTTGTAACCCTTTTATACAGCGATAAAGTCGAATACGCAAAAGTATCGCTCGTTCGTGGCGTTATTGAAAACGTTATCATTATCTAACCTTTTTATCACGCCGTTTTCAAAAACCTATTGACAATTTTTTGGCTAAATGATAAAATTTTACACATAATATGTAAGACTAAACAATTTATATAGGAGATTTATGTATTACGTTTTTTACGGCTCGCTCGCCGTTCTTATCCCCGGTCTTATTTTGTCGATTTGGGCGCAGTATAAGGTTAATTCAACCTTTAAAAAATATTCCAAAATAAACGCTCTTTCAGGCTGGACTGCTAACGAAATGAGCCAAATGCTACTTGAAAAAAACGGTTGTAATTCGGTTGCCGTAAGGCGAATTAGCGGAAATTTAACGGACAATTACAACCCGTCTACCGACGTTTTAAGTTTGTCGGACGCCGTTTACGGAAACTCAAGCATATCCGCTCTCGGAGTTGCCGCGCACGAATGCGGACACGCCGTTCAAAAACACTCTAATTCAATCTTATTAAAACTGCGGAGTTTTTTAGTTCCCGTAACTAATATCGGCTCACGGCTTGCCGTTCCCATTGCGATTTTGGGCGTAATACTCGAACTTGCAATCGGCGGTAGCGGAGATAATTTCGGCACGTTAATAATAACGATAGGCGTTTTTCTCTACTCTCTTTCGACCATATTTGCGCTCGTTACTCTACCCGTAGAACTCGACGCGTCGAAAAGGGCGATTTCAATGCTTAAAGATACCGCCGTTTTAGACGACGCGGAATTAAAAAGAGCCAACAAAGTTTTAACCGCAGCCGCTTTAACGTACGTTGCATCGCTCGTCGTTTCGGCTCTTTACCTTATAAGATTTATCCTTATTTTAAACAGATTTAGAAGCAGAGATTGACAATTAAACGACTTATAGGCTGATTTATGAATACTCAAGAAAAAGATTTTACACTTTTAAATCTTATCGCAAGGTTTTTAAATTCCAACTTTGAAACTACGATAAGCAAAACGATTGAAGAAATTATGGAAACGGGCGTTTCCGACGAAGAAGCGCTCCGCTTTTTTATGGCTGAAAGCGTTGACGTTGACACGTACGGAAAGGATAGGAATTTTTTTAATAAATATTATCCCCTTGCCATTAAAAAATCGTCCCCTGAAAAATACCAAGAAGACGAGTACTACAAAACGATTAGTTTTAAAAACCAAAAACACGGCGATAGCGAACTTTGCTACGAAAAATATAGAAAATACGAGCCTTTCGTTGAAGACGATTTAACCGAAGATTTTACAGGCGTAATAATACCTAAAATTAGTTTTTTCGATAGAGAATTTACCTACCCTGCCGTAAAAGAAAACGGAAGAATTTGGATGACCGTTACCCCGAACGAAATAAACACTATGAAAGAGCCCATCCAAAAAGCAAGCGGAAAGGTTTTAACTTTAGGTCTTGGGCTTGGATATTTCGCGTTTTCGTGCGGTATGAAAGATAACGTAAAAAGCGTTACTGTAGTTGAAAAAAATCAAGACGTTATCGACCTTTTTAATAATTTTATTTTACCGCAGTTCCCCTGCAAAGATAAGATTGAAATAATAAAGGCTGACGCGTTCGACTTTATGAGTAGTCCGCCTAAAACCGATTTTGATTTCGTATTTTGCGACTTGTGGCACGACGTTTCTGACGGCGCGCCTATGCTAAAAAAATTAAAACCTTACGAGAAGAATTTTAAACGAGCAACTTTTTCTTACTGGATAGAAAATTCTATAAAATATTATCTCTAAACGTGTTATCCATAGGATAAACTTGTTTAACGTGAAACCGCCCAAGCAAACGCTTGGGCGGTTGATTATTTTATTGCTTTTAATACGCTTTCTAATGAATACTCTCCACTTTTTATTTTTATGCTACACTGTAAATTGTCAAATATCCCATGTCTGTTTTCCAACATTTTCTCTACGGGCGGTGGTAGATTTCCGCCCATACGAACCTTAAACCGCTCTTTTATTTGCTCTAAATCTGCGGTCATAACTATAATCTTTGCTCCGTTTGGCAATAGTTTTAAATGCTCCTTTTCGGTTACAAGATATATTATGTTTTCGCCGTTTATCCCATCGCTTAACATTTTTATAAACTTCTGCTCGGCTATTTGAGGGCTTTTTTCAAGCCTTAAATAGTCCTTTCCAGAATAGATTTTAGACGACATCTTTTCGGAGATTTGTTTAGCAAGCGTAGACTTACCAACACAGTTTTCTCCCACTATTGCAATTACCATGCTTATTCTCCATTGTTTTTCTCAACCTTTTATTTTTCCCCGTTTTCAGCATTTGTTTTTACATCGACTTGTTTTTGATATCTAACGAGAAAGTAAGATAGAACGTAGCCTACGGCAAGCAAAAGAATTCCTATGCTTATACTTTTTACCGCCTCAATAGGCGTAGTCCACGAAGTATAAACGGCGTATATATCAGAGTTTAAGAACATTGACGCAATAGAGCCTAACGATAAGCCTACTATCACGGTAAACGCGCCTACTTTTCTTTTTTCAAGCAAGTTGTTCAACAATTTAGAAAATACTACGATACCGACGATAAAGCCGACCGCTAAAGATAAAAGGGCGACGATTACGAGCGGATTTTGCTGTAAATATTCTAAATGAATTGACGCAAGTATCGCCCCAAATTGACCAAATGCCATAAGTAGCGCCGAACAAGAAAGCCCCGGAATAATTTGAGTAACGCTAACGATAAATCCCATTATAAAATAAAGCAAAATAAGAGTTGGAGTTGCCACAATCGGCTCAGACGACGAAGTTTGTAAAAAGATAGACGAAACGCCGACGACTATCGGAATTATGACACCTATAATAATAGATATTACTCTACCTACAGTCCATTTTTCACCTTTAATTTCCGCGCTAACCGTGGGAAACGCACCTATCATAAGCCCTGCGAAAAGACAAATAACTAAAAATGGTTGAATATTAAAAATCTCTCTGACGAAGAAAAACCCGACGACAAAACCGACTACCATACCTATTCCGATAGGTAATAAAAATAGAAAGCATTTTTTAAACTCTTTTAAAATATTCCCTAACGAATAAAGCATGCTCGAATATAGCCCGAAAATAATTGCAATCGTCGCTCCGCTAACTCCGGGGAAAATTACTGCAAGCCCTATTAAAGCACCTAAAATTACGGCTTTAAACCACTGCTTACTGTCTTTAAATTTCAAATTTATTTCTTCTTTCATTTTTATAAATTTTCCTTTTTATCGCCTAATAAAATAAGTATACCATATTTTTATAAAAAGTGTATTATATTTATAAAATTATTATTACTCTTTTTAAATTTAGTTTGATAATAATCTTATTAACTCTCGACTGCATATAAAAAGACTCGACGATAGTCGAGTCTTTTGCCAATTTAATTATTGATTATTAAGCGTCAGCGCTTTCTTCTTCAGCCTTTAAGTCTGCTTCAGACTTTTGACCAAGAAGCGAACTGAAATCTTCTGCTCTTACTAAAACTTCTTCGTCGTCTTCAGTTCTTTCGGTGTAGAAATCAGCCTTGTCGTCGTCGCTGAGTTTTTCGTATTCTTCAGCAAGTTTGGTAGTGTTGATTGCATATACGTAAGAACCGAATTTAGAGTCGGAATAACTGCATACGAAATAGTACGCGTCGCCAACCTTTACAACTTCGGGAGAATACCAAGTTGCGTTTACGGCAAAGGTATTAAGTCTTAATTCGTCGCTTTCGCCGTTAAGGTTTACCTTGTAGTAATTGTTTGAAGAATCGCGGAAATACATATAGGTATCTTCGCCTTCAACGCTTACAAAACACAAAGTAGCCGTTTTTAAAGTTTCGGAATATTTAACAACCGAAAGTCCAAGGTCGGTGTTTTCCGCGTCGCCAACTTTGCTTGCGTCGTAACAAACGAGACCGAAAGTAGCGTCAACGTAATAAACTAAATCGCCGTGGAATATAGAAGTGTCCGCATACGCGTTTGCAGTATGTTTATTCTTTGCGATAGGAGTGTTATCAGCCATCCAAGTAGCCGATTTGTCGCTCGCTAACTTGCTTTCTTCAACTGCAACGTAAACCGAACTTGCGCCCGTTCCCGTATTGATTTGAGTATACGAGAAGTAAACTTTTCCGTTGTGCGCTCTTAAAAGGTCAACGGTTACGCCTAATAAACCTGCTTTTCCGCCAAAGGTTTCGCCCGCGCCGTCGATTACTAAATCTCCGGTAACGGTTGCGCCAAGATTTACTTTGTAAACGTTATGGAAAGCGTGCTTTTGTACGTTTTCTTCATCCGAAAGGTCTTTATTTACAGGGAGAGTGGTAAAATATACCGCGCTATCCGAGAATAAAACTTCGGCAACGTCAATCTTGTCTACCTTTTTATCGTCCTTACCTGCTTCGGTTGTATAAACTTCTTTGCAAGTTTTAGCGTCGTAAACGTAGAGTTCAGTACTATAAACGACGAGATAAACGTTGTCGCCCGACTTAATATATCTATATTGCGCCGAGTGTGGAAAATCGCGACCGGTAATGTTTGATGACGTCCCAGTTGCGTCAAGTTTGGTACTGAAGAAATTGAGTTGGTCGTTTTTAAGCGCGCCCGTCGTGTCCTTTTCGGTAGACGGAACAGCGTAATAAACGTAATCGCCGAAAATATAGAAACCAGCCTTCGTATCGTCTGCAACTATAAGTTTTGAAACGACGGTTTCGTAATTTGCGGTTGAAAGGTCTGCAAATTCTGATTTTTTAACTCTCATAAGAGCGCCTTTGGTTACGTCGCCAGTAGTGTAAGTGGTTGCGTAACTTTCCGCGCCGTTAATAAAGTAAACGTAATCGGCAGTTTCTGCAACGAAACCTGCCTTTAAAGTGTTGTCTACTCTACTCGACGAGTCCATAGCGATTTTTTTACCGCCTCCACAAGCCACGAGACCGAGCGCGCAACATACAGCAATGATAAAGCATAAAAGTTTTTTGCCCATTTTCTACTCCTTAATTTTTGGAATATCTAAAATTATAATTACATATTGTTAATTAGATACATATGCACTTTACAATTATATACTAAATTTTTCAAATACGCAATTATTTAACGGCATATTTTTATTTAAAAATAAAAAAAGGAGTGTGAAAATGGAAAAATTCGGGCTTTTTGACCTAATAGACAAATTGAGTTTATCGCCAAACGGCAAAAAGGAGTTTGCAAAAAAAGAAACAGAACAAACCTCCAATAGCCAAAGCCAACCTGTTAAAAGCGAGTTGACCGACACCGCGGTTTATCCGCCGAAACATTATATGATGAATGAAAAAATGATTGACTTTTACAAAAAACACGACGAATTTAAAAAGACTATTTGTAAAACGAAATGATAAAAAAACGCCGTTGCAGACAGCAACGGCGAACTTATTTTAGATTTTACACACGAGCAATACAAGGCTCAAAACAGGGAGGGGCAAGCCCCTCCCCTACGAAATATTTTTTTATTATACGAGCATAAGACAACTACTTTTTCTATTGTCATTCTGGCTGTCGGCATAGCCGACAATAGAATCTCGTTCTTTAGCGTTTTGCGGGAGGGGCTTGCCCCTCCCTACGAGTTTTACAATTTTTTATTACTGTCATTCTGGAACGAAATGCAATGAAGTGATAGAATCTCGCTTGGGCTATATTTGCGGGAGGGGCAAGCCCCTCCCCTACGACTTGCAAGGGTTTAGAACTTCGACGAGTTGCAATTTTTCAAAGAAAAATTATAGAATCTCTTTTTTGCAAGCGCGCATTTTATAAAGGGGGACTCTATTGTCGCCCTTTGGGGAGACTGCTAGAGTGACAATAAAAATATAAACGCAGTATTGCGAAGTAGATAGCGGTTTAAATTAAAGGGTTAGATGCGAGCAAGACAAGGCTCGCAAGAAATTTGCAGGTGGGATAGACCTTATCGGTCATCCCAGTCGTAAATGACTTGCAGAAACGCAGTATTGCGACGCAGATAAGCCTTTAAATTTTAGATTTCTATCTCATCCGACAACAACTTCTCATCATTCTCCCTAAGTTCTTTTGGAACAACGATTGTGTCGTAATCTACGAAATATTTTTTCTTATTTATGGTAAAAAAGTCAACCGTTTTCATACATACGACGAGTAGCGACGAGAACGGAATAAGAAGTAATAATCCAACGCCGAAAGTAAATATTGCAACCGATACGTAAAGATAAACGATTATTAAAGCCACGGCAAGATAAGACGCGAACATTTTAAAGAAATATTCTTTTTTAGGAACGAAACCGCTTGCAAAGGCGGTTTTAACGCTCTTGTGTCCGCCTATTAACAAATTTGCCATTACTTGACTGAAAACCGTACTGTATAAAGCGACGGCTAAAACAAGAACGAGTCCGCATCCGAAAAGAGCCAAAAGTGGCATAACTAATATCAAAAGTTTGAAAACTCCCCATACTATAACGCCAACGACCACCGAGTATATTACCGTAGAAAACGCGTCTATAAGTTGATAAACGAGTATTTTTTTAAGATTTTCAATCATTACGACTAAATATCCCCTGTGCGACATATCGGTCATGTGTCCGTTAACCAAAATCATAAGGGTACAATCGCTAACGCCCGTTACAAATCTATATACCAAAACGAAAACGACGACGATAACCACCATCCAAACTATTCCGCCGATATTGTCTGAAAGGAAAGTTAAAAAGACGTTAAACTCGCCTTTAAGGAGCGCCCTTGCGCTATCGTGCGCGTCTCCGCTAACTATTGCGGTTACCACGCCCCAAAGGGCTTTAAGTACGGGGCGAAACGCCTCGACGAAAGGATTTATGGCAATTTTTAATATCAACCCTAACGAAAGGGCGAATATTGAAAACACCGCGAATTTATACAAAAGGTTTTTAAACACGAGCGAGTAATTGCCCATGGCTATTTTTAAAGCGTTTCTTGCTCTCATAAAACACTCCTTTATAATTACCTAATTATTATATACTAAACGCCTTGAATTTGCAATACTTTTTTGACAAATAACCTTTTAACAAAATTTATATGAAAATATATTCGCGCTTTTTTGCAAGTATACCTTCTAAATTGATACGCCTTGTCGAGTAAAACAGAAATGACCTTCGCTATTGTTATTTCGGCAGTTTACGAAAAAAGGTTGAATCTTTCTTTCGTTATCTTTTTCGGGAGGGGCAAGCCTCTCCCCTACGACTTTTACACCTTTTATTACTGTCATTCTGGAACGAAATGCAATGAAGTGATAGAATCTCGCTTGGACTATATTTGCGGGAGGGGGCAAGCCCCTCCCCTACGAAATATTTTTTAATTATACGAGTATAAAACAACTACTTTTTCTATTGTCATTCTGGCAGTCTGCGTAGCCGACAATAGAATCTCGTTCTTTATCGTTTTGCAGGAGGGGCAAGCCCCTCCCATACGACCTGCAAGGGTTTAGAACTTCGACGAGTTGCAATTTTTCAAAGAAAAATTATAGAATCTCTTTTTAAAAGCACGCACTCTAAAGGGAGACTCTATTGTCGCCCTTTAGGGCGACTGCCAGAGTGACAATAAATAAAAACGCAGTATTGCGAAGTAGATAGCAGTTTAAATTAAAGGGTTAGATGCGAGCAAAACAAGGCTCGCATGGAATTTGCGGGTGGGATAGACCTTGTCGGTCATCCCAGTCGTAAATTACTTGCAGAAACGCCGTATTGCGAAGTAGATAACCCTTTAAAAACTCAAAGAGCAGTTCGCGAACTCTTCGCAAACTGCTCTTTGAAAAATATATGATAAGGGGGAAAATGATGAGCTACATCAGTCAATCTCGTCAATTGACAACTTAATGATAAACCTTTGGTAGAAATTTGTAAATTATTTAGTTTTTCATTTTCAATTTGTGTCTTTTTTTACAAGTTTCGTATCTTTTAGTGTACTTTTTTGTTTTAAACGGCAAAATATCTAATAGGGAAAATTTTACGATAAATCTTCTTTTTTTGACCTTTTTGTCTTTTAAAAACTAAAGCGACGTGTTTTTTGGTTGAACTTACGGTAAACACCCCGTCGTAAAAAAGATAATCTTTTGACGAAACCGAATCTTTTTCGCAAAGCCTAACGACGTCGCCACCCAAAAACGCAATAAATTTACAAATAGCGCTTGCAAAATCTTGCGAATTTTCGTCTAAAAGCAAAAAAATCGGTCTTTCGTGCGTTGCGAAAAGACCGCTCGTTACTATTTTTAACCATTTTAAAACGGGCATACACCTAACCAACCTACTTTTCATTATATGAAAACGGTGGTTTTTGTGTTCGCTTAAAATTCGTGCCTATATTTTTCAAGGTCAACTTTATGGTCGACGACCTTTATTCCTTCGCTTTCAAGTAGCGCCTTTTGTACGTCTTCCCCACCAAACGCAAACGACGGAGCAAGGTAACCTTCTCTATTTACTACTTTATAACACGGAATATTTTGGGGATCGGGATTAGCGTGCAAAGCATAGCCCACCGCCCTTGAACTTTTAGGCGCGCCTATCGCTCTTGCAATATCGCCGTAAGTCGTCACCTTACCCCTTGGAATAGTTTTCAAAAGCAAATATACTTTTTCAAAAAACGACACTTTCACGCGCCCCCTTTTCAAATTTTATTATTTTATAGCAAAAAATCGTTGCCAAAATCCTTGATAAAACTTATTTTATATGATATAATATTAAAAGTCAATAAAAATGCTGGTGTGGCTCAGTCGGTAGAGCAGCTGATTCGTAATCAGCAGGTCGTCAGTTCAAGTCTGATCACCAGCTCCACATAAAAAAGGTAGACGTGAAGTCTACCTTTTTATTTTTGTTACGGGTGAATTATACTTTTAACCCCAACACTTTAAGAGAAAAAGAAGTTCATATAAATCTATGGTATAATAGAGTTGGTAGATAAAAAAAGTTTGCCAATTACTCTTTTTTGATATAAAAAGCAGTCTCCGAAAGGAAACTGCTTTGTTTTTTACCAACTATTAAAGAGTTGAGTCGAAATAAACTGAAACTTCAAGACCTAAGTTTTTGAGCAAGTAACTCTTCATCATCTTTTCAACTTCTTCGTAAACTATTTTAGCGTTAGTTTTAGTCATGTTGAAAGTTGGGTTGGTCTTTGGAGCGTCCATAGTCTTTACCGAAGAATCTACGCAGAAAGGAACGAGCATTTTCATAATAAAGTTTTGCCACTCTGCCTTAGAAATCCAAACGTTACCCTTTTTCTTTAAGCCGAACTTATGTCCCCACTCAGCCATCCAAGATCTAAATTTCTTAATGTCGATAGGACCTAAATAAACGGTTACGGTTGCGTTAAAATAACAAGTAATGCCGTTAGCGCTCTTTGCGGACGTGCTTACGTTTTGTTTAGTTCCCCTTGAGTTAACGCCCGTTACGGTTACGTTTTTATAAGAGCCAAGACCAAAGAAAGACGCTTTAAGGTTTGGCGCTAAAGTTTCAATATCTTTTACCCAAGACGCCATTGAGTGCTTTTCTTCGCGACCTAAAACCCTACCGTTTTGTTCAATAGCGCAATAGTTTTCGTATCCGTGAATTTTGGTTTTCTTAGCGACAGATGCAAAAGTTGTACTTTCAATTGCAATCCCGCGTTCTTCCATATCTTTTTTGCCCCAATCCGTAACACTTGCTTTACCAACGTAAATATGTGTATGTTTATTAGCCATAACTGTTTCTCCTTTAAGAGTTTATTCCTTTTATTTAATTTTACACCTAAAAAGACTAATTGTAAAGTAAATTTTAAAAAAATATTTTTCTTTGCCCTTGACGAAAGAAAACTAACTATGTTACAATTTATTCATAAGCATTAGGGGGATAAAGATATGGGACAAAAGATGGAAACTAAAATGTATTGCCAAACGGGAAAGGGCGCGTTTATCGCCGTTTTTGAAGAACTAAAAAGCGAAGAATGGTACTCGATGGAAGCAAAACCGCTCCCACCCGAAAAACCGGCGCAAAAACAGTCGTTTTTTCAGAAATTAGGCTTGGCGTTTTCTTCAAAACCAACGACGACTACTTACAATCCGCCAAAAAAGCACGTTAAAGGAGCGTTTTTTATAGGCGATATGAAATGTCCGTTTTGCGGAAATAAAAGTTTTGTAAAATGCGGTTCGTGTGGCGAACTCACTTGTTTTCCAGAAGGCGGAAAACGTTTTAAATGTATTCCTTGCGGAAACGAAGGCGAAATATCGGGCACGATTTCGGATATGGACGGCGACGTAAATAACGACAGAAAGTCGGACTCGTCTCTTTCTCGCCCCGAGCAACGCAAAAACGGTCCTACACTTAGATAATTTTACGCATTTTAACGGCGTGGCAATAATTTTGCCACGCCGTAAATTTTTTCTATTTTTACTTGCCAACACATTGCCGTTTAGTTTAAAATATATGACAAGAACTGTCAAGGATGAAATTTTATGAAATACGAAATAATGATAAAAATTCTCTTTTTGCTACTTTCAAAGGGTAAAGTTTCGGCAAAGTATATCGCGCAAAGATTTGACGTTTCTACCCGTACGGTTATGAGATATTTAGACGCAATGAGTTTGGCGAACGTTCCCGTCATTGCCGACCCCGGTAGAAACGGCGGTTTTTATATTGCAGATTCTTACAAACTACCCGCAAGTTTTATGACCGAAAAGGAGTTTAATGCGGTTATAGCCACACTTAAGGGGTATAACGAGAGCGTGCAAAGCAAGGCGATAGAAAGCGCGATAGACAAACTTTCTTCAATTAAAAAACCCGCAGAAAACTTGGTTGACGTTAAAACGGGTAACCTTATTATAGACGGCTCGTCTTGGCACGGAAACGACAATGCGAGAAACGTCGCGTCGATAATTTCAAACGCCATTGACGACTGCAAAAAAACGGTTATCGGCTACGTTGACGGAAACGGCAAAGAAACTGTAAGAAAAATAGAGCCACACGTCATTATTCTAAAGCAAGGCGTTTGGTACGTTTACGCATTTTGTAATATGCGAAACGCTTTTAGAATGTTCAAACTCTCGCGCATGACCTTTGCCGACGTAAAAGACGAAACTTTTGAAAAAAGAAGGGTTGACCTTTCGGCTCTAACTACGGGGCGTTGGTTTGAAAATCTCGAAAGCGAACTCGTACGCTTACAAATCGAAAAATCGGCAAAATCGGAAATCGAAGAATGGCTTGGCGTAAACAGCGTTTTTTCATCAAGCGGACAACTGATTGCCGAAGTGAGTTTACCCGTAAACAACTGGTTAATTTCAAAGATTTTAAGTTTTGGCTCAAAGGTAAAAGTTCTTGCTCCCGCAAGTTTAAAAGATGGTGTATTACGCTCCGCGAAAGAAGTTTTCAATCTATATTAATCGCCATATAAGTCGATTGTTTTAAATTTAAGGTCAAAACGGCTACGCTTGTCCGCGTAGCCTTTTTTATACAAACAATTCTATTTCAACGTAAGGTTTATTCTTTTTACTTAAACCGTCTTCCTTAACAAAAATGAATTTACCGAACCCCCGAACAGCAACCGTCTCGCTCTCTTTAAGTTGTCTTGACGGGTTTGAGATTGCTTTGCCGTTAATTAAAACGAGTTCCTTTTGAAAAAGAGTTTTCGAGTCTTCTCTCGAAAGGTTAAACACCTTGCAAATTATCCCGTCCGCCCTATTTGACGAAACTGAAAAACGCAAGGTTTCAGTCTTTGGCGCAAGGTCTTTTGGCAGATAAGAAACTTCTTCTACTAAAACGTTATTTCTGCCTATCGACCTTAAATCCGAAAGTATCAGTTTTGCGACGGTCTTGTCGGCTAAAACGTAAGCAAAACCTTCGATAACGAACATATCGCCCAACTTTTGCCTTTCTATGCCAAGAGCGGTAACCGCCCCTAAAACGTCCCTATGAGATATGGGCGTAGCGAATTTCCCGCCCGTTAAAGTAATTTTTAAAACGGCTATCGGAAAAGGCTCGTCGTAGCCCAACTCGTCGGCGTTGCCAAAACGAATCATCTTTCTTTCGGTAAAGTCCGCTCCGCCGAAAACCGTAAGACTGCCCTTTTTAAGCATATCCGTGGCGTCGGCTATCGACGATGGGCTTAAAAAGTCCGAAAAAACGAAAATTCGACGCGTTTGACTTCGGCTTTCAAGTTCTTTTATTCTATTTTTTCTATCTTCACTAATCATAGGTAGATTTTATCATTATTACCCTTAAAAGTCTATCGTTTTTACTTTTTTCAACTATTTTTCACATAAAATCGGCTGTTAACGTTTGTCATAACTTTACAAGAAGTATAAAAAGTGATAAAATATTTGTTAGAATATGCTTTGTCATAAAATAAGGAGTTTTACTATGGATTGGGAACAAATCTTGACGAACGTCATTAACTGGTGTTCGACCGAAGGCTTAAAAATCTTAATTGCCTTCGTTGTGTTAATTCTTTCCTTTATCATTATCGGCTTTATAGTAAGGGGGCTTAGAAAAACCTTTACCAAGAAAAACGTTGATAAAACCATTGGAAAGACAATTTGCTACATTTTAAACTTGGGTTTAAAAATCTTGGTTGTTTTGGCTCTTTTGGGCTACCTTGGTCTTGACACCTCGGGTGTTGCAGCGGTAATCGCTACTGCCGGCGTAGGCGTTGGTCTTGCTCTTCAAGGCTCGCTTGCAAACGTTGCAGGCGGTGTGCTTATTATTCTTCTTCGTCCGTTTAGAGTTGACGATTATATCGAAGCGCAAGGCGTTTCGGGCACGGTTGAAGACATACACCTTATATACACCTATATAAGAACGGGCGACAACAAAGTAATTGCTCTTCCTAACGGAAATCTTGCAAACAACGTTATAGTAAACTATAGCAAGAAAGACCTTAGGAGAGTTGATTTTGAGTTTGGCATTTCTTATGCAAACGACCACAAAAAAGCCGAAGAAATCGTCCTTTCTATCATAGGCGCGCACGAGAAATCTTTAAAAGATCCCGCTCCTATGTGTAGACTCGTTAGACACGACGCAAGCGCCATTACCTTGGTTGCAAGAGTTTGGGTAAAAGCCGACGATTATTGGGACGTTTACTTTGACGTAATGGAAAAAGTTAAGACTGAATTTGAAGCAAACGGCATTGAAATTCCGTACAATCAACTTGACGTTCACGTTAAAAACGACTAAAGAATGAAAAATTTGAGCCTGCAAAGTCAAACTTTGTAGGCTTTTTCTTTAATTACGTTTGCAATATTTTGTAAATTTTATTATAATGAATAAGTGAAATAAATTTAGGGGGAAACCTTTATGAAAAAAACAAGAAAACTTTTAATTGCTCTTTTAAGCGTAATTTTGTGTTTTGCAACAGTTTTGTGTATTACGAGTTGCAAAAAGAAACCAAAAGAAAATGAAAAGCACTATTTCCTTACTTTTTCTTATGATTTACCAGACTCGAGCGAACCTCAAAGAATTGACGTTCAATGCTCTATAGGCGAGGTTATTACCGCCCCTGAGTATCCGCAATATGCAGGCGTTCGCTTTAACGAGTGGAACTCATCAGAACGCCCAGACTTTACGGTTGGTTCGGGCGAGCAATTTACCGTAACCGAAGATATGTTTTACGAAGGCGCTAAAAACACAGGTCCTGACGGCAACTGGGACGAATATTACGGTTCTTTCGGTTTATGGTGGGAATATGAAAACTATACTGCAACCGTTCACGGTTACGACGGTTTCTCGACCGAGATTGAATTCTCGATTGAATCTGACGAAGGTATATACGACCAAGCGTCGCATACGTTACTTTCTTCTTTAGTTGACTTTAATTATTACTCCAGTGGTAAAGTTGAAAACGTCTATCGCGACGGATACGTTTTTGACGGTTGGTATTTAGACGAGAACTATCAAACCCCACTTGCTTTACAACCAAGTTTTGCTCAAAACGTTGACGTTTACGCAAAGTGGACCTACGTAGGACTTTATTTTGAATTCGGGCGCACTTACGACTACGACAAAGAAGAACACGTATTTTACTACACTTTAACTAAGATAGATAATAACCAATCTATTTCTACTTTAACAATACCGGAAACGTGTAACTACTTACCCGTTCTCTTTATTAATTCTAACGTTCACCAAGGCTCTGCCACAATCGACAAATTGATTCTTCCAGACACGATTACCAATATCCCCGCTTACGCTTTTTCAAGCGGTTTGATAAATGAAATCGTTATCGGAGACAACGCGATTTTTGAAGAAAACGCTTTTGCAGACTCTAACGCAAAGTTAACCCTTTCTTCTTCAAACCCAAATTATCTCGTAAGAAACAACGTTTTATACGATTTGCGAAATAAAAACGTTCACTCTATTTTATCTACGCCAAGTGGCGACGTTGTTGTTCCAGATGGAATTGTTAGTTTTGGCACGGCTTTTGCAAACTCTACCATAACCAGTATTCGCATTCCACTTTCTGTTACGCAAATTGATAACGGAGCGTTTGAAAACTGCTCGTCTCTTGCTTGGGCGATTATGCACGGCGACTATGACAAGGGCGTAAATTCTATCGGACAAAACGCTTTTAAAAACTGCTCTGCGCTTGGCTACGTAGTTCTTTCAAGAGATTTAGCAACCGTTGGCGAAAACGCTTTCTACGGTTGTGATAGTCTTGAATTTATTTACTTTGGCGGTGAGTATCCTTACGAGTGGACGTCTATTCAAAAAGACAACTCTTGTTTAGACGTTAACCCTTACTTCTACTCCGCAAGCGAGCAGACGATTGACGATTACTCAAGTTATATTAGATGGCATTACGACGCAAACGACATGCCTGTAACTTGGCTCACCGTTAAAAATAACTTAGCGGGAAAAACGTTTGAAGTAACAAGCGCAGAAGTAACCGTTTCCGACTACTACTGGAATTTAATAGTTACCGCAAAAGAACACGACATATTAGACCAATATTTTAGCGGTGATATCTATGAAGCGGCACTAATTTCTTCAACCAAAGCCGAATTTGAAACCGCATTAGGTCAAATTTACGGCAACCAATTAGCCATTTGCGAATTTGGAACGGACGGAATAGTTAAAGTTACGAACGATTTAGGTACGGACATTCCGTTTACCTACGTAGAACTTAACGATAGAATTATTTTTAAACCTTACGGACATAGTGGCTATCCAAAAGGAACGTTCTACGTTGACGAAGACGGAAACGTTTACGAAATTCAACAAGCCGATAAAATTGAGTCCAACGAAACAATAACGGTTAGATACAACTACACCGAAGTTGCGTAAAATCTAAAATTCAACGCTTGTATCCTTTCCACAAAAACAAAACTCGACTTTTACTAAAGTCGAGTTTTATTTTTTGACCGCTTGAAAGCGAAATAGTCAACTGCCGTAATGTAAAATTGAAGTTGCCCAACGAAATCGGTCTTAAAATCAAAGTTTTTAAGTCCTACAACTACGTAGCAACGAAAATGCAAGTGATAGAACTATAAGTCAATTATATTTAGTCCTCGTCATTAGGATTGTCGACTTAAAAAAGATATCTTTTAAACGAAGAAATACTTTATATAAGTACCGAAAAATTTACTTATATAAATTCCTATCGGATAGATAAAGAAAAATATCGTTATCGCAAGCGCAAGCCCTATTGCAAGATAAGGTATAACGACGCTTACTTTTTCAAACACGATAGGCTTTACTTTATACGCCAAAACGCCAAGAGCGATAATGAGCGCGCCGAGCATTACGCCTATCAAAACATACGATATATACGGCGAAACGTATTTTATTTCCACAACGTTTTTACCTTCGTCCAAATCGACGAGCATTATATCTAAATCGTTGTCTTTTAACTCTCTTTCAGTTCCGTTTACGTACACTTTATACCCGTCCAAATTGACGTAATTTAGGTAAAGCATCTTGCCTTTTTCACAAACGAAAGGCTCGAATTTTATACCGTTTTTTACAAGCGTATATTTCACTTCGCCTTGTTTTAATTTATCTCGAAGTTGAGCCGTTTTCGACGAGTTTAAAGTCGTCGAGCCGTCGGGAACGATTGTTTCTCCGTCGTTTAAAAGGGTTAAAAATTGCTGGAAATGAGCCTTTTTATCAATGCCCGAAAACTTGAGTTCGCCCGAATTTATAACCGACGCAAGCGGAAACGCAAGCGCGTTTTGATAAATTTTGTAGCCTACGTTCGGCTCTATAAGCAACTTGTATTCGTTGTCGTTAGAATCGGTTACGCTTATTCCGATATAGTCGTAATCGTGCTCGCTTTCGGTAAAACAAACGTCGGCTTGTAAAGTTTTCAAATTTTCGTCGCCGTCGGGGGTAAATTCCATAGAATTATCCCCTTTTATCGTAGTATAAACGCCGTCTTCAACTTTCCAACCGCTTTTATAAGTCCACTCGCCTGCGATTTCTTTTCCGTTACCGTCAAAAGCCTTTAAGTTTTTAAACGAGCCGTAAGTATCTTTTGTAATTGCCGATATTCTTACTATTTCGTCCGACGACGTAACCAAAGAATATATAAGTTCTTCGCCTAAATACCCTTTAAAAACATTGCCGTCTAACACTATTTTCAAACTTGACCAACAGTTTACGCCGTGTTCTTCTTTAGATAAATTTATCCAAATTTTCTCTTGGTCGGTCTTTCCCACAACCCCTTGAGCAACTTTTACCGACGGGTATTTATACACAGCCGAGCCGACTTGAGTTAAGAAATACTTGTCAGAGTTTTTATACTCGTTATCTTTAACGTAGCCGTTAGCCGAAGAAAAATTCACCGCTTCGTAAACGGTATATTTATAACCCATCAACGCGTCTGAAAAAATCGTACCGTAGTTACTTCTCGTGCCTATCGTGTGAGATCCGCCGTAGCCGAAGAATTTTGGTAAAGTCGTGTTTTTAGCGTCCGCCATAGAACTGAAAAACGAGTGTGAATATTCCCCTAAAATAAGCGGAGCGTCCGCCGATATATAATAGCCGTAACTTTTTAGCCTATACGTTTCGTCGTCTTCAACATTAGAAAGTAATTCGTTATAATAATCGAACTTTTCTCCGCTACCGCCTTGACGGTTACCCTTTACTAAACTGAAATTGTAAAACACAGTTTGCGAAAGTGATAAAATAATCAAAAAGCAGGCTATATCCTGAAATCTTACGCACTTAAACTTAACGAGCACGGCGGAAACGATAAATATTATCGTCATAACGACGAGCAACACGCCTACCCCTTCTAACGCCCCTTCCGAGTGCGCGAAACAAGCGAAAAAGTCTTGGAAAGGATACATGTCCGAATTTTCGCCAAAAAAGTTCATTATAAACGAACTCGACCTAAATTCTTCGTTATATATATAGTTAAAAAATCTAAAGGTAAACAACACTCCTACGATAACGAGCGCCGACACGAATAGCATTGAAATCGCAGATTTTTTCTTGCTCGGCTCAAAATCGTCGGCTTTGTCGGCTAAATATCCGTCGATAGCCTTTGCCCCGACGAAAAGAAAATAAAAACTTATCAAAAAGCCAAATCTAAGAGCGTAACTGTTATACGAGCCCATATTAAGAAGTAACATACTCTCGTCAACGATACACGGAATAAGTAAATAAGCAAGCGTCGCCATCAAAAAGTACGACGTTTTATCGTCTTTTTTAGAGCGGAAAAAGTAGACTAAAACGAGCGCCAAAGACGGCGTATCTGTAAAGATATAAGACAATTTTTCATAAAGATGCACGCCCATATCTTTTTGCTCTTTAGCAAGAAATACTTGCGAAAAAATCCCCGTGTTTCTGCCTGCTTTTAAATAAGCGAACAGACTCGGAATTAAAATCGGCAAGGATACGGCAACCGCAAAAACGAAAGCCAAACAAAGTTTTGAAAGATATTCTCGCCACTCCTTTTTATCCTTACAAATTAAAATATAACAAACGAATACTGGAAAAAGGGTAAAAAACGAGAAACAAACGATAGAAAAACAAGCGTAGATATTTATCGCAAGCCCTATCACCAAAAGGCGAATTTTCTTCTTATTTACAAACTCGATAAACCCTGCGCCGAGAATAGGCATATACGTCATTATATCAAGCCAAATAATATACGTGTTCGCGACGAAAGTATAACCCGAATAAGCGTATAAAATAGCCAAAAATACTTGAACGTACTGCGGTAATCTCTTAAAATACACCCTTAAAAATACGAAAGCGGAAAGGGATATACATATTAGTTTTAAAGGTAAAACGATACTTACCATATATATAGAACCGCCCTCGCCTGCGAGCAAGAACAAAAACGTAAACGGACTTACCGCGCAGTAGGCGAGAATTCCGAACATATCCATTCCACCGCCCAAGTAAAAGGTGTGGAAAAGTCCGCTTTCGCCCGAAAAAACGTCAAAAAAGTGTTCGAGCATAGGGCAAACTTGGGCGAGCATATCGTAACTTGCCATTATAGTTTTCCCAAACGGCCAAATGCCGAACGTTGCCAAAGCCACGCCGAAAATAACGGCGATAAAAATAGGTAATAAAAAATACCCGTATTTTTCTTTTATAAAATTAAAACAGCAATTAAAAACCTTTTTCATCTTTGAAAGGAGATTGTTTTCAGGTTTTTTTGCGTAAACTTGTTCACTTTCCACGTTTTCTTCTCCTAACGCTTTTATTTTACCACGCATAGAAACTATTTACAATAGTTTTTAGCCGTTTGAACGATATTTCAAGAAATTTTCGTCAATTCTTTCCGTTTTGAAGTTTTCGGTATTGCATAGGCGAAACTTTTTCTCTTTTTTTGAAGATAAGCCCAAAATAATTCGCTGAAGAAAAACCGCAGTCTTCGGCTATCTTACCTATACTTTTTTTCGTCGCTACGAGCATTTGTTTAGCCTTGTTTATTCTCACGGCTAACAAATAATCCATAGGCGAACGCCCAACGTGCTTTTTAAAATTGTAAATAAGCGTAGTTTTTGAAATAAAAAACTTGTTTGCAATTTCGCAAAGGGTAAAAGACTTTTCACAATTTGCCGTCAAATAGTCTAAAATTTTCAAAATGCTCGACGGTATGGGTTTTGTGAATTCGGTTTGGGGGGCTTGGACTAAATCGCCGAGCCTTTCAATCTCTAATATAACCGAAGAAAAAACTGCGTTTTGCTTTAAATCAAAATACTTGTCGCCATCTTTTATTTTATAAGCAGTTTCAAACAAATTTAGTAGTTTTTCCCCTTCATTTTCCGTCAATTTTAAAAGTTTTAATTTCTTTTCTTCTAAAACGCTAACCTGAAACTCGTTTAGATAGTTTGTCGAAACGTTTATTATATGTCGCTCAAAACTACCGCCTTCGGTTTTATGTACGGCGCTCGGCGGATATATAAAAAGCGACGGCGCGCTTACTTCGTAAAGCCTGTCCGCCAAAAAAATCGTCCTTTCGCCTTTTGATAAAAAATATATTTCGTAATATTTATGAGAGTGCAAATCGAGCATTGACCAGTCTTGGTCTTTTACCGATTTTTCAAATTCTATAAACGGCATTTTTCTCCTTTTGAAATAAATATGTAATTTTAATAAATATTATCATATTTTATATTGAAAGTCAACAGCCAAAATGGTATTATATTACAGTAAATTATATTCATCTTTAGGAGAGCGTTTTATGATAAAGATTATGCAATACGGCGAAGGCAATTTTTTAAGAGCGTTTGCCGACCTTTATTTTAATACCTTAAACGAAGAATGCTACGGCGACTTTTCGGTAACGATAGTAAAGCCTGCAACTTTTGGCTCTTTAGAAAAATTTGAAAAGCAAAACTGTAATTATCACGTCGTTTTAAGGGGATATGAAAACGGTCAATCGGTTGAAAAACCGTATAAGGTAACTTGCGTTAATCGCGCTATAGACCCGTTTTCTAATTTTTCGGACTATATTTCTCTTGCAAAAGACAAAGATTTAAAAATTATAGTTTCAAACACTACCGAAGCAGGTATTTGTTTTGACGTACGCGACGAGTTCGGCGGATTTGAAAAGGTTACCTATCCTGCAAAACTCACCCAGTTTTTATACGAAAGATTTAACGCAGGGCTTTCGGGCGTTTACCTTTTGCCCGTAGAACTTATCGACGACAACGCCGACAACTTGAAAAAATGCGTCGACGGATATATTAAACTTTGGAATTTGCCCGAAGAATTTAAAAAATGGAACGACGAGCATAACTTTTACTGCAATACTTTGGTAGACCGTATCGTTTCGGGTTATCCTAAAGACGAGCAAACTCTTTCTCACGTTTTAGATTTAATAGGTGAAAACGACGAACTCGTTACAATCGGCGAGCCTTTCGGTCTTTGGGCAATTCAAAACAAAGGCGATTTAAAATCAATCTTAAAAGAAGGTAAACACAATATCGACGTAGTTTTAACCGACGACATAGTTTACTATAAAAAGAGAAAGGTAAGAGTTTTAAACGGCAGTCATACGAACGTCGTTCCCGCAGGGCTTATTTTAGGCGCGGTTACCGTTGACGACTGTATGAACAATCCAAAACTTTCCGCATTTTTAGAAAACGCCTTGCGTGAAGAAATTATACCGTTCGTTTCAAACGATATTTCGGCGACTACCGATTTTGCAAACAGCGTAAAACAAAGATTTTTAAATCCGTTTTTAAATCACCAACTCACGAGCATTGCGTTAAACTCTATTTCAAAATGGTCGGCAAGAAACCTTCCGTCTTTTAAAGATTACTACGCTACTCACGGCGTTATCCCCACCTATCTTACCATAGGTTTTTCATATCTTATCGCCCTTTATAACAGGGTTGAAAAGGTCGACGGCAAATATCTTGCAAAAGTTAAAGATAGAGTTATAGAACTTAAAGACGACGTAAAATATCTCGATTATTTTGCAAATAATCGACCTATAGCCGACTTTTTATGCGACAAGTCGGTTTGGGGCGAAAACTTGGGCGAGTATAAAAACCTTGTTGAAACGGTAATTTCAAACGTTGAAAAAATTGAAAAAGGAATTTGCCTTTTATGAACGAATATATAATTGACGAGCGCGACGACGTAGGCGTTTATCTTGTTGATACCGACGGTATTCCCAAAGGTCATAAATTTGCCCTTCGCGATATAAAAAAGGGAGAAAAAGTAAAAAAGTACGGCTACCCTATAGGCAGAGCGACGAAAGATATCAAAAAGGGCGAGTGGGTGCATTCGCACAATTTACAATCCGCTCTCGACGAACAGCCCACCTATTCGTACGAATTTAACGCCTTATCTACGCCGAGCCAAAAAGCGAATTTTTTAGGCTATAAAAGAAAACGTGGCAGGGCTGGAATAAGAAACGAGATATATATTATTCCAACGGTAGGTTGCGTAAACGACGTTTGCATAAGGCTTGCCAAAGCAGTCGAGCCTTTGATAACGGGAAGTATCGACGGGGTTTACGCCCTTACCCATCAATTCGGCTGTTCTCAACTTGGCGAAGACAACCAAAACGTAAAAAAACTTCTCTGCTCTATCGCCTTAAACCCAAACGCAACTTTCGTTTTATTCGTAGGCTTGGGCTGTGAAAACAACCAACTGCAAGGAGTTAAAGACTGCCTTGAGCCTTACGGCAGAGATAATATAGTTTATTTTAACTGTCAAGACGTTGAAGACGAACACGAATACGGTCTTTCAATTTTAAAAGACTTTATCCAAAAGGCAAAAGATTTAAAGCGTGAAGAAATAGATTTTTCCGAACTTTGCATAGGATTAAAATGTGGCGGAAGCGACGGATTTTCAGGAATTACCGCAAATCCGCTCGTTGGGAAAATTACCGATAAAGTTATAAGTTTTGGCGGTAGCGCAATTTTAACCGAAGTGCCCGAAATGTTCGGCGCGGAGCAAATTTTAATGAATAAGTGCGCCGATAAGTCGATTTGGGGCGATTTAGTAAAGATGATTGAAGATTTCAAGGGCTTTTATAAATCGAACGGTTTTCCCGTTTACGAAAACCCAAGCCCCGGAAATAAGCAAGGCGGAATAACCACTTTAGAAGAAAAATCTTTAGGTTGCGTACAAAAGGCGGGGAAAACTAAAATCGTAGACGTTTTGCCTTACGCAAAGCAGGTTGAAAAAACGGGGGTAAGCCTTTTAAACGCGCCCGGCAACGACCTTATAGCAGCCACCGCGCTCGCGGCGAGCGGTTGTCAAATAGTTTTATTTACAACGGGTAGGGGCACGCCTTTTTCAACTTTCGTTCCTACGATGAAAATTTCAACTAACGACAATCTGTCTACTTTTAAGTCAAACTGGATAGACTTTAACGCCTATTCTATGGATGATAAAGGTCTTTTCGACCTATTATTAAAAACGATAAATGGAAATTATAAATGTAAAAGCGAAGACGTAAGAGAAATCGCCTTTTACAAAACGGGAGTTACGTTATGAGTTATTTAACAGAAAATTTTTTATTGACAACTAAAACGGCAAAAAAACTTTACGAAGATTACGCGAAGAAAATGCCTATTTGCGACTATCATTGCCATTTGCCCGAAAAACAAATTCTCGAAAACAAGCCTTTCAACGATATTTTTGAAGTTTGGCTTGCAGGCGACCATTACAAATGGCGTCTTATGAGAAATTTCGGAATAGACGAAAAGTTCATCACGGGCGACGCTACTAATAAAGAAAAATTCGTAAGTTATTGCACGGCTCTTGAAACGGCGTTTGGAAACCCATTATATCATTGGTCGCAAGTTGAACTTAAAGAGTTTTTTAATTGCGAACTTGAAATCAACGCCAAAAACGCCGATTTGATTTGGGACTGGTGTAACGAGTTTATTAAAATCAATAATATAACTCCGCAAAAACTTATCGAACAGTCTAACGTTACCCACGTTTTTACTACCAACGAAATTTTCGACGACCTTTCTACCTTTAAAGAAATCGCTAAAAAAGACTATAAGTTTAAGGTTGTTCCTGCGTTTAGAGCGGATAAAATTATGAATATCGAAGCCGACGGCTATCTCGGATTTTTACAAAAACTCGGCAAGGTGGAAAATCTTTTAGATTTAGAAGAAAAAATCGAACAAAGACTTCAAGAGTTTATAAAAGTAGGAACTACCGCTTCGGATATCGCCCTTCAATCAGTTTATAAAGTCAGCCAACAAAAAGACGCTGACGAAGTTTTTAAACGCAGATTAAACGGAGAACAAATTAGCGAAGACGACGCTAAAATATTCAAAGGCTATCTCACTTACTTTTTATTCAAACTCTACGCAAAATACGATATTGCAACCGAACTTCATTTAGGGGCAATGCGAAACAATAATACGAAAATGCTTGGCATTTTAGGTCTTGACACAGGTTACGACAGTATTGCCGAAGACAATTCCACGGCAAACCTTTCTCGCCTTTTAGATAGACTTGAAATGGAAAATTCTTTGCCTAAAACCGTGCTTTTCAACCTTAACCCCAAGATGAACGCCGAACTTATGACGCTACTTGGATGTTTTCAATCAAGCATAGCAAAAGGCAAAATTCAATAAGGTCCTGCTT
>JAFTKX010000055.1 GCA_017453045.1 Clostridia bacterium | reverse complement strand
GGTTTCGGGTCTACGACGTTACACTTAAGCGCCCTTTTCAGACTCGCTTTCGCTTCGGCTTCGCAACTTCATCGCTTAACCTCGCATAACATCGTAACTCGCCGGCCCGTTCTACAAAAAGTACGACACCACACCTTTAACGTGCTGTGTCTGCTTGTAAGCATAGGGTTTCAGGTTCTCTTTCACTCCCCTCCCGGGGTGCTTTTCACCTTTCCCTCACGGTACTATACTCTATCGGTCACATGGTCGTATTTAGCCTTCGGAGATGGTCCTCCGTCCTTCCGTCAGGATTCCTCGTGTCCCGACGTACTCTGGATTCTTGCTCGCCTTATTCCTAGTTTTCGCATACGGGGCTGTTACCCTGTTTCGCTGTGCTTTCCAACACTCTTTTGCTAACTCGAATAATAACTTTATGCAAGTCCGTACCCGATTCGTATTTCTACAAATCGTTTGGGCTGTTCCAATTTCGCTCGCCACTACTTTCGGAATCGCTTTTTGCTTTCTTTTCCTCCGGGTAATTAGATGTTTCAGTTCCCCGGGTTCCCCTCGTATGACTATTTATTCATCATACGATACCATAACATTACTCATGGTGAGTTCCCTCATTCGGATATCTACGGCTTTAACGTTTATTTGCAACTTACCGTAGCTTTTCGCAGCTTGTCACGTCCTTCTTCGGCGCCATGTACCAAGGCATCCTCCCTACGCTCTTTGTAGCTTATTCTTTCAACTTATTTACATAAGTCGCTTCGTCAATATATCTCTCTTAGCGTCCTTAAAAATTCATTAGACTTCCTCTTTCTTAGCAAAATTATTGTATACTTTTTTGTATTAACCAATTATTTCTTAAAGATATTTAAAGTCTTTTTTTGCCTTTCTGTACTTTTTAAAAAAGTTATTTTAAACTCGTTACTTGACTAATCTCTATTTCTTAATAGATATTTTTCATTTAACTTTAATTCTATGCAGTTGTCAATCTTCGGAAACAAGTAAAATTACTTGTGTTTACTTGCAAAAACGATTGCAAGACAATATTATCTCTCAAGTGAGAGCCTACATATAATACCACACCTAAACGGGTATGTCAAGCAAAATTTCGCAATTTTACAAAACTTTTTTTAAAAATTTTTATCTTGCTTTTTACTCGGCAAGCATAGCCGAAAAGTTTTCTTTAAGTTCGGCAAGAGCTTTCTCTGCGTGCGCCTTATCTTTCGCCTTTATAGAATAATAAACTTTAAGTTTCGGTTCTGTTCCACTTGGTCTTAAACAGATAAATCCACCGTTTAAAAGTTCGTAATAGATACAGTTTATTCCCTTTATTTGAAGTTCGGTTTCTTCGCCTTGACTCTTTCTTACGCCTGCAAGATAATCTCTTACGCCACTTACCGTGTAAATACCGATAGCGTCGACTTGTTTTTCTCTCATTTTAGCAACGGCGGTGTTCATATCGTCCATTGCCTTAAGTCCCGAATATTTAATACTATCGGTTGCGTCTAAAACGTAGCCGTATTTATCGTAAATTTCGCAAAGTCTACTCCAAACGCCCTTGCCGACGTATTGATAATAACAAACCATTTCAGCAAAAAGCATACTTGCAACGACGGCGTCTTTATCTCTTGCGTGAGTACCGCGAAGATATCCGCAACTTTCTTCAAAGCCGAAAAGATAGGTTTTCGATTTGTCTTGTTCGTACTGTTTGATTTTTTCGCCGATAAACTTAAAGCCGACGGGGGTTTCAACGAGTTCAACGCCGTAATTTGCGCAAAGAAGTTTTGCCATACCAGTAGACACGAAACTCTTAACGACTACACCGTTTTCGGGAAGTTTTCCGTCGCTCTTTAACCTTAATGATATATAATCTAAAAGCAAAATACCCGCTTGGTTACCCGAAAGAGCAACGAATTCGCCCTTATCGTCGCGAATAGCAACGCCAAGTCTATCACAGTCCGGATCAGTACCGAAAACTACGTCCGCCTTTATCTTGTTAGCAAGTTCGATACCCATAGAAAGCGTTTCTTTAAACTCGGGATTTGGAACTTCAACGGTAGAAAACTCGGTGTCGGGTTTGGTCTGTTCTTCGACGAGAGTCGCGTTGATTTTCAATTTTTTTAAGATACTCGTTACGGGAACGAATCCGCTACCGTGAACGGGGGTATAAACTATTTTAATCTTTTTACCGACGGCTTTAACCGCCTTTTTAGAAAGAGTGAGTTTTACGAGTTCTTTATAATAACTCTTTTCAAGCCCTTTGCCTATAACCGATAAAAGCATAGGCTTTTTACCGCCTTTAAGGCTTAAAACTTCAACTTCTTTAACAGAGAAATAATCGGTAATTTGAGATATGTACTTAACCACTTCGTCGGTTGCTTCGGGCGACATTTGGGCGCCGTCTTCCCCATAGACTTTGTAACCGTTATATTCTTTTGGGTTGTGGCTTGCGGTAATCATAATACCTGCGAAGCAATTAAGTTTTCTTACCGCGTAAGAAAGCATAGGAACGGGGCGCGGTTCGGGATAAATATGAACTTTAATATCGTTTTTTAATAAAACGCCTGCGGCTGTCCTTGCGAAAAGTTCGGAATTTCTTCTCGTGTCGTAAGAAATCGCAACGCCCCTTTTCATAGCGCTTGCGCCGTTTGTCTTTATAAATTCAGCCAACCCTTGAGTTGCCCTTCTTACCGTGTATACGTTCATTTTATTAGTGCCGTAACCGATGATACCGCGCATACCTGCCGTACCGAATTCGAGTTCAGCGCCGAAAGAATATTCTATTTCCTTTTCGTCGTTTGCGATTGCTTTTAGTTCTTCGAGCGCGTCAGCGCGAAGAAACGGACTGGTTATCCAGTTTTCGTAATTAACTTTGTAATCCATTTTCCCCCCTATAAAGGCGTTTAATTTTGAGAACACTCTCAACTATTATATAATATTAAGTGAAATTTGTCAAAATATATTCAATATTTAGCAAAATTTTAAAATTTATGTTTACTTTGTAGTAAAAAAATGATAAAATACCTACATAAAACTGTTTTAGGAGATAAAATGAAACCTACTATTAGTATAATTACTCCCGTATATAACGAGCAAGATTGTTTACCTAATTTTTTCAAAAGAGTAATTCCTATTATGGAAAAGATTGGTTTACCGTTTGAAATAATTGCCGTGAACGACGGTAGCAAGGACGACAGCGAGAAAATTTTGCGCGACGAGTGTCAAAAAGACGGTCGAGTTAAAGCTGTAAACTTTTCGAGAAATTTCGGTCAACAGGCGGCTTTTTTATGCGGACTTAAAAACTGCTCGGGCGACTGCGCTATTTTAATTGACGCAGACCTGCAAGACCCACCCGAACTATTCCCTGAAATGATTGAAAAATGGAAAGAAGGCTTTGAAGTCGTACACGGCGTTAGAAGGGTGAGAAAGGGAGAATCTTTCTTTAAAAAATTCACTTCTTCTCTCTTTATAAACTTACTTTCTAAAAAATCGGGATTTAACTTGCCAAAAAATTCAGGCGAATTTAAACTTTACGATAGAAAGGTAATCGACGTTATTTGTTCCCTACCCGAAAGAAGTAGATTTTTGAGAGTTCAAGTTGCTTGGGCGGGATTTAGACAGACGGCGGTTGAATTTGACCGCGGTGAAAGAACGGAAGGAGAAACCAAGTTTACTCTTAAAAAAATGCTTAAAACGGCTGAAGCAGGAATAGTTCCTTACAGCCCTAAAACGCTTAAAACTTCGGGCAAACTCGGAATTGTCGGGCTGATTTTATCTCTTTTAGCCTTTGCAACCTTTATCGTTTTAACTTGTCTTTCCGACGTTGTTGGATTTACTCTCCCCCTTACCGCTTGGTTATTTCCAACGATTTCACTCGCAACGTCGATAATATTGATTTCCAACGGTATAACCGATTTGTATTTAGGATATCTTTACGAAGACGTAAAAGCGCGCCCCGTTTATATCGAGCGCGACAAGATAAATTTTGGTGAATAATATGGTAAATATCGGAAACGATTGGGACGAGATTTTATCCCCGCTTTTTAATAGCGATAACTACCTTGCAATTAGAAAGTTTTTAATAACAGAATATAGCCAAAGGGAAATTTATCCCTCTATGCACGATATATATAACGCCTTTAAAATAACCCCCTATAAGTCGGTTAAAGCCGTTATTTTAGGGCAAGACCCATATCACGAACCAAACCAAGCGCACGGGCTTTGCTTTTCGGTTAAAGACGGGATTAAACTTCCACCGTCTCTTGTAAACATTTACAAAGAACTAAAGAGCGATTTGGGAATTAAAGAATACCAAAAGGGCGACCTTACCAAATGGGCGAAGGAAGGGATATTACTCCTTAACACTACCCTAACCGTAAGACGAGCGCAAGCAAATTCTCATAGCAAATGCGGTTGGACTTGGTTTACCGACGAAGTTATAAAACTACTTTCTAAACGCGACGATCCGATTGTTTTTATTCTTTGGGGCGGAAACGCAAGGAGTAAAAAAAGTTTAATAGACAAAAGCAAACACTTTATAATTGAGAGCGCGCACCCAAGTCCCCTCTCTGCCTACAACGGATTTTTCGGCAGTAAGCCGTTTTCAAAAACCAACGAATTTTTGAAATCTGTAGGAAAAACACCTATAAACTGGGACTTAAACGAATAATCAAATAAAAACGTAACGGGCGGTATGACAAAGTTTATCATACCGCCCGATTTATTTGTTCAAATTAAAACAGATTTATAATTTCGTCGATTTTTACTTCGGTTTTTTCGCCGTCGGACATACGCTTTATAACGCAAAGTCCGCTTATAAGTTCGTTATCGCCTAAAGTAACTACGTTTTCAGCGCCTATTTTGTCGGCGTATTTAAACTGCGCCTTTATGCCCCTGCCCGCGTGGTCAACTTCGGCTTTAACTCCTTTTTTGCGGAGAGCCGTAACGATTTCGTAAGCCTTTTTATAAGCCTTATCTCCCATAGACGCAACGTAAAGTTTTACAGGGTTTGCGTTTGGAATAGGCGCGTTTACGGCTTCCATAAGCATTAAAATTCTCTCTAAGCCCATACCGAAACCAACACCGCAAGTTGGATTTCCGCCGAGTTGAGCAATTAAATTGTCGTATCTTCCGCCACCGCAAACCGTTCCTTGCGAGCCGAGCGCACTCGTTACGAATTCAAATACCGTTTTTGTATAATAATCAAGTCCCCTTACGATAAACGGATTGACCTCAAATTCAATTCCGCTTGCGCCAAGCAAATCTTTAAGATTTTCAAAATGCGTTTTACAATCGTCGCAAAGATATTCGGTAATTTTTGGAGCGTCTTGACAAAGACTTTTACACTTTTGCTCTTTACAGTCGAGAATTCTAAGCGGATTTTTAAAATATCTTTCCCTACAAGTTGGGCAAAGTCCGTCGAGTTTATCAGCAAAATAAGCCTTTAACGCGTCGTTATACTCCCCTCTACACTCCTTACAACCCATACTGTTAATAAAGAGTTTTACGCTTAAACCGAGTTTTGTCAAAAGTTCGTGAGCGAGAGAAATTACTTCCGCGTCGGTGTCAGCGCCTGCTCCGCCGTAGATTTCAACGCCGAATTGATGGTGTTCTCTAAGTCTACCCTTTTGTGGGTTTTCGTAACGGAAAACGGGGGTAATATAGTACATTTTAAGTGGCATTGCGCCGTTAAAAAGCCCGTTTTCAATAAAACTTCTCGCAACGCCCGCCGTTCCTTCGGGCTTTAACGTCATACTTCTATCGCCCTTGTCTATAAAGGTATACATTTCTTTATTTACGACGTCGGTAGTTTCGCCAACACCCCTTAAAAAGAGTTCGGTATGCTCGAAAGTAGGCGTTCTTATTTCGTTTAAGCAATAAAGGTCGGCAATATCTCTCGCCGTCTTTTCAACGTAGTGCCATTTATAACTTTCCTGTGGTAAAACGTCCTTCGTTCCCTTTGGTATATTTATCATAATTCACCTTATAAAATGTATTTTTTAACGTTTTGGTCTTTAGTAACCGAAGAAAGATGTTCGTCAACGTATTTTGCGTCGACAACTACGGTTGTAAACGGAATATCTCCGCCTGCGTTAAAAGAAATGTCTTCGATAAGATTTTCCATAACCGTATGCAGTCTTCTCGCGCCTATATCTTCGCTCGTCGTGTTTAAAAGCACGGAAATTTCGGCGATTTTTTCAATAGCGTCGCGCGTAAACTGAAGGTCGATATTATCAACCGCTAAAAGAGTTGAATATTGCGTTGTTATTGCGTTTTGCGGAATAGTTAAAATATTGATAAAATCTTGCTTGGTTAAACTTGCAAGTTCTACCCTAATAGGAAATCTTCCTTGAAGTTCGGGAATAAGATCTCCAACCGCTGAAACGTGAAACGCGCCTGCCGCGATAAACAAAATGTAATCGGTTTTTACGATGCCGTATTTAGTGTTTACCGTACAACCTTCTACGATAGGAAGAATATCTCTTTGCACGCCTTCTCTTGAAACGTCTTGTCCCGACCTTGAGCCTTTTGCGGCGATTTTATCAATTTCGTCGATAAAGATAATACCTTCTTCTTCAGCCCTTCTAACGCCCTCGGTTTTTACCGCGTCTTCGTCAATCAACTTGTTGCTTTCTTCAGAAATTATAAGTTTAAGCGCTTCTTTTACGGTAATTTTTCTATTTTTTCTTCTCTTGGGGAGCATATCGCCAAAAATAGAGCCGATAGAAATTTCCGCGCCCATACCCGGGATAATTTCGACGGGTTTTTGCTCGTCTACGACGTCGATTTCGATAATAAAATTATCGTATTTTCCGTTATGGAAATCTTTAACTAAATTTTCTTCCCAAATTTCTTTAGGAGTTTCGCCCTTGTTTTTTGACAAAGCGTCGAATAAAACGGTCAAAACTTTCTTTTCGGCAACAGCAGTTGCCTTTGCCGAAACCGTGGCGAAGTGTTCTTCTTTTACAAGCCTTACGCTCGCCTCGACCAAATCTTTAACCATAGACTCTACGTCTCTACCAACGTAGCCGACTTCTGTATATTTAGTCGCTTCAACTTTTATAAACGGAGCGTTTACAAGGCGAGCAAGTCTTCTTGCAATCTCGGTTTTACCAACGCCCGTAGGACCTTTCATAATTATGTTTTTAGGCGTAATTTCTTCTTTAAGTTCGGGCGAAAGTTGACTTCTTCTATAACGGTTTCTAAGCGCGATAGCGACAGCCCTTTTCGCATTGTCTTGACCTATGATGTATTTGTCGAGTTCTTTTACTATTTCCCTTGGAGTAAGATTCATATTTAGCCCCCTTAAATAGTTTCGCAACGAATATTATCGTTGGTAAATATGCAAATTCTACTTGCGATTTTAAGCGCTTTAGTCGCTATTTCTTCGGCTGAATAATCAGTTTCTTCAGCGAGCGCTCTCGCCGCCGCCAAAGCGTAATTTCCACCGCTACCGATAGCGCAAATCCCTTCTTCCGGCTCGATAACTTCGCCCGTTCCCGAAATGATTAAAAGGCTGTTTTTATCTGCAACGATCATCAAAGCGTCAAGTTTTCTACCAACTTGATCCCTTCTCCATTGCTCTGCTAGTTCAACCGCGCTCCTTTCTAAATTGCCCGCGAACTTTGAAAGCATTGCCTCAAATCTTTCGCAAAGCGAAAAGGCGTCGGACACAGAACCGGCAAAACCTAATATAACGTCGCCGTTCCAAATTCTTCTAACCTTTACGGCGTTGTTTTTAAATACTATTGATTCGCCCATAGTAACTTGACCGTCGCCGGCGATTGCGGTTACGCCGTTTCTCTTTACGGCGCAAATGGTCGTACCTCTAAATTCTACGCTCATAATATCTCCTTTATCTCTTTAATCTTCTGTAATGCTCTATTTGCCATAAGTTGTTTTTTCTCGGCTTTTTTTCTCGGATTGTATTCAATAGGACTAATAATACCAAAGTTGGCGTTCATAGGTTGAAAATCTGCGTTCGTCGTTGCCACGTAACACGAAAGCGCGCCTATAACGGTCGTTTGGTCGAGTTTTAAACTCTCCTTTCCCGACAATTTTCTATCCATATTTATAGCCGATAAAAGTCCGCTCGCCGTACTTTCGACGTAACCCTCAACCCCCGTGATTTGCCCTGCGAAAAAGACCGTTGGATGCTCTTTCATAGAAAAATCTGAGTTAAGCACGGTTGGGGCGTTGATGTAAGTGTTTCTATGCATCACGCCGTAACGCAAAAACTCGGCGTTTTTAAGGGCTGGAAACATTGAAAACACCCTTTTTTGTTCGGGGAATAACAAGTTAGTTTGAAAGCCTACGATATTGTATCTTCTTCCTTCTTCGTCTTCCTTTCTAAGTTGCATACAAGCGTAAGGCCATCTACCCGTTTTGGGATCGGTAAGCCCTGCGGGCTTAAGCGGGCCGAAACGAAGGGTATCTTCGCCCCTCGACGCCATTACTTCAACAGGCATGCAACCCTCGAAAACCTTTACGTTTTCAAACTCGTGAAGGGGGGCTCTCTTTGCCGAAATAAGTTCTTTATAAAAAGCCAAATACCCTTCTTTGTCAATAGGACAGTTGACGTAATCGCCCTTTCCTATCTCGCCGTAACGGTCTGATATAAAAGCGTTTGAAAAGTCTATACTATCCCCTGATATTATCGGGGCGGCGGCGTCGTAAAAATAAAATCCGCTACCCGTAATTTCGCTTATAAAGTTACAAAGTTCACTCGTAGTAAGCGGACCTGTCGCTATAATTACGTTCTCGTCTAAATTTACCCTTTCGACGTTTTCGGAAATAAACTCTATATTGTCAAACGAACGCAACCTATCGGTTATTTCTTGGGCAAATTTATCCCTATCAACCGCTAACGCAGCGCCTGCTGGAACGCTACAACTATCCGCAACGTCGATTACCATAGAGCCTAAAATTCGCATTTCTTCTTTAAGTAGTCCGCAAGCGTTACCGTAAACGTCGTTACTCTTTAAAGAATTTGAACATACGAGTTCGCCAAAGTTAGGGTTTTTGTGAGCGGGGGTATACGCGTTTGGCTTTATGTCGTAAAGTTTGACTTTATACCCCTTTTTTGCAAGGTAATACGCCGCTTCGCTACCAGCCAGCCCCGCCCCTATTATTTTAACTATTTTTTCCATCTTTTTTCTTTTTAGTAGGTTTGTCGATATAGTCGCATTCTTTGTTAGAACACTTTTTGGTCTTGCCGTCTTTTGCCAAAACTATATAACTGTTACACTTTGGACAATATTCGCCGTTTGGCATATCCCAACTCATAAAGTTACAAGTGGGATAACCCGAACAACCGTAGAAAGTTTTACCACTCCTTGAAGTCATCTTTTGGGTGGGCTTTCCGCATTGCGGACAAACGCCCGCCTTTTCGGTAAGACTTACCGTTTCTTTACAGTCTACGCATTGCATATAGTTGCCGAATCTACCCTTTTTAACGACCATTACGCCACCGCACTTTTCGCACTTTTGCTCGGCGATTTTTTCGTCGATAGGTTTAACGAACGAACACTCGGGATAGTTTGGACAAGCAAGGAATTTTCCGAATTTACCCGTTTTATATACCATAAGCGAACCGCACTTATCGCATTTTACTTCTGAAACTTCTTCTTTTTCAGACCTAATATTTGCGCATTCGGGGTACTTTGAACAAGCCAAGAACTTGCCGTAACGCCCGTTCTTTCTTATCATCGGCGCTCCGCATTTTTCACATAAAATATCCGTAACTTCGTCGCCGTCGGTAGTCGCCTTTGCAAGCCTTTCGGCAAAGGACGGATAAAACTCTCTAACTATATCTCTCCAGTCCTGACCGCCGTTTTCAATATCGTCGAGCCTGTCTTCCATATTAGCCGTAAACGAAACGTCCATAACGTCGGGGAAATACTTGACGAGCATATCGGTTATTTGGAAAGCGACGTCGGTAGGAACTATGTTCTTGCCTTCTTTAGTTGTGTATTTACGCTTTGAAAGGACGGAAATTATCGTCGCGTAAGTCGACGGTCTACCGATACCTTTTTCTTCCATTACCCTTATCAAACTTGCGTCTGTATACCTAACGGGCGGTTTGGTGAATTTTTGTTCTTTTTTAAGGTTTAGCAAGGTCAATTCTTCGCCCGTTTTTACTTCGGGAATAACCTTAATTTTTTCAGTTTCGTCTTCTTCGATAGCGCGATAATCGTCATATACGGCGGTATATCCTTTAAACTTAACCGTTCTACCGAAAGTTTTTAAAACGTATTCGTCAACCTTTGAAGTTATTTGAACGGAATCGTATTCAACGTCTTTCATTTGCGAAGCGACGAACCTTTCGTAAATTAGTTTATATAAATTATAGTGGTTTCTATCTAAAAGTTTTTTAGCCTTTTCGGGCGTTAAAGAAAGGTCGATAGGACGGATTGCTTCGTGAGCGTCTTGCGCGTTCTTTTTAGACTTGTAAAAGTTTGGTTTCGAGGGCAAATATTCCTTGCCGTACCTTTCTTCGATATATCCCCTAACCGAATTTAACGCGGTTTGAGATACCCTTACGGAGTCCGTTCTTATATAGGTTATGAGAGCAAGATGACCGTCGGCAGTTTCGATACCTTCGTAAAGATGTTGAGCAACTTGCATACAAGTTGGCGACGACATATTGAGTTTCGCCGACGCGTCCTGTTGCATAGTGGACGTCGTAAACGGCGGAAGCGCGTGGCTTTTTGTTACGCTCTTTTTCACGTCTTTAACGACAATTTTTCCGTTTTTAATAACCTGCTCGGCAACGCTTGCGTCCGCTTCGTTCTTAGGTTTATACTTTTTGCCGTTTTTTTCTTCTAAAATAGCGGTAAATTCAACTGAATTTTGCCCCTTTATTTCGGCAGTTAAATTCCAGTATTCGCTCGGTACGAACGCTCTTATTTCTCTTTCTTTATCAACGACTATTCTAAGGGCGACCGACTGAACTCTACCGCCCGACAATCCCGTTTGAATACGCTTGCACAAAAACGGACTTATTTTATAGCCTACGAGCCTATCCATAACCCTTCTCGCCTGTTGAGAATCAACCAAGTTATAGTTTATATCTCTCGGGTTTTTGATTGCTTCTTTTACCGCAGTTTCGCTTATTTCGTTAAAAACTATTCTCTGCGCCTTTTTGCCTTCTAAACCGAGAACTTCTTTTAAATGCCAACTTATCGCTTCGCCTTCTCTATCAGGGTCGGTTGCGAGATAAATTTTATCGGCTTTATCAGTCTTTTCTTTAAGCCTTTTTATAACTGCTTTTTTGTCGGCGGTAATAACGTAGTTAGGCGTGTAATTATCCTGCACGTTTACGCCGAGTCTTTTTTCGGGAAGATCTCTAACGTGTCCACCGCTTGCGTCTACTTTATACTTACCGCCAAGGTATTTTTCGATTGTCTTTGCCTTTGACGGCGATTCCACTATTATAAGTTGCATATACCCTCCGTTTATTTGAGCGCGCCGTAGTTACCGCTGAAATCTTTAACTATAAGACCTTTCAACTCTAACATTCCCAGCGCGGATATTATTTCGTAAATTGCGAGTTTGGACTTTTCAGCCAAATCGTCGGTATTCCCCACTCCTTGCTTAATCAAGGAATAAAGAATTTCTTGTTTTTCGTCTAAACCTAAATCGGTTAGGTTTTCTTCTTTTAGTGTTAAGTTTAAACAGTCGGCAATTTCGCTTGCGCTCTCTACCATCGTCGCTCCGTTTTTTACCAAACTTTTGCAAAGTTCTCCGCCTTGCCCAAGTCCGTACGGCAAGCAAAATACTTCCCGTCCAAAATCTAACGAGTAATTCGCCGTGTATCTCGCTCCGCTTGATTCTTCTCCGCTGACTATAAGCGCGCCCCTTGAAAGCCCTGCTATAATTCTATTCCTTACGGGATAAGAATAAACTCTCGGCGTTCTGCCGTATGGATATTCGGACAAAATAAGTCCGCCTGAAGCGATTATCTTGTTTGCCAAATCGTTTGCGCTTGCAGGATACACCTTTACGACTTCGCCTGCAAACACCGATATAATATTTCCCGAATCGAGTCCGCCCTTTATTGCCGAGGTATCCGCGCCGAGCGCAATTCCCGTAACGACGACAACTCCGCTTTTAGTAAGCATTGCCGAAATTTCTTCAGTCTTTTTGAGATAAAGGGGCATAGTTTTTCTTGAACCGACTATCGCCACTTTATCCTTTTTTAGTAGGGACAAGTTTCCCCTTGCGTATAAAACGAGCGGTGGCGTGGGAATATTTTTAAGTTCTTCCGCGTAGCCGTCGCTTAAAAGGGTGAGAACGTCGTCCGCGCCTTTTATCGCCGTTTCGACGGCGGCGTCAAAATAACCGTCTTGAAAAAGCGCAAGTAAAAGTTGTTTTTCTATTTGCGGTTTTGAAACCCTTTTTAAATATTTGCTTAAAAGCGAAGCGTCTTTTCTAATTAAAGACGGCTTTTTATATAGGTCGATTATCGCCTTTTTGTGCTTGTATTCGATATTTTCAAACGAATCGAGAAAAATTATCGCCCTTTCGTCTTCGTTTAAAATTCTCATAATTCCTCGCTTCTATACCCTATTGCTTCTAAAAGATGCTTTGGCTCGATATCTTGGCAAAGTTCCATATCCGCAATCGTTCTCGCAACTTTTAATATTCTACTTCTCGCCCTTGCCGAAAGTTTTAAACTTTCAAAGGCTTTTTTCATAATTTCTTCGCACTCTTTAGAGAGTTTACAGTAAAGGCTTAAGTGTCTTTCGCCCATCTCAGCGTTGCTATTTATATCTTCGCCCATAAACCTTTCTCTTTGGATAAGACGGGTTCTATTTACTCTCTTTCTGACTTCTTCACTACTTTCGCCGTGAGTTTTGTCGGTGAGATCTTCATACTTTACGCTCTCTACGTTTATGCGAATATCCATTCTGTCCATAAGCGGACCTGAAACTTTAGATTTATACTTCACTATTTGCGAAGATGTACATTTACACTCGCCCTGTTTAGTACCATAAAAACCGCACGGACAAGGGTTCATACTCCCTACGAGCATAAAACTTGCCGGATATTCAACGCTCGCCTTTACTCTCGACACGGTAATAACCCTATCTTCGAGCGGTTGGCGTAAACTTTCAAGTACCGAACGGGGATATTCCGCCATTTCGTCTAAATATAAAACGCCGTTGTGGGCAAGGCTTATTATGCCCGGTTTTGACGAAATACCACCGCCGATTATAGCAACTCTCGACGCCGTGTGGTGCGGAGTAACGTACGGACGGCGATAAACTATGCCTTCTTCGCTCGAAAGTTTACCCGCCGCGCTGTGAATTTTTGTCGTTTCAAGCGCTTCTTCAAAAGACATATCGGGCATAACCGACGGAACGCATTTTGCAAGCATAGTCTTTCCAGCCCCCGGCGGACCTACCAAAATTATATTGTGATTACCGCTGACGGCAACTTCCATTGCTCTTTTTGCAACGTACTGCCCTTTGACGAACTTTATATCGTCGGTATACTTTACGTTTTCGGATACAAGGTTATAACTTAATTTTTCAACAGTTTTAAGTTCAAAACTACCTTCGATATAATCGAGTATTTGTTTTAAACTGTCCGCAATCTTAATTTCTAAACCGTCGATATATTCCCCTTCTTTTGCGTTTAAAGAGGGAATAATCGCCTTTTTATAGCCTTTTTCTCTCGCCGAGATAAGCATAGGCAAAATACCCGTTACTCCCCTTAACGCCCCGTCTAAAGAAAGTTCGCCGATAAAAACGGTGTCGGATAAATCTTTATCCCCCATTTGCGACGACGCTTTAACGATACCAAGCGCAATCGGTAGGTCTAACCCCGCGCCTTCTTTTTTTAAATCCGCAGGGGCGAGATTGACGGTAATTTTATGATTTGGAAATCTCTTTCCGCTATTTTTTATAGCCGACCTTACTCTTTCTTTAGATTCTTTAACCGACGCGTCGGGAAGCCCTACGATATCAAACGACGGAAGCCCGTTATTAGTATCGACTTCGACTTCGACGATTTCTCCGTCAAGACCTATAAGCGTAAAGCCCGTAAACTTTGCCAGCATCTTAAATCACCTGCCAAAGATAGAGAATTTTACTTACGATTTCAGGGAGTTGAATTCCCACGAAACCAACGTACGCCATTGCAAATATAACCATAGATACGCCTGCCAAAATATTTGCGACGAGTTTAACTTTCTTGGAATTTATACATTTAACCAAAATACTTTCGGCAAAAACGATATACGCGCAATAAAATACCGACGCGCCCGCAAAACCGCTCGGACTTGAAGTAAGACCGAAAAGTACGGGAAGGAGCATCGTTAAAAACGCCGTAGTTATTATCTTGTATTTATTTGAAATTACGCCTACGCCTTTAAAAAATTCAACTCTCTTTCTTAAACAAAGCGCTACGGTTACGAAAGCAAAACTCAAAAGGGCTAAAACGCACGGCAAATAAGTTAAGAAACTGTAATATCCGCTTTCCGCTACACCGCCGAAACCGACTAATAAAGCAAGTGGGAAAGATTGATAATTAGGCGTGAAACTTTCTGCAAGGAGTTTTATCGCGCTTTGAATAAAGCCGACTCCGTAATACGCCGTGTATACGCTTGACAACGACCAGAAAGATAACGTGAAAAGCAAGGTAGGTATAACGACTACTGCAATTAGTGCCGTAACGAACAAAATAATTCTCTTTTTCCTATAAGCAAGGAAAAGTTCTTCTTTTTCAAGACCGACAGCCTTTTTGTCGTCTTCTTTATACTTTTTATAGCCCCTTCTCGACGCCATTATAAGCATAGCGACTACGCCGAGAGAAACGAGCGAATAAACCATATTGCAAGAAACTGCAAGCCCCAAGAAAATTCCAGAAGTTAAAAGGCATATAACGGCGCTGTCAACTTCTTCAAAATAATAATGTTTAACGAAAAATCTACTTGCAAAATAAAGGGCTAACGTAGCGAAAAACGCGCCTAATCCGCCGTGCGCAAAGTTCGACGCAGTAAACGCTCCGCCCATTGCAAGACAAAATACGAGCGATAAAACGGAATATCTTGGACTGTCGAAAAGTTTACTCACGAAAATGAAAGCGATAAGCAAAAGCCCAAGCCCTGCTAAACAATCAAATAAGCGCATTGCAAAGGTGTTTTTACCGAAAATAGAAACTGAAACGAGATTTAACACGGTTGTAAAAGGACCTTTGGAAACGGTTACTTTTCCACCTTTTAAGGCTTCGACTGACGCTAAATTTTCAAGTTCTTTATCCGTAAAGTTGAACTTTTTAGAAGTAGAATTCGTGAAAAATTCTCTCTCGTCAACCAAAAGTCTCGCCATAGTCTTTTGGTCCTCCGTACCCGCGTTGATTTGAGTGTCTAAAATATATCCCGTAGAATCGGTAAAGACGACTTCGTGGAAATCAAATTTATCGGGAGAACTTATCTTTACGCGGTTGTAAGAAATTTCGCTCTCGCCGTTTCCAGCGCTGTCGTAAACCTTTATCCATTTATATCCGCCCGTTCCGTAGACGACGGGAACTGAATAGGTAAAACTCTTTAAGTACGAAGTGTTAGTATTGTCGCTCTTAGTCTTAAACTGAAAGACGATATCTACGAACTCTTTTCCATTTTCATCCGTTGCAAACGAATAGACGTTACCCACGAAAACGTAAATTTTTGAAATATTAGCCGTAACCGTTTCCCCGTCTTTTTCAGGATTAGGTTTAGAAGTAGTTACGTCAACGTTTACGAAAGCGTTACTATAAGTGTTTTCCCTATCCGCGTTTTGAGATTTTATTTGCCACGCAGTAGACGGCATAAACACCGTGCCGAGCGTAAAGATAGCCGATAAAGCGTAAAAGACTACCAAAATTATCGCGCTTATCAAAAATGTCTTGTTGTTCTTACCCATAACTCCTCCCTAAAGAGATTTTTACCGAAAAGGACGAAATTCGCCCCGACTATGCTATATACTTAAATACTATACACCATAATTTTTGATTTGTAAAACGTTTTTTATAAATTTTAACACACTTTTCATTATATATATATTATGAAAAGACAAAAAACGCAAAAAAAGACCGACGAACAACTCGTCGGTCTTAATTTGTTTTGCTGATTAAAGGATTTCTTCAACCTTAGCCGCTTTACCGGTAAGATTTCTAAGATAGTAGAGTTTTGCTCTCCTAACTTTACCTCTCTTGATAACGTCGATTTTCGCTACCTTTGGAGAGTGAACTGGGAAAGTTCTTTCAACGCCGATACCGTAAGAAATTCTTCTAACGGTGAAAGTTTCTCTAATACCGCCGTTTCTCTTAGCGATAACGATACCTTCGAAAGCTTGAATTCTTTCCTTCGCGCCTTCAATAACCTTAACCGATACCTTAACGGTATCACCTACTGAAAACACGGGAACTTCGCTTTTTAAGTTCTCTTTTTCAATCTGTTCGATAATATTCATGACTTATACCTCCTATTATCCGAAACGTTCATGCGCAATTTTGCCAGAGGACCGTCCGAAGTCTTGAACTATTTTACCACATCAAAATTCTTTATGCAAGCGTTTTAACGGGGTAAAATGAAAAAATTTTTATTATTTTACTCGTTTTTTTGGTTATTCTTTTTATTTACTTCGTCTTTTTAGGCGGTTCTGCCAAATGCGCGAAAAGGTTACACTCTAACTTGCCGTTATAAAGTTTTCTCTTTTTATCGGCTTTCTTGCCAAACAGCCTTTCAAAATCTGTTACGCTCGTAAGCGTGTACGCGCACCAATTATTTAAAGACCTGACGGTTTTGCCGTAATCGCGATAAAGAACTTCTATTTCTCGCCTATCGGACAATCTCTCGCCGTACGGTGGATTGCTTATTATTACGCCGTGCGAAAACCTCGAAGAAAAATCTCGCATATCCGCCCTTTGAAAATGTATATATTTTTCAACGCCCGCTTCCCTCGCGTGCCTACGGGCAAGTTTTAACTGACTTTCGTCTATATCAAAACCACTTATTCTAATTTCTTTGTCTAAATTTTCGCCGTCTATAGCCTCTTGTTTTATTCTTTCGTAAACGGTTTTATCAAAGACTTTCCAACTGACGAAATCAAACGTTCTATTTTTTCCGCTCGCTATATTTAAAGCGATAAGCGCGGCTTCGATAGGTATAGTTCCGCTACCGCAAAAAACGTCGGCAAGCGGACGGGACGGATTCCAAACTGAAAGTTGAATTATCGCCGAAGCGAGAGTTTCTTTCAAAGGCGCTTCGCCAACGAGACCGCGATAACCCCTTCTGTGCAGTCCTTCGCCCGACGTGTCGAGAGTTACGGTAACGTGGTCTTTTAAAATTGCGACTTCAACCTTGTACCTTTCGCCACTTTCGGGGAGCGTCGTTATCTTATATTTTTCAAACAGCCTTTGACATATCGCCTTTTTGGAAATAGACTGCGTTGCGCTCGTTGCGAAAATTTTGCTTAAAACGTTTTTTGCCGTAACGATTATTTTACCGTCTTTTGAAATAAAATCTTCAAACGCTATTTCTTTTAAACCGTCGAAAAGTTCGTCGAAAGTTTCGGCTCTAAATTCGCCGAGGATAACGCCTACTCTATTCGCCGTGCGAAGATAGATATTGCACTTTGCAATTTCCTCCCAACCCCCTTCAAAACAAAGCCTGCCGTTTAAAGCGGGGGCGTCTACGCCGAGCAATTTGTATATTTCCCGTTTTGTAACCGCTTCAACGCCCGAAGCGGATGTAACGCATATCTTCATCTTAATTCCTTTCGCTAAAAATTAGCGTCGGTTTTTATTCTTGATTGTAAAGTTTTATGGATAACTCGCTCTATAAGGTGTTTATCCACAAGTTATCCACATTAAAAAGCGTCGAATATCACGTTCACTTCTTTACGCGTTACTTCGGCGACGGCAAAACTCATTTGCTTTTCTCCGTATTTTTGTCCGTAATAACTCGCTATTTTTCTATACTTTTCTTGCTTTTTATACCCTACGGCGTCTTTCGGCTCGCCAAAAGCGTCGTTATTTCTTGCTTTTACTTCTACAAAAACTATTTCTCCGTCTTTTTCAACAATTACGTCCGCTTCGCCAAAAGGCGTGGTAAAATTGCGTTTAACGAGCCTATAGCCCAACTTTTTCAAATATTTTACTACTAAATCTTCGCCTATTTTGCCGTAAAGTTTTTTATGAAAGTCTTTCTGTGTATCGGGCATGAACCTATCTCCTTTATGGCGTTTATATGGTCTTTCGTGCCGTATCCTTTGTTTTTTGCAAACGAATATTCGGGGTAAATTTTATCGTGATTTACCATAAGCCTATCTCTATAAACCTTTGCTATAATCGAAGCCGAGCCTATTGCGTAACTTTGCGCGTCGCCCTTTACTATTATCTCTTTTCGAGTGTGGATATCAATATTCATCGCGTCGATTAAAACTACGTCAAAAGGCTTTTTAAGACCTTCGACACAGTTTTTCATACAGAGTTTAGTCGCTTCTAAAATATTTATCTCGTCTATTTTTTCGGGGGAAATTTCGCAAATGCAATAATCTACGACGCTATCTCTAAGTTGGTCGAAAAGCAGTTCTCTTTTCTTTTCGCTAACCTTTTTACTATCGTCTACCCCGTCTAAAAAATCTTCGCTAAATAAATCTATTATTACCGCGCAACATACGACAGGTCCTGCAAGCGGTCCGCGACCAACTTCGTCAACGCCGACTGCGTATCGTTCGCCAACTTTTAAAAACTGTCTATCAAACTCTATCTTTTGTTTAGTTTTATCGTTCACGGCTTAATCTCCAAACAAATTTTACCTATTCGTTGTTTTCTAAAATCGTCGATAATCGCTCTCGCGCATCTCGTGTAATCGCTCTCACCGCCACGAAGTAAAAATCCGCGTTTTTTGCAAATGTCGTCAAAAAGGTCGATACCTTCTTTATCTAAAGCGTCGAGTTTGTACTTTTCTTGTAATAATTTGGGAGCGATTTCTTTTAAATCTTTAATAAGTTCGAGCGCAAGCCCTTCCATATCTAAAATATCGTCGTTAATAGCGCCGATATACGCTAAGTGCTTTGCGTAAGTTTGATTTTCAAAACTCGGTGGCATAGTTCCCGGCGTGTCCAAAAGGTCAAAGTTGCCAAGTCTTATCCACTTGTTTGAACGAGTAACGCCTGCTTTATCGCCAGTTTCGGCTCTTTTACCACCGCTTATGGTATTTATAATAGTAGACTTGCCCGTGTTTGGGATTCCCGCAACCATAAAACGCAAAGTTCTCTTTATACCCTTTTCCTTATCTCTTTCGATTTTTTCCTTTAAAGCGAGTTCGCATAAAGCGCGTAATTTTTCGGTATCTCGCTTTGAAAGTCCGTCTATAAGTTCATAAAGAAACCCTTGAGCCTTTAATTCGTCGCCTATTTTTTTAGCGTCGGCGCTCATTATCGTATCGCATTTATTAACGCAAAAAACGACGGGCTTGTTTTTAAAAAGTCCCATAAGTTTTTTATTTATGCAAGCGAAAGGCGCTCTTGCGTCAACGACGTAAATTACGCCGTCGCAAAGTTTTACGTCTTCTTCCGTCTTTCGCATTGCCTTGGTCATATGACCCGGAAACCATTGAATATGTTGCATAATCCACCTTTAAAAAAGACTACTACTCTTTACTATTTATCTTCTAAAAGATCAGGGCGAAGTTTTTGAGTAAGTTTTATCGCTTCGCTTCTTCTCCATTTATCAACTTCTTTATGATTGCCCGAAACTAAAACTTCAGGCACATGCAGTCCCATAAAAACTTGCGGACGAGTAAATTGCGGATATTCGAGCAAATTTCCCGTGAAACTTTCTTCGGACAAACTCTCGTCTGAAATAACTCCGCCAACGTAACGACAAAGACTGTCCGTAATTGCCATTGCGGGAATCTCTCCACCTGTTAAAACGAAATCGCCGAGTGAAATTTCTTCGTCTATACAAAGGTCTAATACCCTTTGATCTACGCCTTCGTAATGACCGCAAAGTAGTAAAATTCTATCGTACGATAAAAGTTCTTTTACCATCGGTTGACTAAAAGTTCTTCCTTTTGGCGACATAAAAATTCTTCTCGCTTCGTGATTTGGGTCAACAGCCATAATGGCGGAATATATAGGTTGCGGAGTCATTACCATACCCGCGCCCCCACCGAAAGGATAGTCGTCGCACTTTTTGTGCTTGTTTTCGGTGTAATCTCTTATATCCGTTACGACGATTTCAACCTTGCCCGATTTTACTGCTCTACCTATTATACTCTCGGTAAGCGGAGTAAACATTTCGGGGAAAAGGGTTAAAATATCAATTCTCATACAAGACGACCTCCGTAAATTTTTTAGCGTTTACGGTTACTTTTTTATTTTCAATATCAATTACTGCCGAAAGTTCTTTAATAAGCGGAAATACAGCCTTACCTTCGTAGGTATCAATATAATAATAATCGACGTTTCCGCTGACGATATCTCTTATCTCGCCGATTTTTTTACCGCTGTCTAAATACAATTCAGAGCCTATCACGTCCGATATAAAAAATCTACCCTTTGGAACGATAATTTCACTTCTATCCGCGTAAACTTCGCACCTTCTCAAAGTTTCGACAAAGTTTCTATCGTCTACGCCTTTGAGTTTTAAAATGGCTTCTTCCGCGCCGAAAGGCTTAAAACTTTCAACCTCGTATAAAACCGAATTTATTTCAACTTCGGTTATTTTTTTTACGGAATTAAAATCGTCGGCAAAAAGTTTTACTTTAAGTTCGCCTTTAATTCCCTGCGGTTTTGCTACCGCTCCTATTTCAATTTTATTCATAAAACACCGTTTAATCAACTTATATAAGGGCTTTTATAAATTTAGCCTTTTTATCACAAGGCTTTATATGCAAAGGCTATGTCACAGCGTATGACTGATTTTAATGAAAATGGTTAGATACGAGCAATGCAAATAACCCTTTTTAAAGTTTTAGATACAAGGCAGACAAGGCTCGATTTAAAGGATAAGGCGCGATAGACCTTGTTGGTCATCGAGGTTTAAACTTTAAAGCAGTAACGCCGTATGCCGAAGTATATAAGACTTAAAAATTTCAGGCACGAGTTGCGCGACGTAGCCTATACAAAAAAGGCTGTATCTAATAACGACACAGCCGTACTTTCACACAAACCGCAACTTTAAGTCGCGGTGGGGATAACACCCCGTGCCGTAAAAACGATTATTCTTCGTCTTTACCTTTAATTTCGATATTGTATCTCTTTCCGCTCTTTTTAGACGCGGCGCTTACGATAGTGCGGAGAGATTTTGCAATCTTTCCTTGTCTACCGATAACTTTACCCATATCGCTTTCTTTTAAAAGAACCGTAACGTCAACGTTATTGCCGTTTTCAACAACGTTATATTCTACGTCGTTTGGATTTTCAGCAAATTGATTTACGATATACTTAATAAGGTCTAACATCTTTTCTCCTTAATTACTTCTTTTTCTTTTTGGGGTTAGTCTTAGAAGGTGACAACTTGTCAGACTTTTCGATAACGCCAGCGTTTAAAAGAAGAGATCTTACGGTTTCAGTTGGTTGAACGCCTTTAGCAAGCCAGTCTTTAGCCTTTTCTACGTTGATAACAACTTCCGCAGGGTTAGCCGTTGGGTTGTAGTGACCTACTTTGTCAATGTATTCGCCGTCTCTAGCCTTTCTGCTATCAACAACTACGATTCTGTAGGTAGGAGACTTCTTGTCGCCCATTCTGGTCAATCTCATTTTTACTGCCATTTTTATTTCCTCCGTTAAAAAACTTTTACTTATTTATTAAAACGACTTATGCCGTTTTTGACAAAATTTAATAGATAATCAACTTATAGCCTAATTTTTAGAAAGGCAATCTAAATCCGCGCTTACCCTTCATCATCTTCATCATTTGCTTGGTTTGTTCAAACTGCTTTAAAAGTTGGTTTACTTCTTGTATGGTCGTTCCACTACCCTTTGCTATTCTCATTTTTCTCGAATAGTTTAAAATCGACGGTTCACGCCTTTCCTTTTGAGTCATTGAAAGAATAATGGCTTTAGTCCTTTCAATTTTCTTCTCGTCTATATCGGCGTCGCTAATTTTGAGTTTAGAACTCATACCCATGCCGGGGAGCATTTCTAAAAGCCCCTTTGCTCCGCCCATCTTTTTAAGCATTGCAAATTGTTCGATATAATCTTCTAAAGTAAAGGAATTTTCCTTAAACTTCTTTTCAAGTTTTATGGCTTGTTCTTCGGTAACTGCTTGTTGCGCCTTTTCTATAAGCGACAAAACGTCGCCCATACCAAGAATTCTGCTCGCCATTCTATCGGGATAGAAAGGCTCTAAATCGGTAAGTTTTTCGCCTATTGACGAGAACTTAATCGGTTTGCCAGTAACGGCTTTAATTGAAAGACACGCGCCACCGCGAGTATCGCCGTCAAGTTTGGTTAAAACTACGCCCGTAACTTCTAATCTTTCGTTAAAGGTCTTTGCAACGTTAACCGCGTCTTGCCCCGTCATTGAGTCAACCGTAAGCAAAATTTCGTCTACGCGAATAGTTTTGGTTATGTTTTCAAGTTCTTGCATAAGGGCTTCGTCAATATGAAGTCTACCTGCCGTATCGACGATAACCGTATCAAAACCGAACTTTTTAGCGTGTTCTATACCGCTTTCGGCAATTTTTACAGGATTTCCTTGACCTTTTTCAAAAACTTCTACGCCTGCCTTTTCGCCGACGATTTTAAGTTGACCGATAGCCGCAGGACGATACACGTCGCAAGCGACGAGAAGCGGCTTTTTTCCTTGCTTTTTAAGATGAAGGGCAAGTTTTCCGCAAAGCGTGGTTTTACCTGCGCCTTGCAAACCGCACATCATAATTACCGTAGGCGGATTTGAACTTACGTTTAACTTACTGTTAGTTGAACCCATAAGGGCGGTAAGTTCTTCGTTTACGATTTTAACAACCTGCTGGGCGGGACTTAAACTCTTTAAAATTTCTTGCCCGACAGCCTTTTCGCTAACTTTATTTATAAAGTCTTTAGCGACGGCAATATTTACGTCGGCTTCGAGCAAAGCAATTCTAACTTCTCTCATTGCTTGCTTTATTTCAAGTTCGGTAAGTTTGCCCCTTTTGGTTATTTTTGAAAATATATGATTGAGTTTTTCTGATAAACCTGAAAATAAAGCCATCAGTTCTCTCCTAAAATATTCTTAATTTTTTCGCCTATTTCTACTGCGTTTTTATCGTTAAGTTGGTCTATAAGCGCGTAAACGGCTTTTTTCTTTGCCAAAACGCCGAGTTTTTGTTCGGTTTCGTCAAGCGCCTTTTTGGTCTTTACAACGCTGTCGGAAACGCTTTGACGGGAAACTCCTTTTATCTCCGCAATTTCGCCGAGCGATAAATCGCACATACAGTACATCTCGAAAACCGAGCGTTGATTTTCTGTAAGCAAGGAAAAATACTCACTATAAAGTTCTGCGTAATGAACACCGTCTTTTATAGACATTTCCTTAACCTACCTTAATTTACTGTCAAGCATTTTGACCTTACAGTAAAGCATTATACACTATAAAAACAAAGGTGTCAAGCATTTTTACCTGACACCTAAAAATTTTTTACAAATGTTTATTTTACAATATTTAGTATTACTCTCCTAAAATTCCTTCGATAAAACTGTCTTTATCAAAAAGTTCAATATCGTCGAGTTTTTCGCCCGTACCGACGAAAGCGACGGGAACTTGCAATTCGTTACAAAGAGAGATTACGAAACCGCCCTTTGCCGTACCGTCGAGTTTTGTTAAAATTATACCGTCGATACCAACCGCTTCGTCAAAGACTTCAACTTGCGAAAGAGCGTTTTGCCCCGTAGTTGCATCCAAAGCGATAAACTTGTAAAAGTTTGCGTTTGGGTATTCCCTTTCAACGACTCTCGACATCTTTTTAAGTTCTTCCATAAGGTTGGACTTTGTATGAAGACGACCTGCCGTATCAATAATTAAAACGTCAGTACCTTTTGCCTTAACCGACGATATAGCGTCGAAAACGACGGCGGACGGATCGCTACCTTCCGAACTTTTAACGATTCTCACCTTTGCCCTATCCGCCCAAATTTCAAGTTGGTCGGACGCAGCGGCTCTAAAGGTGTCGGCGGCGGCAATCGTTACCGATTTTTTATTGTCGGTAAGATACCTTGCGAGTTTGCCGATAGAAGTCGTTTTTCCAACGCCGTTTACCCCGATTACCATAATGACGGCAGGGGTTTCAAGTTCAAAATCGTCAGCCATATCAAGACAGGCTTTGAGTTCTTCTTTAAGTTCGGATAAAACGTAATTTTTGTCCTTAACTCTTTCGGAAATCATCCTATCTCTTAAGTTTTCAACGATTTCGTCGGCGGTTGAAACGGATATATCCGAAGAAATTAAAATATCCAAAAGATCGTCGTAAAAATCTTCGCCTATTTTATCTCTTGAAAATAATCCGCGCAGTTTTTCGGCAAGCCCGTCTTTAGTTTTTTTAAGCGCTGAAAAAAGTTTACTAAAAAATCCCATTATACACCATAAGTATCCACAGCGTCGGAAAGTTTTACGGAAATAATCTTGGAAACGCCCTTTTCTTGCATCGTAACGCCGTAAAGAGAATCGCCCCTTTCCATAGTAACTTTCTTGTGGGTAATAACAATAAATTGAGTATCTTCGGAGAAGTTTTTAAGATATTTTGCAAATCTTTCGACGTTAGCGTCGTCGAGAGCCGCTTCAATTTCGTCTAATACGACGAAAGGCATCGGACGGAGTTTAAGTATCGCAAAGAGTATTGCGATTGCCGTAAGCGCCATTTCGCCACCCGACAAAAGCGATATTTTTTGCAATTTCTTTCCCGGTGGCTCGGCTACTATTTCTATGCCTTGTTCAAGCGGATCGTCCGACTCGTTTTTCTCCAACACGAGATCTGCAGTACCACCGCCGAAAAGTTCTTTAAATATTCTCGTAAAGTTAGTCCTAATTTTCGCAAAACCTTCGGCAAAAGTAGCGCTCATTTCGTCGGTCAACTTCTTAATTACCGAAAGCAAATCTTCTTCGGCTTTTTCAAGGTCTTCCTTTTGAGTTACCATATCTTGATAACGCTTGTCCAAATCTTCAAATTCTTCAATCGCGTTATAGTTGATATTACCAAGCGCTGTAATCTTACGTTTAAGCGACGCGATTTCGCTACTCGACGTCATAATATCGTAATTATCGTCTTTAAGCGGAAGGGCCGTTTCGTAAGTAATTTGATATTCTTCCCAAACTCTTTCTTGCAAATATTCAAGTTCGGTGTCGATTTTAGCAAGCGCCGTTTCTTCTTTAAACTTGCTTTCGCCAAGTTTAGTAATTTCGGCTTGAATCATCTCACGCCTTAAGTTGTCTTGCTTAACGTCTTCGTTTAAGGTTGCCTTACGAGCCATTATACCGTCTCTTTTCGCTCTAATCGCGTCGAGATATTCTTTTTCGGTATCGGTAAGAGAAACCTTTGCAACGTCGTCTAAAAGAGTAGAAACTTCGTTGTTTAAAGCGGTAATCTTTTCGGAATTAAGATTTGCCAAACTATCTTTTTCTTCTCTTTCTTCTTTCATTTTATCCAAATCGACGGCGGTAGCCTTGATTTCGCCCTTAAGGAAAAGAATTCTGTTTTGAACTGCGCCGAGTTCTTCGGTAAGTTTTTGCTTTTGAGCGTTAAGATCGTCGAAGTTGGTTTGATGCTTTTCGGCAGACGACGACGCAGACTGTCTTTTCTTTAAAAGTTCTTCGTTGCCTTCTTCCATTTCTGAATATTGCTTGCCTATTTCGTTAAGTTTTAAACCGATTAACGACACTTCGTCTTTAGCGTCTTCAATTTGTCTGTTAGTCTCGCCGATTGAAATTTCAAGCGACGCGATTTTTTCTTTTAAAACGGTTATTTGATCTTTAACCGACTGAAGTTCGGCTTGAACCTTTTCACATTCTTGTTGTTGCTCTTGAACTTGACCTAAAAGTTGAGTTCTTCTGCTTTCAAACTTTTGCATTTCGGCTCTTTTTTGTTCGAGAGCCTTTTTATAATCTTCAACCTTTCTTTCCATAGAAAGAAGATTAGTATTGTTTTGTCTTCTCGAACCGCCCGTCATCGAACCTGCGGTAGATAAAATATCCCCGTCTAAAGTTGCTATTTTAAAGCCGAAACGGTATTTATTCGCAATCAAAACGGCGTTGTCGAGATTATCAACGATTAAAGTGTTTCCAAGCAAAAACTTAACGACGTTATCAAAATAAGAGTCGTACGTTACGATTTCGTTTGCAAGACCTATCGCGCCTTTTTCGGAAAGGGCTTGCCTTGTATCGTAACCTTCAGGTCTTACCTTTACGCTCGTTACGGGAAGGAAAGTAGCCGTGCCCGCTTCGTTCCTACGCAAGAAATTGATGAGATATTTAGCGTCTTCAGGGGTATCGGTTACCATGTGCTGAACGGCAACGCCAAGACAAGCGGTTATTGCGACTTCGTACTTTTGCTCGGTTTTAATGATATTTGAAACTACGCCCTTTACTCTCTTTCCAACTTCTGCATTGCGCTTTGCTTCGGTCATTATAGTCTTGACTGAATACTGGAATCCTTCGTAGTTGTCTTTTAAGTTGGCGTAAACTTTTGCGTTTGCTTCGAGCGCGGAAATTTCGGAATTAAGCGCAAAAATCTTCTTGTCGATTTCGCCAACGTATTCTCTCGTTGACGACGCGTCGCTCTCGCGGTCTTTAATATCCTCTTTTAAAGCAACCGCCGTCTTTTCTAAAGAAGTGAGTTCGGCAGACTTTAAAGAACTGTCGGTAATTTGTTCGCTTAACTTTTTGGTAAGGTCGTCAATTCTCGACTTTAAAGTTTCATAGCGTTCTTCGTAAACGCCCCTTTCAGCCGAAAGAGAACCGAAATTTTGTTTAATATCGGCAAGCGATTCCACACTTTCCAAAATTTCTTGACGGGCTGTTCTCGTCAAAAGGTCGCCTTCGGTGATTTGGTCTACTATCTTTATGAGTTTTTCGTTAAGAGAAAGAGTTTTTTCTTCGAGCGATTCAATCTCTTTAGCGCAGTCCGCCGAATAACCCGTCTTTTCTTTTATTCTTCTGTCGAGTTCTTCAACCCTACGCTTTGCTTCGTTTGCCTCGTCGGTCAAACGCTTAATCTCTCCCCTTAAAGAAGAAATCTTTTCGTTATAGAGTTTCGCCTCGCCCGACTGACGCTCGAACTCTTTAGTTTTTTCTATGAGTTCTTCGTTTAAACTACTGATATTTTCGTCGGCTTCGCTTATTTCACGCTGATGTTGATTGTAAGATTTTACCGTCGCTATAAGTTCTTCGTCTCTTAAACGGAGTTGTTCTTCGATACCGCTTATTCTAAGACCTATTTTTTCCTTTGAAGTAGCGGCGTTATCGTGCTTATAAAGGTAAGCGTTTACTTCGTGATATTTAAGGTCTTCGCCAAGCGCTCTTGCCGCTCTCGTCTTTTCAGACGCTTTTCTGAGCGGTTCTCTCTGTCTTTCAAGTTCGGTGGTAATATCTACTATACGAGTAATATTATCCCTTACTCTGTCGAGTTTACGCATGGTTTCAAGCCTTTGCGTTTTGGTTTTAGCAATGCCGACCGCTTCTTCAAAAATCGTTCTTCTGTCTTCGGGTTTAGAAGACAAAATTTCGGACACCTTGCCTTGACCTATAACGGTGTAACCTTCTTTACTTAAACCGCATTCGTGAAGGTGGTTGACTATATCGCGAAGCCTTGCCTGTTTTTTATTGATGAAATACTCGCTTTCGCCCGAACGGAAAAGTTTTCTCGTAAACACGACTTCGTCGTACTCTAAAGACTTGAAAATTTTATTAGTATTATCGAAAGTGAGCGAAACTTCGCAGTATGAAAGCGATTTTCTATTTTGCGTGCCGTTAAAGATAACGTCTTGCATAGACGAGCCACGGAGAGTTTTTGCCGACTGCTCGCCAAGCACCCATCTGACCGCGTCGGAAACGTTACTCTTTCCGCAACCGTTAGGACCAACGATACACGTTACGCCGTTTTCAAATTGTATTTCTTGCCTATCGGCGAACGATTTAAAACCGATAAGTTCAATCTTTTTGAAATTCACCTTGCGTTTCTCCTTTTTTGATTTTGCCCTTTGTTTGCCGACTTTTTCTTGACTTTGCCCTTTTCGAGAATTTTCAAAGCCTTTTGAGCCGCTAATTTTTCAGCGTCCGACTTTTTCCTACCGACAGCGCAGGCGATTTCCTTATCGTCTAAAGTTACCGCCATAGTAAAAGTAGGCTCGTGGTCTGGACCTTTTCTTTCCTTTACTTTATAAAGTAAAGTTCCGAGTTTATTTTTTTGAACGAAGTCTTGAAGTCTACCCTTATGGTCGACTGCAACCCCTTCGGTTTTTACTTGTTTTTGACGTATAGAAAGCGGAATTACGTTAAAAAGGAATTTTTTAATAAACTTTTTACTTTCTTCCAATCCGCCGTCTAAATAAATACCGGCGACTATCGCTTCAAACAAATTTTCCATTGCAGAACGGTGATGCTCGGGGGAATTTCGCCTTTCCCCTTCGCCGAACATCAAAAACTCGCCGAGACCGCTTTTATCAATAGCCCTCGACAACGGCTCGCTCGACACGAGTTGTTGTTTATATTCGGTCAAAAGCCCTTCGTCTGCTTTAGGAAATTTATTCATTAAGTATTCGGCGGTAATAAACCCGAGAATAGAATCGCCAAAATACTCTAATCTCTCGTTATTTTTTACTCCGCCGTGTTCGTGAGCGTAAGAAGAATGGGTAAAACAAAGCCTTAAAAGAGTTTTGTCTTTAAAGGAATACCCTAATTTTTCTTCACACTCGTGCATATAAAAAATCATTCTTCACCGCCCGATAAGGCAAGCGCCTGAGAAATTTTTTCGCTTAAGTTAAGAGCCGAGTTATTGTACGCTTGCAAAACGGCGCACTTAAACGCTTCAGCCTTTGACGAGCCGTGCGCTTTAACGACAGTCTTTTCCATACCGAGAAGAACTGCTCCGCCACGCTTGTTATAATCGAGTTTGTTCTTTAAATTTGCAAAAGTCTTTTTCATAAAGAGCGCGCCCATCTTTGCCATAAACGAACTCATTATTTCAGTCTTTAACGCTTTTAAAATAACCTTTACCGCGCCTTCCGTTGCCTTTAAGGCTACGTTTCCGCTAAAACCGTCCGAAACGACTACGTCGTAATCGCCCGAAAGAATTTCTCTCGCTTCCATATTTCCAACGAAATTGATTGATTTTTCTTTCTTTAAAAGTTCAAACGCTTCCAAGGTTAAAGCGCAACCCTTTTCGTCTTCCGTTCCGTTTGAAAGAAGGGCTACGCGCGGATTTTTAACGCCGTTTACTTCTCTCATATAGACGCTACCCATAATTGCGAACTGAACGAGCCAGTTAGCCTTACAGTCTACGTTTGCGCCACAGTCTAAAAGCATAGTTTCGCCGTCTTTCATATTAGGCAAACACGGAGAGAGCGCGGGGCGGAAAACGCCCTTTATTCTCCTTGATAAAATTACCGACGCAGCAAGCACCGCTCCCGTAGAACCTGCCGAAACGAGCGCCTTTGCGTTTTCGTCTTCTTTTAAAATCTTAACCGCCCTTACGATAGACGAGTCTTTTTTCGTTCTAATCGCTTCGGTTGGAGATTCTTCGCAAGATATAACTTCGGTAGCGTTTTCTACGACTACTCTCGTTTTATCGTAGGTTTCGTTTTGTAAAAGAGCGTTAATTTCACTTTCTTTACCGACTAAAACCACGTCGAAACCTTCTTTTTCGTTGATGGCGTCTATCGCGCCTTTTACCATTTCGTTTGGGGAATGATCTCCGCCGTAAACGTCAATTATAATTTTCATATCGCTTTCTCCAAAGTTTAGTAAAGCAAGTTTTCAACCGTTCTTGGGAACGGAATTACGTCTCTAATGTTTGAAATACCCGTTAAATACATTATCATACGTTCAAATCCAAGACCAAAGCCTGCGTGGGTTGCTCCGCCGTATTTACGAAGATTTAAGTACCAATCGTAATCTTCGGGCTTAAGACCGAGTTCAGCCATACGAGAAAGTAAAACTTCTTCTCTGTCTTCTCTTTGGCTACCGCCGATAAGTTCGCCTACGCCCGGAACTAAAAGGTCGGCTGCGGCAACAGTCTTTCCATCGTCGTTAAGACGCATATAGAACGCCTTTATTTCCTTTGGATAATCGGTTAAAAATACGGGTTTTTTATAAATCTTTTCGGTTATGTATCTCTCGTGTTCGCTCTGGAGGTCGCAACCCCAGTATACGGGGAATTCAAATTCGTCTTTATGCGGTTCTAAAAGTTCAATCGCTTCGGTATAAGAAAGACGAACGAACTCGTTATCCCTTACGTTTATAAGCCTGTCTAAAAGCCCCTTGTCTACAAAATTGTTGAAAAATTCAAGTTCGCTTTTACAAGTGTTCATAACGTGGTTTATAACGAATTTCACCATATCTTCGGCAACGTCCATATCGTCGGACAAATCGGCAAAAGCCATTTCGGGCTCAATCATCCAAAATTCTGCGGCGTGCCTTGCCGTGTTAGACCTTTCCGCTCTAAAGGTAGGTCCAAAAGTATATATATTGCCAAACGCCATAGCGTACGCTTCGCCGGATAATTGACCTGATACGGTAAGACTTGCAGGTTTTCCGAAAAAGTCTTTTTTATAATCGACCTTTCCGTCTTCTGCTTTTGGCGGATTTTCAAGCGGAAGGGTGGTTACTTGGAACATTGCTCCCGCGCCTTCGCAGTCGCTACCCGTAATAAGTGGCGTATGCACGTAAACGAAACCCCTTTCATTAAAGAATTTATGTATAGCGAAAGCCGCTTCGCTCCTTACTCTAAACACGGCGCTAAACGTATTCGTTCTCGGACGGAGATAAGCAATCTCACGGAGATACTCGAAAGAGTGGCGCTTTTTTTGAAGGGGATAATCGGGCGTGGAAGTTCCTTCTACTTCTACCTTATCAGCCTTAATTTCAAAAGGTTGCTTTGCTTCGGGCGTTAAGACCAAAGTTCCTTCAACGATTAAGGAACAACCTACGTTTTGACGAGCAATCTCGTCGTAATTATCTATCTTTTCTCTTTCAAAAACGACTTGAACGTTTTTGAAACAACTTCCGTCGTTAAGTTCGATAAAGCCAAAGGCTTTAGAATCTCTTATAGTTCTTGCCCAACCCATAACGGTAACTTTTTTATCGGCAAAACTCTCCGCCGACGCGTAAATATCTTTTAAAAGAACTCGTTTTTTCATAACAATGCTCCATTTTTAAAATATGATATTATAATAATATCATAAAAAGCGTGAAATTACAACAAAAAACAAAGCCCTTTGGCACAAATTTTGCCAAAGGACCTAAATTTTTTTAATTTTTACGACTTATTATTCAACTATTCCCTTTCGTCTTTTTTCTGACCGTCGCTTACGGGCATTAAAATCGGACGCTCGTCCTTTAAAGCCATAATGTAATTTGCGTAATCTTGCTCCGACATTTTTCTGACGGGATGTTTTTTCTTTTTACTCATAAAACTCTCCTTTACGGCATTTGCCTTTTAGAAAATTATGCCACGGTAGAGAATTTTTATTCAGTTTTAAATTCTTTACATAGATTGTTTTTAGGACAGACTTTTATGCAAATTCCACAAACCGCGCCCCTGCCGACGTCTTTGTAGTTTTTCATATTGTTAGAACATTTCTCCGCGTCGAAAAAATCTTCCCTTTGCATACCGACTTCAAAGTTAATTCCCGATATTGCGCCAGCAGGACAAGCCTTTTTACAAATCTCGCAATCTCCGCAACCGCCTTTTATTATATCCCTTTGCCTTTCAAGTGGCATATCGGTTAAAACGGTTGCAAGTCTAACTTTGCTACCGTATTCTTTAGTGTATAGCAAAGCGTTTTTTCCTATGTATCCAACGCCCGATAGGCAGGCGGCGGTTTTATGCGGAAAAATGCCCCTATAAGCCGATTTATCGCTACTTGTCGACTGAGACGCCGCTATAGGAAAGGCGTTAAAACCTTGATTTTCAATAAACCTTACGACGTCTAAACAAAGCCCGTCGAGTTTTGCGTTTACCGCTCTATAATGCTGAAAATACGCCATAGACGGTCTATTTTCTATCGTTTTTAAAACGGCGTCCGAAAGTTTATAAACTATCGTTACCGCATATTTTAATTCGGGTTGATTTTTGATAGGGCTTTCTTCTATTTGACAAAATCCTACTAAACTCGCTCCGCCGTTTAACAAAAGTTCTTCAATTTTTTGTTCGTTCACTCTACACCTCGTAAATTATAGTTACAGGTCCGTGATTGACTTGTTCTATAACCATATCCGCGCCGAAAACTCCAAGCTCTACGTTCACTCCGTATTCTCCTATTTTATCCGCGCAATAAAGATAAATTTCGTTTGCTTTATCGGGGCGCATCGCGTCTGAAAAACTCGGTCTATTTCCCCTTGAAACGTCGGCGATAAGCGTAAATTGAGAAACGAATAAAATACTTCCGCCAACGTCTGCTAAAGATAAATTCATCTTCCCGTTTTGGTCTTCAAACACTCTTAATCCCGAAATCTTTTTTGCCAAATAATCGGCTTTATCCTTATCGTCGCCCTCTTTTACTCCAAAGTAAACGACGAAACCCTTTTGTATTTGCGAAACGACCTTTCCGTCTACCGACAGTTTTGCGCTATCAACTCTTTGCACTACCGCTTTCATTTTCTATCTCCGTAAAACCTACGTCTATATTTAATCTTGAATATATATTTGAGAAATCTCTCTTTACAAAAATAACGATTATAACTACGCAAAAGACAACCGACGAAACAGCCGTCCAAACGACGTTAGCCGTCGTCCAAAGTTCGCCCACGGCAACCCCTTCGCCAAGCATCATTCCGCCAAAATTGAAAAGGGCGTGGAAAATAATCGGAAGATAAATATTCTCCCCAACGATTAACGCGAACGCGCAAGTCGCGCCTATTAAAAACGAATAACCGACTTGTAAAAATACAGCGGGCGAAAAACCGTTCAAAAGGTTTAAAAGGTGAACTGCACCAAACACGAGCGAACTTGCCATAACCGCCCAAAAAGTTCCCTTTTTGTCCTTTGAAAACTTAATTAAAAACAAAGGCAAAATACAGCCCCTAAAAACCGTTTCTTCAAAAAGCCCTATCGAAAGGCAATACAAAGCGTATAAAAACAACTGCAAAAAATTGCCGTTAATCGACATATCGCCTAACGTTAGCGGTAAAAACGGAAAATTGTTAAGCATTACGAAAAAGGCTGGCAACGCCAAGAGCGCAGTCGTAAAACTAAAGCCTTTTACAGAGAATAACTTTTTAAACCCGAATTTTACGAAAAG
>JAFTKX010000054.1 GCA_017453045.1 Clostridia bacterium | reverse complement strand
GTCACCAAAGTTAGCAGATAAAAAGGTAGTAGCCTTGCATCCTTTTTTTATACGGTGTATCTCGGACTTACCAAGGACATATAAAAGGGCTCCCGAAAATAATTTTGCAAAGAAAAAGAATTTTTGGGAAAAGGAGCAAGTCGATTGAAAAACAATCGTTTGCGGATAGCAAACGATACGAAAAAAGCGAATTGCGACGAAAGGACGAGGTCACCAAAGTTAGCAGATAAAAAGGTAGTAGCCTTGCATCCTTTTTTTATACGGTGTATCTCGGACTTACCAAGGACAAATAAAAGGGCTCCCGAAAATAATTTTTGCAAAGCAAAAGAATTTTTGGGAATAAAACGTCGTAGGGGAGTGGCTTGCCACTCCCTTTTAAATAAGGCTATGTCACAACTCGCGACTGAATTTTTAAGTCTTATATACTTCGGCATACTGTGTTACTGCTTTAAAGTCTAAACCACGATGACCAACAAGGTCTATCGAGTCTTATACTTTAAAGCGAGCCTTGTCTGCCTAGTATCTAAAACTTAAAAAAGTTTAGTTACTATGCAACACTATTTTTTTTATGGCTTTTTACAATTCCTATTTTGAGCAAGGTAATTCCCTTGTAAAAATCTCATAAAAATCCGTCTTGCTTGCATCTAACCCTTTTCATAAAATCAGTCATACGTTGTGACACAACCTTAAATATAAGAGCAAATAAAATTTTCAAAAAATTTTTTAAAAATACTTGCATATAGCAAAAATATCATATATAATCTATGTGTAGTGTGTGTCGTAACACAGACTGTGAAAATCAACGGAATATCAAGGAGAAACGAAAATGGTTACTCGGAAATATGATATAATTGAAGTAAAATCCAAAATACTTCACGCCGCGGCAAAACTCTTTTTGTCGGTAGGGTACGAAAAATCTACCGTAATAAAGATTGCAGACGAAGCAAAGGTAAATAGGGGCTCGGTAATTTACGCGTTTAAGACTAAAGAAAACGTAGTATGCGAACTCGTCGCGTTGGTGTTAGAGTATCAGTTTAAGACGATTGAAGACCTATTAAAAGGCAAGACGGACGATAAAATTTTGCTCTACGCCTGCGAAACGGTTTTGCAACTGCACCTTGCAGAGTCGAGCGAGCATATGCGAGAGATGTACAACGTTGCTTATTCTTTGCCAAACAGCGCGAACGTCATTTATCACACTATAACAAAAAAGTTAGAATATACTTTTAAAGACCTTTTGCCCAACTGGGAAACCAAAGATTTCTACGAGCGAGAAATTTCTTCGGCAGGCGTTATGCGAAATCATATGTCTATTCCGTGCGATATGTATTTTACAATGGAAAGAAAAATTCAATCGTTTTTAGAGTCTACTTTCTTATTATATAGAGTGCCCGACCAAAAGATAAAAGTAGCGATTGAATTTGTAAAACAGTTCGAGTGGGAAAAAATCGCGGAAAGCGTTTTATCTAATATGCTTTCTTATTTAGAGAGCAAAACTTAAAAAAGGAGCAATTATGAAAAGATTTATTACAATATTATTATGCGTAACCCTTATGGGAACGTTGGCAATTACTGCGACGGGTTGTAAAAGGCTCAAAGGCGGAACTGAAGCGGCTAAAATTTTGCTTGCAAGGCAAAACTTGGGCGAAAGCGCAGTCGATACGAGCGTAGGCATTTGGGATATGATGTCTGACACCGTGGGTAAAGCGACAAAGACTAAGTCTAACAAAATGATTAGTTCAAACTCGACGATAGAGTTTGACGCTAACGAAAGTCGTCAAATAAGTGGCGACCAAGCGCAAGAAATGACGTTTAAGGACGGTGGAAATTATTATGAGTTTAGTAATTTCCCAATCAGTTCAAGCATAAAAGAAACTTTTAATCCTTTCGTAGAGAGCGTTGAAAATTTTGCTTTTGACACGGCAAAAACGATAGGAAGAATTAAGAATAAAATCGGCGTAGTTGACAAATGGATAAAAGGTATCGGCGAATATCAATATATGTTATCGGTAAAGGGCGAAACCGAATATTTATATAAGCGCGATACAAAAGGGGATAATTATAGCATAGCAAAGAGATATACGACTCAAGACGCAAAGAGCGTTTACGAATCAGTTGGTTTTTACACTTATACTCAAAACGGAGAAATTGCCTACGGCAAGACTAAAGATTTATATATAGCGGGCGAGAGATACGAGTCGTATTACGACCATAGTAGCGGATTTAGAGATTACGTTATAGTAGAAAATTCGCGTGGGTACTGGTCGCTTATGAGATTTTATTCGTGGGCGGAAGAAAAAAGCGTTGCTTTTGACGTTTGCATAATAAAAGACGGCGTTGGATATTGTATATTTTTACAGTCGGATGAGGATAACGGATATCAAGTAGCGTGGGTTGATATTTTCGACCCCGTTAGCGGAAACGATTATATGCGAGTGAAAGAATATGGCCATAGTTGGTTTTTTGAAGTTAGTTTAAGCGCAATTACGAGTGGGCTCAAAGGTATAAGGGCTTACGGCGAAACTATGAACGAACTTGAAGAATACGGCGACAGTTACCGTATTTATGGCGATAGAATTCCACTTCACGTCGTTACTGAAAAAGGCGAAATCGCGCCTGAAACGACTTTCGATAACGTAACCTATAAAGAAGGGCTTATAGATTACAACACTTACAATAGGTTTCATAGTGGTCATATTGAATTTGAAGTTGACAAAACCGAACAAGGCGAAACCGTTGAATCGGGTGTTGAAAAGTTATTGAACTTCTTATCGCATTACGGTATGCAGACTTGTTTTGATGGAGAAAGCATAGCAAAGGGCGTAGACCTTGCCACCGTTTACAGCGAAGAATTTCCAAATATATATTCTTGGAACGGACACGCGTTAACAAACTATTACGGTTACGAAAAGGGCAAACAGGTTTTGTTTAACGAATATCAAAACGCAATAGACGAATACGCAAGAGTAAAGGACGTAGAAGTAATAAGATCTCGCCAAAAACTTGCAAACAACGTTGACTTTGCCAAATTTAGTGAATTTTCGTTAGGTCAAGCCACTTACACAAACGGAAAAATAAATTTGCAAAATGCAACGGCAAAAATTACAGATACCAAACTTTTAGAAGTAGGACTTAATTATAAACTTAAAATAGGGCTTACAAAAGTAGATAAAGAAGGTAAGTTTAGTAGCGTAAATACCGTTTCGCTTTCGGGTGGAAACGCGCAAGAAGTGGAATTTTTAGGAGAAGAAATAACCTTGCAAGGCGCTGGTGAATACGCCGTTTCTAAAAACCTTTCCGAAGGCGATTATATGGTGGTTGCTTACGCTTCTACAACCGACGATATAAGAGTTAGCGAAATGAAACCGCTCGCGTTTTTGACCATTGAAGAAGGAGCGATAGAGTCTACCGCAATGGAGATTACCGCCAAAAAATCTAACGAAAACCTTATAATAAGTTACGCTGTAAAACTTACTTACGATATGGGTATCGTTGAAGGCTCGGCGACAGGAAAAGAACTCGAAAAGATGATGATTCGCCATGCTCTTGCTTTTGGTTATCCAAAAGACGGCGAACTCGTTACGACTGAAAACGGCGAAGTTATACAAAATTACGGCGAAAATCTGCCGTCGGGTAGATATAGGTTAAAGATTTACGTTCCAACTAACGACGGAGTTGCAGAAGCCTACATTTACTGTCAAATTTAACAAAGTGATTTAATAAGTTTAAAACCCCGCTTAAAGAGTTTAAACTCTTTAAGCGGGGGTTTTTTATACGTTAAAATATAAAGTGTTTAATTGTCATTAAGAAGTTTCGTTTGGTCGCTTTGCGGTTTTTGACTAAACTTTTTCATAATTATTATTACTACTATCGCTCCGAGCAAGGGGAAAATCGCAGTAGTTAGCATACCTGCTTTTAAGCCGACTTGTTCTGCGGTCATATTGAGCGATAAGCCGATATTTGCTCCAAAAGAACTGCTTGCAACTGAGTCGGTTACGATACCTAAAAGTTGTGGGGCAATAGACGCTCCCAAATCACCGCCCGCAGCCATAAGCGCGTAAGACGCAACGCCAACGCTTGGGATTTTTTCTTCCATCATAATAAGCGTTCCCGGCCAAAGCATTGCCGTAAATACCCCCGTTAAAACGCAAGCGATAAAGCAAACTACAGTATTTTGAACTAACCCTACGGTTAAATAACAAACGGTTGCGCCTATCATACCGAAAAGTAAAAAATTCGTTATGTTTTTACCATATTTAGAGTATAAAATACGAGTAAAGCCGAGAAGTAACGCAAACGTAGCCATACCGACTATATCGCCTACCGCCTTGTCAATTTTCAAGGCGTTTTCCATAAAGGAAGAAACCCAGTTTGACATTGCGTTTTCGGCGCAACTGCCAAAAAAGATACAAGCAATGCAAAGGACAAGAACAAAAAGGTCGTTTTTGCTTTTTTTGACAGTCGAATCTGTTTGCGAGCCGTTCATTTCGGGCATAGGCGAAGTTAAAAACATTACGCTTGCAATTATGGGAAGTAACGCGAAAAGTCCAACGAGCCAAGCCCAGTTTTTGGCGGTGAAAATTTTTAAAAATACCGTGCTAACCGTAACTACGAAAAATACGCCGAAAGCGTAGAGCGAGTGTAAAGCGCTCATATCTCTTTGTGGATTATCCGACGGAATAGACGCGATAGTCGGGCTTAACAAAACTTCGGAAAGACCTGCCGAAATTGAGAAAATAATCGTTCCGATAACCAGCCCTAAATACGCAAAATTTGGGAAAAGCGACGGTATAAGCGCGTAAACGCCAAGCCCAAGCGAAGTGATAAGTGGCATAAGTCGAACAATCCACTTCGCGTCGATTTTTTTCGCGAACGCCGAAAAGAAAAGGTCAACGGTAAGTTGAGTGCAAAAGTTTATGAGTATTAGCGTGCCAAGTAGCGTGTACGAAATGCCGAAAGCGTTTTGAAAAGTTACGAACAGTAGCGGTGGTAAGCAAAACACCGACGACATTGTAAAATATGCAGTATAACACGCGAGTTTAGTTCTTTTAAAGTTAGGCGTAGCCATAAAATCCTACCTAAAATTTAATATAATCATATTAGCACAAACAAAATTATAACGCAAACAAAAAGACCTTTTAAAAAAGGTCTTTTTGTTTGCGTTTATGCTTAAAAAGTTACGGTTGTCGTTCCATAATCGGTAAACGTATAGATAACCGTTCCTGAAACGGGTTCTCCGTTTTCATCCATGAGATTATCACGCGTATAACGAATTTCAGTTATTCGTCCGTTCTGGGCAGTAATCATTACGTTAGACCAAGTTGAACTATAGATTGTAATTTCATCTGCGCAATAGACCGTCGTATCGTCCGAAACGGTTTTTGTAAACGAATTTTCATAGTCTTTAAGCAGTAAAACCGTTTCCAAATTAAAATTCCACGCTTCTACGCTATCTATATCGTTAGTTGTTTCGCCGTCTTTATAATAATTTTCTCCGTCGTATCCTAAAACGGTTGTTTCGACTACTACGTTGTCAACTGCTGTTAAATCGTGTTTACAAATCCACTTGTCATAGTCAATTTTCCACACGTTTTTCAAAATGCTTAGGTTGTTGCTACACGTTATCGTTACGTTTTCAAAATTGAATAGGAGTTCAAAAGTGGTTTGTTCTTCAATAACGGGTTCAGTTACGACGGTTGCGCCCCAGTCGGAGAAGGAATATTTCATTACTGAATTTGAATCGCTGGTTGATAAATCTATTTCTATACTACTAAGTTTTTTATTCAAAATAGTAACAGTTACCTTTTCATACAGAGTATAACCCATATATTCAACCGTTTCGGCATAATAAACGTCGTCGGAAATTTCCGTAAAAGAGTTTCCGCATGAACTAAAAAGGTTCAAAACGTCAAAGGAAGAATACGCATCGTCGCCAGCAATTAAAACACCGTTTTCATAAACGTTTTCTCCGTCGCAGTACGTAATTATTTGAATAGGCTCGTAAGTTTCGTCGTCATAATCGGTATTTATTTCCAACCATTTTGCCCCGTCATATTTTTTAGTCGCCATATTGCTAGAATATTCTTCGTTTTCAATTATAGAAATGACGTCTAAACTGATAGTAACGTTGTCAAACACAAAATAGGAAGCCCAAGATATCGGGGTAGGCGTAAGAGAGTAGTCGCAAATTGAACATTTGTTATTTGCCATAGAGTGTTCGTTTTTTTGCGAAATTTCTTCACAAGTTTTTTCCTTGCAAGCGTGCCAGTGGTGCGTTTCATTATAAGACCAATTTACGTCAAAGTCGTGTGTGTGTTCAGTCTCGCTATTTTCTAAGCAAGCAGTTAGGCTTATGGTTATACAAAAGCAAACGCATAAGGTTAAAACGTGAGATAAAAGTTTTTTCATGGTAAGTCTCCCAAGTGTTTTTATTTTAGGTGTAAATTTATATATTTGTAGTTTTTAATAATATTTACTTTATTCAATTACTTGTACTGTATAGTAGATGTTTTTAACCGTATATAAAACGTCAACATGTTGGTTTCCAAGTGTGTTCATTTGCAAATAAATATAATTTTTTGTATCGGTGTTACCTTTTAATTGTTTTGCAAAAATATCAACCGCAATACTTGTTGTGTTCCAAGATTGAGACATTTCATATCTATGTTCGTCAAACGATTCGCTACCAACTTTTATACGATAGATTAGTTTAATATTACAACAACTACATACTTGTTTTAATGAAAAGTGCAAAGTAAGTCTTATCTTTTTGTTACTATTAGAATGGATAAATTGCGCTAATTCCGCATAACTGTTACTATAATAATCGTTATTTTGCGCATACCTTATAGATTCAACTGAAAAACTTAAAAATTCCCAATTAGTCCAGCCTGTATATTTATACGTGGCGCTATAAGGGTTTTCGTCTCTAAGTATTGAAGATTGATAAATTTTTGAAATATCACACGGTTTATATACTGCGTATAATTTTCTTGGATAAGATTCTTTCCAACTGTTTGTTGTTAAATTGCCTAAATAGTCAAAATACATAGTTCCGTTATCGTCTTGCGTATCGTAATACCCTAATAATATTTTATCTTCAACGTAATCGGGTGTAATTTTTATTTGAGATGCATAAGCTTTGGTATAAAAAGTAACGGATTCCGTGCGTTCATTATGTTGTATTTCTACGTCAATATATTTATTGTCTTTTGAAAATGAACATGCAGATAAAGGCATAATAATTGTTAAGATTAGTAAAAATACTATAAATTTAATAGATTGTTTCATAAAAATTCTCCTAAATTAGATTTTTAAATTTTTGTTTCGGTAGTGTTTACGTTTTCGACTTCGTTGCCACACACAACGCATTTGTACCCTATCGTCGTGCGCGTTCGTTCAAATTCCCCGTCGTAGACCGCCGTAGTTGGAACGGTGTTTATTATAACCCCGTCAGACGCTTTCCATATCTCAGTATATCCGCCTTCATTATGAAATTTATGAGTAGTGCCTAAATCTTTAGTGTCGTACGATATTACGGAAAAAGAGTTAATTAGTCCGCAATTTAAGCAGAAATGAAACTTATTTTTTAGTTCTTTCTTTATAAACAAGGCGATGATCAATGGAATTGAAAATTCAGCAAAAAGCCAAACGAAATTAAATAAATTCAAGTTTATTTCTAAAGATGTAAGAGTAATTATTGCGACGACAAGAACAATCGGGAAACAAAATAAAATTGTGTTTAAACAATAAATAAACCCTATTCCACGATAGGTTTTTTTTGCTTTTGTTTCGTATTTAAATAAAGAGAAAGCCAAAATAAAAAACACGACGCATAGTAGTAAAATTGCTCCTGCTCCAACGAGTTGGGAAATAAAGCCTATGAAACCATCAAACGTATCAAACCAGTCGTTTGTTATCCATATTGACAATAATTCTATAAGCGCAATTCCTATAGCGGAATAGGTAGTGGATACTTTTTGTAGTCTTGTTTACTTAAGTTACTTTTCATAATTTTCTCCAAAAAAAATGGCGTTCTTTGCGAGAACGCCATAATAGAAACAATACCGTTCATCGCTAAGTCGCCAAACATTTTACACTCAAACAAGGTTTAAATTGTAAACGCGATTAAGAGTATAGTCCTATCCATACTATACCCCTCATTTGAGTTTTTATGAAAATGTTTGGCAAAATCATTGTATCACATAAAAAAAGATAGGTCAACAAAAAACGAAAAACAATTAAAAAAGGGAGAAATCTAACAAAGATTTCACCCTTTTTGGCTTTAAAAAGTATTGGTTTTAGAGAACAAATTGTAAGGTTACGTAGGAGGCGTAGATGGCGAGAAGAATATATCCTTGAACCTTTGACAGTTTTCCGCGTATTAAAGCGGGGAGCGTCATAAGAGCCATAACCCCGAACATTACGGGTATATCAATTATAAGCGACGCGTTAAGTCCGAAAACAAGTTTGCCTATAGGTAGACTAAACGGAGCAATGGTAACTGCAATACCGCTAACCAATACTAAATTGAAAAGGTTTGCTCCGATAAGGTTGCCAAGCGATAACGCTCCGCGTCCCTTAATAAGAGAAGTAATTGCCGTTACAAGTTCGGGAAGCGAAGTTCCAAGCGCAACGAAAGTAAGCGCAATAACTGTTTCGGGAACGCCCCAAGCTGTCGCAATATAAGTTCCTTTGTCAACCAAAAGGTCTGCGCCTATCGCAATTAAGAATGCGCCGATTATCAAAAACAAAAGTTCTTTCCAAAGCGGAGAAGATTTTTCTTCTACGGTTTCTTCGGTTTTTTCGTCGGGGTTTAAAAGTTCGTCTTTTTGCTTTCTGTCAGGCGAAGTAAACGCCTTGTAAATGGTAAAGGTCATATAAATTAAGAATACGACCAAGAGCAAAATTCCCACCCATCTTTGAAATTCTTGGGCAAAAATTGCAACGAGTGAATAAAAAATAGCCGCGCCAAAGAAAAAGCAAACGGGAATAATAAGAGATTTTCTGTCAACTTCGGCAGGTTTTATAGCAATAGTTATAGCCGCGATAAGCGCCGTGTTGCATATAATCGAGCCAACGGCGTTTCCGTAAGCCATTGCTCCTTGACCGTTTATTGCTCCCGTTGCCGAAACCATTACTTCGGGGAGGGTAGTTCCTATCGAAACTACGGTCGCGCCTATTAAAACGTCGGGTATGCGGAATCGTTTTGCAATACCGCAAGCGCCGTCAACAAACCAGTCCCCACCCTTTATTAAAAGGATAAGACCAAAGATAAAGAGCAAAACGGCGTCCGCCATCGCTCCGTCTTTAAAAATTAAAGATACCATACGCACTCCTTTTTCGTCGATTATATCATAAAAAGCCACGCTTGTCTATAAAAAATATAAAAAGAAAATTTGGAATTCGTCAAAAGAATATAAATTAGGACAGGCATTTGTCATATTAAAGGTGTTATTATACGGGTGTAAAAGACAAAAACACGCAAAAAGGAGAATAAAAATGACTAATCAAACTGTAATAAAAAACGCGATTAAAAATAAAATGATTACAAAATTTTTTTCAATCGCTGAAAAGTTTTTCGGTAGTCAAACGAGAGAGTTAAGCGTTCGTTCTTATTTTGATAAAGCCGAAAAAAACAGTTTTATATACGCCTACGCCCTTTTAAACGGAAACTGTTACGAAAGTGTGAAAAAGGGCGGTAGAGTTTTACAAAAATCGGCGAGAAAAAAAGACGCAGAAGCGATTTTGTTGCTTGCGCGTAATTATTATTATGGTTACGGTGTAAAGAAAAGTCAAAAAAAGGCGTTTAAAACTTGGGAAAAGGGCGCAAAACTTGGATTTTCGGAAGCAAATTACTATTTAGGACTTTGTTTTGCAAAGGGTATTTTTGTAAACGTAAACGTTAAAAAAGCCGAAAAATATTTAAAAATTGCGAAAAATAAGGGTTTTTGTTTTGCAAAAACGGCTTTAGACGATTTAAAATTTATAAACGAATAAAAGAGTTCTAAAAAAATATATTCAATCATAATATATAACTGTAGTTTGGCAAAAACTCGCCGACAAAACAAAAAGGAGATATGTATTATGAAAGACGGAATGGAATACGCCGAAATGTTAGGGCTTACGGTTTCTTCTTGCGACCTTACCATAAAGCCTGCAAAAAAAAGAAGAAAAAAAGACGCTAAAGAAGACGTTATTGCAAAGGTAAACGAAGAATCGGTAAGAGAAGACCTTTTAGAAAGTGAAGAAAAAGAAGATTTAGACGTTTACGAAGAAGTAACGCCCCAAAAAAAGAGTAAAAATTTCTTTAAAATAGATATTTTACAAATTCAGGGAATTGCTATTTTCGCATTAGTCGTAACCATTTTACTCACGAATATATTTTGGGAAAATAGCGGAATAAACAGACTATTTAGTTCGGTGTTTTCTACCCAAGCCGAAGAAGTTGACTCAAGAAATTATTTGAGTTTTAACGCTAAAAGTCCGTCAAACGATTTAGAAGTTACTCTTGATGGCGGAGTAATGACTTTTTCGGGTAAAGGCGCGCTTTATCCCGTTTGCGACGGAGAAGTTTCATCTATCGTCGAAGAAGACGGCAAGTACACTATGACGATAAATCATAGCGACACTTTTAAAACTGTAATATCGGGCGTTGACTTCGTTTATACAGAAAAGGGCGAAGACGTTTTTGGATATATCCCAGTTTGTTACTTAAGCGGTGGAAGCGCAAGCGTATATATGTACGACGAAGAAGTGTTGCTTACTAACTATATCGTTGAAGACGGCGCAATTATATGGGAAAGTTAAAATTTAAAGTTCATCCACTTTTTATAATTTTGGGAATATACTTTGCTTTTACGGGCAAAGTATTTTCTTTTTTAGTCTATACTATTTCTGCTTTAATTCACGAACTTGGGCATTCGTTAAAAGCGCAAAAAGCGGGCTATAGGCTCATTAACGTAACTTTAATGCCGTTTGGGGCTATTATAAAGGGCGATATTTCGGGTATGGGTTATAAAGACGAAATTGCAGTTTCGCTCGCAGGACCTATGGTAAATTTTCTCGTGGGCGTTTTTCTCGTCGCGCTATGGTGGGTATTTCCTGAAAGTTATCCGTATACCGAACTTGCGGTACAAGCGAGTTTCGCTTTGTTTTTAATAAACTTAATTCCCGCTTTTCCGCTTGACGGCGGAAGAATTTTGCTTTGCACTCTTTCACTATTTTTAAAACGAAAAACAGCCCTTTTAATTTGCAAGGCTGTAGGACTTATTTTCGCCTGTTTATTTTTCGGATTGTTTTTATATTCGTGTTTTATAGGCGTAAATTATTCTATTTTATCGTTCGGCGTATTTATGCTTATCGGAGTTTTTGAAAACCACAGCGAAAACAGGTTTGTAAGGTTATATCAAAGTTTATCGTCCGCCTCGCTAAAAGGTGGCAAAATCATAAAAGAAATAGCCTTTGACGATAAGGTTACGATAAAAAGACTTTACGGAAAAATTGATTCGGGGTATTTATACAGAGTTTTTATTTATTCTGATAGCGGAAATTTAAAAAAGGTGTTACAGCCGCACGAAATAGTAAACCTTTTGCAGACTAAAGCCCCATATGAAAAACTTATATAAATTAGAAGTTAAAGATTTTGCTATTCGCAAAATCTTTGCAAAACTGTCGTTTTGCTATAAAAACGGCGGTTGCAAACTTGCAACCGCCGCTATGCGTGTAGTTATTTAATTCGTTCGCTTTTTACAAGTTTCCCCAAGTGTTTTTTTGGTAAGATTATTCTAACCCCTTTTTTCTTTAAAATATATAAAGTCGTTAAAAGGGCAAGAACTACGACGGCAACGATAACTATTATAAGCATAGTAGAATACTTCATATATCCAACCTTCACCGAATCCCACATGTTGTTAAGTTTTTTAAGGTCTGCGGTTTCAAGGTGTTCCATTATGACGCATCTATTCATAGTTTCAGCCGTAGGATACATTGCAACGAGTTGGCGGTTTAAAGAGTCGGTATAAATAATTCCGTCGCCCGAAATTTTATCTCCAAAGAAATGTTTTACGTTATGGGCGTAAATTTCTATGGGGTCGTCGGTTACGATTTCTCCGCTTTCTTCGTCGTAATAAGTAAGGCTATAAGTCGATTGTCCGCTAAAATTTGGGTCTAACGCAAGCGGAACTTCTTTATAGTACTTGTCGCCGACGAAAACGAGATCTTCTAATTCGTCGCCTGTAGGCTGTGGTACTTCGATTAAAGTCGTAAGTCCGTAATTTTCGCTTACGTATTCAAAGACCTGTTCGCCTACGATAGGGGACGAATAACAAATGTAATCCAAGTTTTCGATTGCGTTTGCTTCGTCGTACATAAAGTTCAAAAATCTTTGAGCGAGTTCTTTATCCGCGCCCTTTGGCATTACCCAACCGTCGAAGAAAATATTACTACCTTCTTTGGGTACTACGTATTCAAGAAAAGTTCCTTCTTCTTCGGCAAGGTCCATTGCGTAAACGGCGTCGCCACTCCAAGCAAAGTTTATCCAAAGTTTGCCGGTAGCCATATCTTGTTTTCCGCTGTCAACTTCAAAGCCGTAGAGATTTTTTCTCGTTTCGGTTAAAAATACTCTTGATTTTTCAATAGACTCGTCCGAAAAATCGTTTAAAAGTTCGTGAACTTGTTTGTTGTATTCGGTTGAGAGTTCGTCAAAATTGGGTTGATTTTGCAAATCGAGAAGTTTTTGTCCGTTTACGTTGCCGAGCGCCAAAACGTAACTGTCTCTCACGCTGTCTTTAATTGTTATTTTGTTGGCGTATTTCGTATTCGTTACTACCGACCAAGACGAAACGTCGTCGTATTCAACTCCTTTTCCTTCGTCGTTTACGGGATAATAGGTAAAGCCCATAGTTCCCCAGTTGAAACAAGTTGCGTATTTATACCAGTCGTTTTTAACGAAAAGGTCTTGAATATAGGGAGCGACGTTTTTAGTATAGTTTTCAAGTTGAGAATAATCGAATTCTTCGCACATGCCTTCGATAATCATCTTTTGAATCATATACTCGGACGGGCAAACTAAATCGTAACTAAAACTGTCTCCTTTTTGGGTGAGTTTGAGTTCGTTGTACATATTTTCGTTAGTGCCGAAAGTAGAGTAGTTTACCACGATTTTTTCGCCGTAAGTTTTTTCGTGCCACGCTTCAAATTCGGCAACCATATCAAAGTCTTCGCAAGCGATATAGTCTTCCCAGTTATAAACGTTAAGTTCTCTAATCGTTTGTTTTTTACAAGAAGATAAAGGGATTATAGCGGTAAAAAGTATACCGCACAAAATAAGGGATAAAACTTTTTTCATTATTTTCTACCCCCGTTTTTTGCTTGACCTTTGCTTGCGATTACGTTTTTAACTATAAGCATAATTATAATTACCGCAAATATTATCGTCGATAATGCCCTGAGCGCTGGAACGTCCGCGCTTCTTCCGCCTTTAGCGTAAGCGTCGAAAACGAAAGTCGATATAGTATCGAAAGTTGCGGGTTTTGTGAATGTGGTAATTATGTAGTCGTCGAGAGATAACGTAATAGCAATCAAAAAGCCTGAAAAAATACCCGGCAAAACTTGTGGAATTATTACTTTGAAAAGGGCTTGGGTTGGAGTTGCACCAAGGTCTAAAGCCGCTTCGTAAAGGTTTTTATCCATCTGTTTTAACTTCGGCGTTACGTTTAAAACTACGAACGGGAAGGTAAGTATTACGTGTCCGATAAGTAGCGAGACGTAAGTTCTGCCAAACGCAAACATAGTGCAAACGAGCGCGGTTGAGATAGCCGTAACTATTTCGGCGTTTATAACGGGGATTTGAGTTACCGTATTTAAAGTTTCTCTAACCCTTTTTTTGCTATAAAACATACCGATTGCGCCCATCGTGCCGAGTATAGTTGAAATTATGCTCGAAACGAAGGCTAAAACCAAGGTGTTGACAACCGTAGTCATAAGGTCGCTACTTGAAAAGAGTTGTTTGTAAAGGTCGAAAGACCACTCGTCAGACCATTGACCGATAATTTGCGAATTGTTAAAACTGTAAACCGCAAGAAGTATGATGGGGGCGTACAAAAAGGCTAAAACAAGCCAAATATAGCCGTGTTGGAAAAACTTTTTTACCATAATCCACCCCCTCTCGCGTCGGTAGAATCTTCTTCGGAAAATTTACCCGTGACTATCATAGTGGCAAAAATTAAAACGAGAAGAATCATAGCGATTGCAGAGCCTGCGTTCCAGTTATACATAACGCTGAACTGATTTTCAATAAGTTTACCGATAATTGTGATGTTGCCGTTTCCAAGCGTGTCGGATACGACGTAACTGGTCATAGTTGGTAAAAGTACCATAGTAATTGCGCTTACTATTCCGGGCATTGAAAGAGGAATAGTTACCTTAAACAGAGTTTGAATACCCGTTGCGCCAAGGTCGGCAGACGCTTCTAAAACGTTTTTATCGAGTTTTTCAAGCACGGTGTAGATAGGTAAAATCGTAAACGGCAAATAGTCGTAAACCATACCTATAAGCGTGTTAATAAAACTCATATTGTTTGAATTAAACATTCCGAGTTTATAGAGAAGTTCTTTCATCGCCGCCGTTCTTAAAACGAAATTTATCCACATGGGAAGAATAAAAAGTAGAAGCATTACGCCGTTTTTATTTATATTCGTTCTCGCTAAGATATAAGCGGCGGGATAAGCGATTAAAAGACATATAACCGTGGTAAGTATTGCAAGGGCAAAACTCATAAACAGCGCGGTAAGGTTTGCGTTACTCGTGAAAAAGTCGATAAAGTTAATAAAACTTAAACCACCCGTTTCAGGGTCGGTAAAAGCGTAATAAATAATCAAAAGCAAAGGGAATATTACGAACATTGCCATAAACAACGCGTACGGTATTCCGAGATGCTTTCTCGAAAATTTAAGTGCCGTCATTTTTGATTTACCGCCTTCAATTTAAGTTTAATTTTATCCTTTGGAATTTTAACCGAAACTCTATCGTTTTCGTTCCATACGTATTCGGTATCAACTACGAAATCTTCTTCTTCGTCGTCTGTTCTTATAATAATTTGATAGTGGTCGCCCTTATATACGATAGATATAATAGTACCGCAAGCGTCGCCGTCAACGTCGTTGTCTATTATTTCAATATCTTTAAGACCGACTTCAACTTTTACGTCAACGTCGTTAAGGTCGAGTTTTTCGCCGTTTTCTAAAACGAGATAGCCTTCCTCGTCTAAATGCGAATTTTCGTAAAGTTGAGTTACGTCGCATTCAAATTCGCCGTCGGCAAAACAAACGTTGTTACGCTTGTTGATATATCCGTCGTAACGGTTGCAGTCGAATTCTTTTGCCATTATGTGAATATCGTCGGGGCGGATATGTATAGAACATCTTTCGCCTTCTTTACGTTCTATCGTGTCTTGAATTAATACTTCGGTCTTGCCGACTTTAAAGGTCATTTCGTAGTGAACGCCTTTGAAAATCGACGAAATGATAACGCCGTCTACCATACCTTTGCCTTCGTCGGCAAGGAATACGTCTTCAGGACGAACTACGACGTCTACTTTTTCGTTTAGCGGGAAATCGTCTACGCAATCGAAAACACGGTTGATAAATCTTACCTTTTTGTCGCCTACCATAGTGCCCGAGAATATGTTGCTTTCGCCTATAAAGTCGGCGACGAAAGAGTTTTTAGGTTCGTTATAGATGTCTTTCGGAGTTCCAATTTGTTGAATTGCTCCGTCTTTCATAACGACTATCGTATCGCTCATAGTAAGCGCTTCTTCTTGGTCGTGCGTAACGTAAATAAAGGTTATGCCAAGTTTTTGGTGCATATCTTTAAGTTCGAGTTGCATATCCTTTCTCATCTTTAAGTCGAGCGCGCCGAGCGGTTCGTCTAAAAGCAGTATTTCAGGCTCGTTTACGATAGCCCTTGCTATTGCGATACGCTGTTGTTGACCGCCCGAAAGGGTAGTTACGTCTCTTTTTTCAAATTCTTCAAGGTCTACGAGTTTTAAAACTCTCGAAACCTTTGCGTCTATAACGTCTTTAGAAAGTTTTTCAATTCTCGTTCTTTCTCTACCTTTTTTATCAACGTACGTATTTTTAAATCTTTTGAGTTTAAGACCGTACGCAATGTTGTCGTAAACGTTAAGGTGTGGAAAAAGCGCGTAGCGTTGGAAAACGGTGTTTATAGGTCTTTCGTATGGGGGAAGGTTGGTTATGTCCTTTCCGTTTAAAAGTATTTGACCGCTCGAGGGCATTTCAAAGCCCGCAATCATCCTTAACGTAGTAGACTTTCCACAGCCAGAAGGTCCTAAAAAGGTAACGAATTCGCCCTTTCTAATATATAAATCCATTTTTTCAACGGCAATTTGACCGTTAAATTCTTTAGTAACGCCTTTAATTTCAATAATTTTTTCTTTATTTTCCATTAAACTAATCTCCTTCGTTAAAAAGTAGGCGGGCAACTTACCCAAATAAATTTAGCGCTTTTGTCCGTGGCGTTCTCCACGAAATGATTTTTGTTTGCCGTTATGTAAAAACTTTCGCCCTTTTGGCACTTGTGCTTTTTACTGCCTATATGAATAATTACCGTTCCGCTTAAAACGTAGCCGAATTCTTCGCCTTCGTGCGGGAAGTCTAATTCGGTCGACGAGTGGGGCTTAAGTTCAACCGATATGGGTTCCATCATATTCTTTTGGGCGTTTGTAACCAACCAAGACAAAGTAAAAGCGTCGGTTTGCTTTTCAATAAAATCTTCGCCTTTAAAGACGATTTTTTCTTCTTGTTCTTCGTTGAAAAAGTCTTTTAAATTTGTGCCGAGAGCCGACAAAATGTCGATTAACGTTGCTATAGACGGACTTGTAAGGTCGTTTTCAAGTTGGCTTATGTAGCCTTTTGTTAGTTCGCATCGGTTTGCAAGTTCTTCTTGCGTTAAGTTGTATTGATGCCTTAGCGCCCTTATTTTTTTACCTATTTGCATATTTCCCCCCTTTCGTTTTTCAACGCTTTCCCACAGTTTATTGCAAAGCGTTAGTAAAAACATTTAGAAAGTTTAAACAAAAAGTTTAATAAAAGTAAACCCATTATATATATAACTCAAAATAATGTCAATCGTTTTTATATAAATAATTTATTAAAAATTATAATTGCGTTCTAACGGTTAAAAATTGAGAATAAAATCTATCGATTGGTATTCTTTAAAAATCGACTTTTTTCTACTAAACAAGCCGATTTTCGTTAAGAAGATAATGCTACAATAAAGGGGTACAAAAAGTGAAATTAAAAAAGATTATTGCATGGGTTTGTTCGCTGTCGTGTATAGCAGGCTGTTTGATTGTTTTAAGATACAATCAAGGCTACGCGGTGTTTACGCTTGCGACAAAAGACAGGGATTTGCCTATTTACTGCGTTGATAGAAAAGACGAAAAGTTGTCTATTTCTTTTGATTGCGCTTGGGGAACGGACTACACCGATAAAATACTCGACGCGCTTGATTTTTATAAAGTGAAATGCACTTTTTTTATGACGCAATTTTGGGTTGAAAAATATCCCGATTACGTTAAAAAAATATCCGAGCGCGGACACGAGATAGGTACGCATTCGAGAACTCACTCGCATATGTCGAAAATGACAGCCGACGAGATAAAAGATGAATTAACGACTTCGGCAAACGCGATAGAAAAAATAACGGGGAAAAAGGTTACTTTATTTCGTCCGCCGTACGGCGACTACGACGATTTGCTCGTAAAAACTGCGAGAGAAATGGGTATGTACACTATTCAATGGAGCGTCGATTCGCTCGACTGGAAAGACTTGTCCGCCGACCAAATCGCTTCTCGAATTTTAAAAAAGGCAGAGTCGGGAAGCATTATACTTTGTCATAACAACGGGCTTCACACCGCCGATAGTCTACCGCTAATTTTTTCGGCTTTAATAGAAAAAGGGCTTAATTTTCAACCTATAGGCGAACTTATCTATAAAAGCGGGTATAAAGTGGACGTAAGCGGAAAGCAAATATTAAATTGAGAAACTTAAGGAGATTTATGATTAACGAAGAAAAGCAAAACAACAGAGTATTTTTAAAAGGCGAAATCGTTACTGAAGCAAAATTTTCGCACGAAGTGTACGGCGAAGGCTTTTACGAAATGGACGTTTTGGTAAAAAGATTGTCGGGGCAAGCCGACGTTTTACCCGTTACTATTTCGGAACGGCTTATAGAGAGCAACGACTTAAAAGTTGGAGCAACTCTTTGCGCGATAGGGCAATTTAGAAGTTATAACAAACTCGTCGACGGAAAGAGTAAACTAATGCTTACGGTTTTCGTAAGAGAAGTCGTAAAAGATTTAGGCGCGAAAAATCCTAACAATATAGTTTTGTCGGGTTATATTTGCAAACCGCCCGTTTACAGAACGACGCCGTTTTCAAGAGAAATTGCCGACGTCTTGATTGCCGTAAACAGAGCGTACAACAAGTCCGACTATATTCCCTGTATCGCGTGGGGTAGAAACGCTCGTTTCGTTAAAAATCTCGCCGTAGGCGAGAAGATTGCGCTTGCAGGGCGTATTCAAAGTAGAGAATATACTAAAAAATTGTCCGAAACCGACACTAAAATTATGACGGCATACGAAGTTTCGATTTGTAAACTTGCCGCCTACGACAACGTGGAGTGTTTTGATTTAGACGAAGAATTTGGAATAAACTTTTTAGAAGAAGTACCGCAAATTAGCGATACTAAAGCCCTTTAACAACTAAAATTTCAAGTGAGAATTTACAAGTTAAGTCCGCACGCGTGAACGCGTGCGGACGATTTTTTTATAAAAACTCTTATAATATATTGAAATTTTAAAAATAGTGTGATATAATTTATCAAAATAAAGGTTACGCAACGAAAGTGGCGTGGCAAAACCTTTACGGGATTTTCATAGGAGGACAATTATGAAAAATATGAAAAAAAGGCTTTTAGTAGGAGCGCTCATTCTTTCTATCGCCGTAGTCGTATCAGCCGTAGTAGTAATGATTTTGGCTATGGCAAACGTTTTACCTGCAGACCCGTTTAAACTCTGTTTTGCGGTGCTTACGCTCGGAATTGGCTCAATTTTCGCTATTTACGGCGCTGTCGTAAAGGGCGGATACGAAACCGCAGTAGGTTTTATTTTGCTTACGGTAGGCGTTGTAATCGTTTTGATAGGGCTTGTTAAATGGTATCTTATCGTAGTTATCGCGTGCGCTTTGCTCGTAATAGGACTTATAATTTTAATGCTCGGTAAAACCGAAAGTTTACAAGTTACCACCACCGATCAAGAACCTAATTTTAAACCTTATTCAGAAGTTTTAGAGGAGAAAAAGGAGCAAGATAAAATTAAAGAATCAGAGCCCCTTCCCGAACTTAAAGATTATTCTAAAAAGGACTGATAAAATGAACGAAAGGAATTTAACCCTTTTAACCGACCTTTACGAATTGACGATGATGAACGGTTATTTCAAATCGGGTAAAACCGACGAAATAGCCGTTTTCGACGTGTTTTTTAGGCGAAACAGCCTAATAACTTACTCACTTTTCGCGGGGCTTGAACAAGCCGTCGACTACGTTTTGAATTTAAAGTTCGGCAAAGAAGAAATAGAGTATTTAAGAAGTTTAAACCTTTTTGGCGAGGACTTTTTGACCTATCTTGCAAATTTGAAATTTTCGGGGGATATATACGCCGTCCCCGAAGGTACGGTGGTTTTCCCCGGCGAGCCGATACTTACCGTAAAAGCGCCCGTTATGGAAGCACAACTTATCGAAACGGCTTTGCTTAACATTTTAAACCATCAAACGCTTATTGCAAGTAAAGCCGCAAAAATTTGCGACTCTGCAAAGGGCGATACGGTTATGGAATTCGGGCTTCGTAGGGCTCAAGGACCAGACGCGGGTATTTACGGAACGAGAGCGTCTATAATCGGCGGTTGTAACTCGACTTCAAACGTTTTGGCGGGCAAGATGTTCGACGTTCCCGTTGCGGGAACTCACGCTCACAGTTGGGTTATGAATTTCCCTTCGGAATACGAAGCGTTTAAGGCTTACGCCGACGTTTATCCCGACGCGGTTATACTTTTAGTCGATACTTACGACACTTTAAATAGCGGTATTCCAAACGCTATCAAAGTTTTTGACGAAATGGTTAAACAAGGTAAACGCCCCGTTGGTATTAGAATAGACTCGGGCGACCTTGCTTATCTAACTAAAAAGGCGAGAAAAATGCTTGACGACGCAGGTTACGATTACGTAAAAATTTGCGCTTCGGGCGATTTAGACGAAAGGCTCGTTCAAAGTCTTAAACTTCAAGGCGCTAAAATCGACACTTGGGGTATAGGAACAAAATTAATTACAAGCGCCGATATGCCGTCGCTCGGCGGTGTTTATAAACTTGCCGGCGTCGTTGAAAACGGCGAGATAATTCCTAAAATTAAGGTTTCGGATAATTCGGCGAAAATTACTAATCCGGGCTTTAAAACTTTCTATCGTATTTACGACAACAACAGCGGAAAGGCGGAAGCCGACTTAATCGCCCTTCGCGGTGAAAAGTTTGATTTTACTAAACCGCTCACTTTATATCATCCTATCGAAAGATGGAAATCTATTACTTTTACCGATTACACGGTGAGAGAATTACCCGTTTGTATAGTTGAAAACGGAAAACTCGTAGCAAAAATGCCGAGCGTTAAAGACGTCGCTCTCTACGCCAAAGGCGAAATGGAAAGTTTTTGGGACGAGTATAAGCGTATAGACCAACCGCACATTTACAAGGTCGACTTATCCGACGGGCTATACGAACTTAAAACGACTATGCTCGAAAAAATCAGAAAGGGCGAAGAATAAGATTGGTTAATCTTACAAAAGCCGTAAAATAGGTCGTTAATCGACTTATAGACGCAAATTTTATGTAAACCGTCAAGGTTTTGTGGAGGTGTACCGTGTGGTACGTTGTAATATTTATAGCCGTACTTTTGGTTGACCAAGTAACCAAAATACTCTGCGCGTATTTTGCAGGCGGAGTTGAAGGAACTACCGTTTTGAAGGTTATCGACGGGTTTTTAGAAATTACTTACGTTGAAAATACCGACGGAATGATGGGGCTTTTCGATAATTTAAAAGGTAGAGAATTCATTTTTTTAATCACGACGAGTTTGATACTTATCGGGCTTTTTCTTTATCTCGGTTTGTCAAAAAACAGGGGCAAGTGGAGAAATTTTACGATGGCTTTAATTTTAGCGGGCGCGTTTGGCAATTTTATTGATAGAATAGTCAATTTCTCGCAAGGCGCGTACGTTCGCGATATGATACATACTATAATAAGTTTTGGCGGACGTGAGTTTTTCCCGTTTATCTTTAACGTTGCCGATATGGCTTTGGTGGTCGGCGCGATTATGCTTTTACTCGATTTGTTGTTTATTGATAAAGACGCTATTTTTAAGTTTAAAAAGAAAGACGTACAAAAAGCGGATGAAAACGCCGATAAAACTACGGCGGACGGCGGTGTAAATTAAATGGAAACTTTAAAGTTTTCGGTAGAAATAAGCCAAAGGCTTGATACTTTTCTTGCCGAAAAAACCCAAAAGTCGCGTTCTGCAATCAAAAAATTGACTGAGGACGGCAAGGTGTTGATAAACGGCAAGGTCGTTTTAAAAGCAGGCGCAAGTTTAAAGGTCGGCAACGAAATTATCGTCGAAATTCCCGACGCGGTAAAACTTTCTACAACCGCCGAAAATATCCCTATCGAAATAGTTTATCAAGATAAAGATATAGCGGTTATAAACAAACCGCAAGGGCTAACCGTTCATACGGGCAACGGAGTTCACGGCTCTACGCTCGTAAACGCTTTACTTTATCATTTAGACAGTTTAAGTGGAATAAACGGAGTTTTGCGACCGGGTATAGTTCATAGAATAGATAAAGACACTTCGGGGCTTTTAGTAGTTGCGAAAAATGATAAAGCCCACCTTTCTTTATCCGAACAAATCAAGGATAAAACTTGCGGAAGAACGTACGTCGCCTTGCTTGACGGAGTGCTTAAAAGCGATAGCGGAACGGTAGATACGTATATAGGAAGAAGTCAAAAAAACCGTACTATGATGGCGGTAACTCGCGACGGTCGGCGAGCCGTTACCCATTACGAAGTGATAAAAAGATATTCTGCTTACACCCTTTGTAGATTTAAACTTGAAACGGGTAGAACTCATCAGATAAGAGTGCATAGCAAACATTTGGGACACGCGATAGTAGGCGATCCCGTCTACAATACGAAAAAGGATAAATTCGGGCTTAAAGGTCAACTTTTACACGCTATAAAACTTGAACTTACTCATCCGTCGTCGGGCGAACGTATGAGTTTTGAAGCCCCGCTTCCAGATTATTTTGAAAACGTTTTAAAAATTTTGAAATAAGAGCCGAGATTTTTCTCGGCTTTTTATTTACGAAATTTAAAAAATGTGCTTAAAAACAGTAGAAAAAATCAAGGGAATTTGTTATAATAATAGATAACTTAAAATTTTGCAAAATTAGCGATAACTTCGCTATATTTAAACGAGAATAATAAAAGGGCTTTATGGAGAATTTTAGCGTAAGAAAACTTTTAAATCTCGTCGAGAATTACCCAACAGACGAGAGTTTGCAAAACGATAGAGAGATTACTTTGGCGGTAGCAAAACGTAATCCCTCGGTTTTGCCATACGCAAATCCCTCTTTTTTAAGCGATAAGGAAATCGCTATCGAAACCGTGAGGGCAGACGGTAGAGCCCTAAGATTTTTTTCAAAGCAAATTAAAGAAGACGAAGACGTCGTTTTGCTCGCCGTGCAAAATTTTTGCAGTAGTTTTTCATTTGCCGAAGGCTCGGCAAGGGTTAGCGAAAAGGTTGCTAAAGCCGTTGCTAAAAGGGGAGGAGAAACTATTGAACTTTTAGACGAGCGGTTTTTAGACGACGAAAATATCGCCCTTATCGCCATTGAACGAAACCCTAAAGCCTTGAAATATTTTTCAGAAAGAGTAAGGGGAGCGGAAAAGGTAGTTCTCACCGCCCTTTCAAGAGATAGAACGACTATTGAATTCGTGTCGGACGACGCTTTTTCAAGTAAAAAAGTGTTTGAAAAAGCCGTTGGAACAAGTTATGACGGAAAGATAAGAATTTCAAATTTAAGTAACGATTCTCCGCAAGGGGTTTTTGACGAAATCGAAAGGCGAGAACTTTCTTTTAATCTCGCAATGCAAAAACTCGATTTATTAACTATTGATATCCAAAAACTAAAAATCTGTCTAAAACTCGGCGTCGGCGCGATAAATAAAAAGAACGAACTGTTTAAAAGATGTATTTTAAGCGATAATCCCCAACTCGTTGCTTTAATAGTAGAGAGGGGTAATTTTTCTTCAAAGGTTATATCCGACGGGGTAAAATTTGCGTCGCAAAACCGAAAGGTAAGGGTTTTGCCCGTTCTTTTAAAACTGACGGGTGGCGTAGGCGAAATGGCTGAAAACGGCAAAAACGACAGGATGTATTTAATGCGTTCACTCCGAAGAAAATCGCCCACGGCAACCGCAAGATTTAAAGAGAATTTTAAAGATTATCTTTTAGATAGAGAGGTTATGATGCTCGCCGCTTGGGCGGACGGAACGATTATAAAACTTATGCAAAACACTGAGTATTTAAGCGACGAAGATTTCGTTACCGAGTGTTTAAAGAGTTATATCGTTAAAAAGAGCGACGGCGCTATTTTAGACGGTTTAAACCTGTCTTTAAATTACGGGCAGTCAGAGATAGCCTGTCAAAAAGACGGTAGAAATTATTTTTATTTAAAAGACGAATATAAAAACGATCCGCACTTTGCAATGCTTGCCGTAAGGTCTTGCGAAGCCGTTTACGACCTTCTTCCCGACGAGTTTAAAGGGCTTGAAGAAATCAAAAGGGAGAAAAGATTATGGATAAGATAAATGGACTTGCAAACGAAATTGTATCTACGGCGGTTTTAGAACTTTGCGGTGAGTTCACTTATTTTTCCTATGCGATAGGGCTATTGAATTTTAGCGTAGCCGACGGCGTGAATAAATTGGTTACGAACGGCAAATCGGCTTTTTTAGATCAAAACTATACGGTGGAAATTACGGCAAGTAAAGGCGTTGCCGAAGTTAAATCGGCGGTACTACACGCCACTTTACATTGCTTGTTTACCCATCCGTTTACAAGGGTTGAAAACAAGTCGGTTTACGACCTTGCTTGCGATATAGTAGTAGATTACGTTTTAGACGGCTTGGGTTACGAGTTTGGAGAAAAAACGGCTCAAAACAAAAGAAAAGCGGTCTATAAGTCGATTATTGATAGTTTTGGCGGTGTAAACGATATAACGGCGGATAAATTTTGCAAAAATTTGAAGTCCGACGAAATTGAATATTATGCTAAAATCTTTACTTTATGCGATCACGGAGCGTGGGTAGGGAGAAGTCAAAACTTTGAAAAAAACGACGGCGGAGAAATTTCCGTTTCGTTTGCAACTGAAGATAATATTGAAGAAATAGAAGATTTGCTTTCGGCTTGGAAAACCTTGTCGCAATCACTTCTTCCGCAAATAGGAAAATTAAACCCTTCGCTAAAGAGAATTTTATCTTTAAAAGTTTCACCGAAAACTAATTATAAAAACTTTTTGCGTTCTTTTTTAAGACGGCGCGAAAGGATTATGCAAAGCGATGAAGAATTTGACTATATCGCTTATTATTACGGGCTTTGCGAGTACGGGAATATGCCCCTTATAGAAGGACTTGAAACGAGCGACGCGCGCGACTGGTCGGAAATTGCCATAGCGGTAGACACTTCGGGCAGTACGGACGGCGAGCCGATAAAAAAACTCTTAGCCGAAGTCTTTTCACTACTGAAAAGTATGGAAACGGGGGCTAAAAAATACGCGGTTAGAATTATTCAATGCGATTTGAAAATTCAAAAAGAAGATTTGATAAAAAGTTCGGACGAGTTTTCAAAACTGCTCGAAAACTATCAACTCTTGGGCGGTGGTGGAACTGATTTTACGCCCGTGTTTAATCACCTTACCGCGTTAAAGCGAAAGGGAGCGAAAATTGAAGGTCTTATTTATTTTACCGACGGCGTGGGGGTATACCCGCGAGAAATCCCGCCTTTTAAAACTTGCTTTGCGCTACTTGGCGACGCTGACGGAACCCAAATTCCGCACTTTGCCTACAAAATCAATATAGAGGTTTAGAGTATGAATATTATAGAAGCGAAAAACGAAATAAAATCAGCGGTTAAAATTTATCTTGAAAAAGATGAAAACGGCGATTATATTATTCCCGAAGAAAGACAGCGCCCCGTCTTTTTGATAGGCGCGCCCGGTATAGGAAAAACGGCTATTATGAGTAAGATTGCCGACGAACTCGGCATAGGTTTTATCGGTTATACGATAACTCATCACACCCGTCAGTCCGCGATAGGTCTCCCGTATATTTGCCAAAAAGAATACGGCGGTAAGACTTATTCGGTTACCGAGTATACTATGAGTGAAATAGTCGCGTCGGTTTACGACGCTATTGAAAAACAGGGTAAACAGGAAGGAATACTTTTTATCGACGAAATTAACTGCGTGTCCGAAACTTTAGCCCCTGCAATGCTTGAACTTTTACAAAGAAAGAGATTTGGTCCGCACAAAATTCCTGACGGTTGGATTTTAACCGCGGCGGGCAACCCCGAAGAATACAATAAGTCGGTAAACGAACTCGATATGGTAACTTTAGACCGTGTTAAAAAGATAATCGTCGAACCCGACTACGACGCGTTTAAAGTCTACGCCTACAACAACGGAATTCACGATTCTATAATATCGTTTTTATCTCTCCATAGCGAGTACCTTTTCAAAGTCGAAAGGTCGGAAGGCGGACTTTTCTTCGTAACGCCGAGAGGATGGGAAGACTTGTCTACGGCTATAAAAGAGTACGAAAGATTGGGCATTACGGTTACGGAACAGTTCGTTTCGCAATACGTTCAATATCCGCAAGCGTCGTCGGAGTATATGAGATTTTACAAAATTTACACTCGTTTCGGCGAACTCAAAAGCGGTGAGAAAATAGAAAACGGAGAAGTCGAAAAGACTGATTTATCCGGCGATAATTTTGAAGTTCGATACGCTCTTTCCGAAATTTTAAGAGCGAAAGCGGTAAAACTTTCTGAAAAAGCCGAAGCCAAGATGCAGGCTTTAGATTATATGGAAAACGTTTTGAAAAAGGCTGAAAAAGACGGTAAAGTACTTATGACCGAAACGGAAAGTTTGATTAAAAAACTTATGGGTAATAAGTTTAATAGATATCAAAAAACCGCCTATAAGCCGATTGTTGAGGTTTTTGAAAGTCAAAATCCGCAACTTGAAGGCGAAAAGTTTAAGAGCGATTGTTTAAATTATTGTAAAAAAGAAATGGGCAAAATTGCAAACGTTTTGCGCTTTGCCGAAAACTCTCTTTTAAGGGGACAGGAATTTTTGTCGCTTACGGCAGGTATGATTGCAAACGAGAGTTTTATAACCCTTATAACGAAAATCGGATGGGAAGAAATTTTCCATTATTTCGACGGGATTTCTAAAGGTCAGTCGGACGAACTTAAAGATAGGGCGAAAAGGTTGTTAAAGGGTTGAAATGAAAAAGATTTTTAAATACTTTTCAAAATATAAAGTGAGTTGCGTTTTAGCGCCGCTTTTTAAACTTATCGAAGCGTTACTCGAACTGTTTATTCCCATAATCGTTGCAAAAATTATTGACGACGGCGTAATAGGCGGAAATCAATCGGCGATAATTACGGGCGCGATAGTTATGGTTACGCTCGGCGTGTTAGGGCTTGGTTTTTCGATTGCGGGACAATATTTTTCTGCAAAAACGGCGGTGTCGTATTCGGCAGATTTAAGAGAGTCGGTATATAAAAAGATAATGGGGCTTTCGTTACTCCAAACCGAAAAATTAGGTACAGCAAAGATGATAACCACTATGACGAGCGACGTTCAAAAGGTTCAAAGCGGAGTTAATTTAGCGCTTAGGCTCTTGCTCCGTTCGCCTTTCGTCGTATTGGGAGCGTTTGTCGCCGCTCTTATAATAGACGCAAGCGTTGCTCTTATCTTCGGCGGTGTAATCGTCGTTTTGGCGGTCGTTGTCGTAGTCATTATGAAGATAACTATGCCAAAGTTTTCCGCGTCGCAAAAAATGCTCGACGGAGTTTCTCAAACCGCGCGTGAAAATTTGACGGGCGTTAGAGTTATAAGGGCGTTCGGCGTTGAAGAAAAGGAAAGTAGCGATTATTCAAATAAGATAAACGGCTTGGAAAAAATGCAAAACTACGCGGGGAAAATATCCGCGCTTTTAAATCCGCTGACGTTTTGCGTCGTAAACCTTGCAATAATCGCTTTACTCTATTTCGGCGGTGTAAAAGTTGAAGTCGGAATTTTAACTTGTGGCGCGGTAATCGCCTTATACGACTACATGTCGCAAATTTTGGTCGAACTAATTAAGTTTGCAAATCTCGTCGTCAGCATTTCAAAAGCGCTTACGTCGGGTAAGAGAATCGACGAAATTTTATCTATTGAAGAAGAAAAAATTATTCCAAAGCAAACCCAAGAAAACCTTTCGTTTATAGAATTTAAGTCGGTAAGCGCGTCTTACGGCGGGGGTGAGGTTTTGTCTAATATCAATTTAAAAATTGAAAAGGGACAAACGGTTGGCGTTATAGGCGGAACGGGTAGCGGAAAAAGTACGCTTATCAACTTAATAGGCGGACTTTATACTGCAAACGGCGGAGCGGTGTATATCGACGGAAAAGACGTTTCGGGCTTATCCCCAAGCGAAAGGCGGAAATACGTTTCCATTGCGTTGCAAAAGCCCGTTTTGTTTAAAGGAACGGTAAGAAGTAATCTTTTGACCGGCAATCAAAACGCTACCGAAAAGGATATGGAAAACGCTCTCGGCGTTGCCCAAGCGACTGAAATTATAAGTGGAAAAGAGGGCGGTCTTGACTCTGTCGTAGAACAAGGCGGTAGGAATTTTTCGGGCGGACAACGGCAAAGACTTTCGCTTGCAAGAGCAATAATTTCTCATTCTGACGTTTTGATTTTAGACGATTCGTCGTCTGCGCTTGACTATATAACCGATTTGAATTTAAGGAGAGCGATAAAAAATCAAAACGAAAACCAAACTGTCATAATCGTATCTCAACGCACCGCGTCGGTTAAAGACGTAGATAAAATAATAGTGCTTGACGACGGTGAAATCGTCGGCGAAGGAACTCACGAAACTCTTTATAAAACTTGCGAAGTTTATCGTGAAATTGAAGATTCGCAAAAAATGGAGGACGGAGAATGAAAAAAGGCGTTTTAAAAAGACTGTGGTCTTACGTTGGCAAATACCGTTTTGCATTTATATTTTCGCTCGTAACTTCGCTTATTTGCGCTATATGTCAACTCTATCTTCCTATCCTTTTCGGTAAAGCCACAGACCTTATCGTAGGCAAGGGGCAAGTAGACTTGAACGGCATTTTAAAAATCGGCGTATGCGGGGCTATATGCGCGTTAATCGCAGGTTTAGCGCAATGGATTACCGACGCGATATGTACCGTAATATCAAACGGGGTTGTAAAAAATTTGCGAAAAGACGCGTTTGAAAGGTTGCAAAAAGTACCCCTTTCTTATTTAGATAAAAGGGCTGTCGGCGACGTTTTAAACGTTGAAATAGGCGACGCCGAAAAGATTTCCGAAGGCTTACTTTTAGGTTTTTCAAAACTCTTTACGGGTATTATGACTATCGTCGGCACTTTAATTTTTATGATAACTATAAATCCTATAATTGCGCTCGTCGTTGTCGTTTTAACTCCCGTTTCTCTTTTCGTTGCAAAATTTATTACAAGCAAAACTTATAAATTTTTCAAAAAGCAATCTGAAATATCGGGTAGTCAAACGGCTATTATAGAAGAAAGCGTTAGCAATCTTTCAACCGTTAAAGCCTATTCAAAAGAAGAAGATTTTACTCAAAAATTCAGTAGTATAAACGACGATTTAAAAAAGACTTCGTTTAAAGCGGTGTTTTTCTCGTCGCTTACAAACCCTTGTACGAGATTTGTAAACTCGCTCGTATATTCGGCGGTAGCCTTTTGCGGAGCAATGCTCGCGCTTAATTTTAGTCAAGGAGTATTTGCGGTTACGGCAGGCTCGATTTTGGCGCTTCTTAGTTACGCTAACAGATACACTAAACCTTTCAACGAAATATCTTCGGTAATGACCGAACTTAGCGGAGCGACTGCTTGCGCGCAAAGAGCGTTTGAACTTATCGACGCGCCTGTTGAAATCGACGAAGGTAAAAAATCGCTTGAAAAGGTTGAAGGTCGAGTAAAAATTGACGGAGTAAGTTTTTCATATTCGCCCGATAAACGACTTATAGACGGGTTTAATTTAAAAGTTTTACCAGGACAAAAGGTTGCAATCGTAGGTCCTACGGGTTGTGGAAAGACCACGCTTATAAATCTTTTAATGAGATTTTACGAAGTTGACGGCGGAAACATTTTCGTAGACGGAGTTGACGTTACCGACCTTACTAAACATGGTTTAAGAACGGCGTACGGTATGGTTTTGCAAGATACTTGGATAAGAAAAGCCACCGTAAAAGAAAATATCAAAATTGCAAATCCGTTAGCCACCGACGAAGAAATTGTAACGGCTACGAAACGCGCCCACGCGCACGGTTTTATAAAAAGGCTTGAAAAAGGTTACGACACCGAAATTAGCGAAAACTCTCTTTCGCAAGGACAAAAGCAACTTTTGTGCATAGCGAGAGTTATGCTTTCCCTTCCCGAAATGTTAATTTTAGACGAAGCAACTTCGTCTATTGATACGAGAACGGAAATAAAAATTCAAAGCGCTTTCGACACTCTCACAAAAGGTAAAACTTCGTTTATCGTAGCGCATAGATTGTCGACCATAAAAAAAGCCGACGTTATACTCGTTATGAAAGACGGAAACGTTGTAGAGCAAGGTTCTCACGAAGAACTTTTGGCTAAAAAAGGTTTTTACCATCAACTTTACCATAGTCAATTTGAAAGTTGATTATATAAGAATTTTCAGTCTAAAACTATTTGCAAAGGGCTGTTTTAAGAATTTAAAGAGCAAAGAATTTTGTCGTTCAAAGCATAAATTTTAACTAAAAAGTTTTTACGAGCAACGATTTATAGCGCGAAAGGATATAAACGAATTGACAAAGATGTCGGCGTTATGTTAAAATAAAGAAAAAGGGGTAAAAATATGCCTGTAGAAAACGTAAAAAAAGTTGCTACTAAAAATTCAAGTTTAATGCTTAGGGTTGCCGAAGGACATTTCGCAACAAACCACAGCCACATCAATTATTACATAGACGTTACTATGCAAAAGACGAGATTGTCCGAAGCCAAAGCGGTTGCGTCGGCGCTCGTTTCGTATTATAGAGCGAATACGGTTATAGATACCATTTTGTGTCTTGACGGTATGCAAGTCGTAGGAACTTGCGTTGCGGACGAACTTACCAGAAGTAACTTTATGAATATAAACGCTCACAACACTATTTACGTTATTACTCCCGAACACACCGCGGGCAGTCAACTTCTTTTAAGAGATAATATCGCCCAAACCGTAAAGGGTAAAAACGTACTCGTTTTGGCTGCGTCGGTTACGACGGGTTACACGGCAAGTTCTGCAATCGAAGCCGTTAAATATTACGGCGGAAACGTAGTGGGGGTAAGCGCAATCTTTGCAACCGTAGACGATTGTATGGGTTACGAAGTTCATTCCGTTTTCGATCCTAACGATTTAAACGGATATTCAAGTTTCCCTGCTCATCAATGTCCGCTTTGTAAACAAGGCAAGAAAATTGATGCGCTTGTGAATAGTTTTGGTTATTCCAAAATTTAATTTAAAGCCTTATATACTTCGTTAGCCTGCGTTAACTGTAATCCTTTTCCGATTGGGATGACCGATAAGGTCTATCCCATCCGTAAAAGTCTTACGAGCCTTGGCTAACTCGCATCTAAGACTTTAAAAACTACTTAATACGGGTATGGGACAATACGGATGCAACGTCACGTTGCTCTATCCCATCAGTAAAAGTCTTACGGGCCTTGGCTAACTTGCATCTAAGCCTTTAAATTCTTTAAAGGCTTATCTACTTTGCACACCTTCGTTTACTGTTACGCCCTCAAAATCTTGGTGACCAACAAGGTCAACCAAGTCTTTTCGGGCTCACGAGCCTTGGTGTGCTCGCATCTAAGCCCTTAAATGCTTTAAAGTCTTATCTACTTCGCAAAAGTGCGTTACTGCTTTGTCTTCAAAATCTTGGTGACCTCGTCGCAAATCGACCATTTGTCAGCAAGTTTTTCTAACTTGCAAGACCCTTCAGTCGTTTGCACCTCGTTCCAAAAATTCTTGACTACGCAATTATTTTTGGAAATCTTTAAATATAAATAGACAAATATTTCGTAGGGGAGGGGCTTGCCCCTCCCGATTTTTACGTAAGTTAAATATTAACGATAAAAAAGGCGTTGGCACAAAATTGCCAACGCCTTTAAATTTTCATAGTTTTATTCGTAAATTTCCCAGTCGTAACCCGACCAAGTCATATACTTAATTTTCTTACTGCAGGTAGGACATTTTACGTAAAAAAAACTATCGTCGAAACCCGGTGTGTTATGGTATTCGATAATACCTTTTCCGCACAGGCATTTGTATTCTGCAATTCGTTCAGCAACGTTTGCTCCGTTAGGCAGGTGTTCTTTGTTCGCTAATTTTTCGGTGGGTTTAACGCATCTACTACTCATTGTCGTCTCCTAAACTATTATGCGTAAATTATACTATTATCGTTGCAATTAGTCAATAAAAAGCGTAAAATTTTTGACTTATATATGAAATATATAATTGACAAGTCCGATTATATTTGTTATAATGATAAAAATTTTGACTGAAGATAATAGGAGCAAGTATGAAAACTCTCGACAATCTCGTAATCGCTAATAAGGCTAATTTGCAAAATTTGACTTCTTATTTTACGGGATTTTCATTTGATTTTGGCGCATTATCTTCTAAAATTGACGATTTAGTTATTTTTCCCGGTTTTTGCGACGTGCACGTGCATTTTCGCGAGCCGGGTTTTTTTTATAAAGAGAGTATAGAAACGGGTTCAAAGTCGGCGTCAAGAGGCGGTTATACGGCGGTTTGTACTATGCCGAACTTAAATCCCGTACCCGATAGCGTTGAGAATTTACAAATTCAAACCGACCTTATTAAAAGTTCTGCGGTGATAAACGTTTATCCTTACGGCTCTATAACGGTAGGACAAAAGGGCGAAACTCTCGCCGATATGGACGGTATGAAAGATAGCGCGATTGCTTTTTCGGACGACGGACGAGGCGTTCAGTCGGACGAAATGATGGAAAAGGCAATGTTAAAGGCAAAATCGCTCGGCAAAATGATAGTTGCGCATTGTGAAGTAAACGCTCTACTTAAAGGCGGTTATATTCACGACGGCGAGTACGCTGAACTTCACGGACATAAGGGTATTTGTTCGGCGAGCGAGTTCGAGCAAATCGCAAGGGATTTAAAACTCGTTGAAAAAACGGGTTGCGCTTATCACGTTTGCCATATATCCGCGAAAGAAAGCGTTGAACTTATAAGACGCGCAAAGGCGAAGGGTTTGGACGTTACTTGTGAAACTGCTCCCCATTATCTCGTTATGGACGATAGCGACTTAAAAGAAGACGGTAAATTTAAAATGAATCCGCCCCTTCGTTCTAAAGAAGATAGGCTTGCTTTAATCGAAGGGATAAAAGACGGAACTATCGATATGATTGCAACCGACCACGCTCCCCACTCTAAAGAGGAAAAGTCCAAAGGACTTTCAGGTAGCGCGTTTGGAATAGTCGGGCTTGAAACTGCGTTTGCGGTTTGTTACACGAAACTTGTAAAAACAGGCGTTATAACGCTTGAAAAACTTATAGATTTACTTGCTATAAATCCGAGAAAACGGTTTAATATTCCGCTCGGAAAGGACTTTTCGGTTTGGGATTTAAACCAAAGTTTCACGGTAAACCCCGAAGAATTTTTATCCAAAGGCAGAGCGACTCCGTTCGAGAACGAAATGCTTTTCGGGGTAAATCTTATGACCGTCGTAGACGGAAAAATTATTTACGAAAAATAAAATTTGATTATATTAACAGGAGACGAAGATGGCAAAGAGAACAGACTTAAAAAAGATTTTGATAATCGGTTCAGGACCTATCGTAATAGGACAGGCGGCGGAATTCGACTACGCTGGAACGCAAGCGTGTCTTGCCCTTAAAGAAGAAGGTTACGAAGTTGTGCTCGTAAACTCAAACCCCGCTACCATTATGACGGATACTACGATTGCCGACAAGGTTTATATGGAACCTTTAACGCTCGAATACATTGCAAAAATTCTCCGTTTTGAAAGACCGGACGCAATCGTTCCCGGTATCGGTGGACAAACGGGGCTTAACCTTGCGATGCAACTTGAAAAGAAAGGCGTTTTAAAAGAGTGTAGAGTAGAACTTTTAGGAACGAGTAGCGAAAGTATTGAAAGAGCCGAAGACAGAGAAATGTTTAAACAACTTTGTCAATCTATCGGCGAGCCTACTATTCCGTCGGAAATCACTTACAGTTTAGAAGAAGCAAAAAAGGCTGCTGAAAAAATCGGTTATCCCGTAGTTTTACGTCCTGCGTTCACTCTCGGCGGAACGGGCGGTGGATTTGCAAACGACGAAAAAGAACTTATCGAAGTCGGTCTTAACGCCTTTAAACTTTCTCCCGTTCACCAAGTTCTTATTGAAAAGAGCGTAAAAGGTTATAAAGAAATCGAATTTGAAGTTATGCGCGACGGAGCGGATAAAGCCATTACCATTTGCGGTATGGAAAACGTAGATCCCGTCGGCGTACACACGGGCGATTCAATCGTCGTTGCGCCTATTCTTTCTTTAAGCGATAAAGACCTTAAAATGCTTAACGATAGCGCGATTAAGATTATTAGGGAACTTAAAATCGAAGGCGGATGTAACGTTCAGTTTGCTTTAAACCCAACCACGAGCGAATATTACCTTATCGAAGTTAACCCAAGAGTTTCGCGTTCTTCGGCGCTCGCGTCAAAGGCAAGCGGATATCCTATCGCAAGGGTTACCGCTAAAATCGCCGTTGGTATGACTTTAGACGAAATTCAAGTTGCAGGCACTACCGCTGATCACGAGCCAAGACTTGATTACATAGTTGCAAAATTCCCAAGATTCCCGTTTGATAAGTTTACTCAAGCGTCAAACCAACTCGGTACGCAAATGAAAGCGACGGGCGAAGTTATGGGTATCGGTTCTACTTTAGACGAGTGTATGCTTAAGTCTGTTCGTTCGCTCGAAATAGGAGTAAACCACCTTTATCTTGCCAAGTTCGATTCGTATACGACCGAACAACTTTTAGATTATTTAACCGAATTTAAGTCGGATAATATCTTTGCCGTTACCGAACTTTTACGACGTGGCGTTTCGATTGAAAAATTGCACGAAGTTACCAAAATTACCGAACTTTTCTTGGAATGCTTTAAGCGTATCGTAGATATGGAAAATATCTTAAAAGACAAAAAGGGCGATTTAACCGCTCTCCGTTCGGCAAAAACTCTCGGTTTTTCAGACCCGTATATTGCAAAACTTTGGGGCGTTAAGGAAATCGACGTTTACAATTTAAGAAAACAAAACGGTATTAAACCTATATTTAAAATGGTAGATACCCTTTATAGCGGAGCGTATATACCGTACTTCTATTCTTCGTATATAGGAGAAAACGCGTCTATTCTTACGGACAAGAAAAAAGCCGTAGTTTTAGGCGCTGGTCCTATCAGAATAGGTCAAGGCGTAGAGTTCGACTATTCTACAGTTCACGCAGTTCAAACTATCAAAAATTCGGGGTTTGAAGCAATTATCATAAACAATAACCCAGAAACCGTTTCAACCGACTATACTACGGCTGATAAACTTTACTTTGAACCTTTAACGCCTGAAGACGTTATGAATATCGTTGAATTTGAAAATCCCGAAGGCGTTATCGCGTCGCTCGGCGGTCAAACTGCAATCAATTTGGCTCAGCCTCTTATGAACAGGGGCGTTAAAATTATCGGTACTGATTGCGACGCTATCGACAAGGCTGAAAATAGAGATAGATTTGAAAAATTATTAAAAGATTTAGATATTCCACAACCCGAAGGTAGAGCGGTTACCAAGATTGAAGACGGCGTTGCAGCCGCCGCTAAAATCGGATATCCCGTACTCGTAAGACCGAGTTTCGTTTTGGGTGGTCGCGCAATGCAAATCGTTTCTAACGAAGAACAACTCCGCCACTACTTAAAAACCGCCGTTGAAATCGACGAAGATAAACCCGTTTTGGTAGATAAATACATAATCGGTAAAGAAGTTGAAATCGACGCTATTTGCGACGGTAGAGACGTATTCGTTCCGGGTATTATGGAACTCGTTGAAAGAACTGGTATTCACTCGGGCGACTCTATAAGCGTATACCCAACCTTTAGTATCTCAAATAAAGTAAAGGGAACGATACTTCAATACGCTAAAAAACTCGGCGTTGGTATCGGCATAAAAGGTCTTTACAATATTCAGTTTATCGTAGATAAAGACGATAAAGTTTTCATTATCGAAGTAAATCCGCGTTCTTCAAGAACAGTTCCTTTCCTTTCAAAAGCAACGGGATATAGTTTGGCTGACATCGCAACCGAAGTTATTATGGGTAAAACTTTAAAAGAACAGGGTATTTTCGATATCTATCCCGAAGAAAAGAAAAGATGGTACGTAAAAGTTCCCGTATTCTCGTTCAACAAAATTAGGGGGCTTGACGCATACCTTTCGCCAGAAATGAAATCTACGGGCGAAGCAATCGGTTACGACGATAAGTTAAACAGAGCGCTTTATAAGGCGCTACAAGCGTCTGGTATGCACCTTCAAAACTACGGAACGGTGTTCGCTACTATCGCAGACAAAGATAAGGAAGAAGCGCTTCCGCTTATTCGCCGTTTCTATAATCTTGGATTTAATATCGAAGCGACTGAAGGAACTGCAAAATTCCTTAAACAAAACGGAATTAGAACTCACGTTCTTAAAAAGATTGAAGAAAGCGACGAAATTTTCGATTCTATCCGTCAAGGACATATCGCTTACGTTATCAACACGAGTAGCGTAAGTTCAAGCGTTTCACAATCTGACGGCTATCAAATAAGAAAGTACGCAACCGAATCTAACGTAACCCTTTTCTCGTCGCTCGATACTGTAAAAGTTCTTCTCGACGTATTGGAAGAGACTACGCTTTGTATTTCGACTATTGACGCTTAAAGGTTTATATACGTCGCAATACTTTGTTCTTTAAGTTTTATAGACGTTCCTGCGACCAAAGAGGTCGCTCCCTGCCTCTAAAACTTAAACGCCTTGTCTTGCTCGTATCTAACCCTTTAATTTAAAGTCTTATATACTTCGTTATGCGTCGTTTCTGTGTCGCCCTCAAAATTTTGGCGACCAACAAGGTCTACCAAATCTTTTCGGGCTCACGAGCCTAGCCTAACTCGTATCTAACCCTTTAATTTAAAGTCTTATATACTTCGTTATGCGTCGTTTCTGTGTCGCCCTCAAAATTTTGGCGACCAACAAGGTCAACCAAATCTTTTCGGGCTCACGAGCCTAGCCTAACTCGTATCTAACCCTTTAAAACGTGCTTGAATAGCACAAAAGCCTCCTTTGTCAAAGGGAGGTGGCACGGCAAAGCCGTGTCGGAGGGATTGCGATTTTTCGTTGCTCTAAAATGCGCTGTAAAAGAAATAACAATACTGTAAAAACAAAGGTGTATAATGAAACAACTTATTTTTGAAATAGTCGATATTCGCCAACTTACCGAAACGGTTTTTGAAATGAAACTTCGGGGCGACGTATCTGGAATAAAATGCGGACAGTTCGTAAATCTTTTATTAGACGGTTTATACCTTCGTCGTCCCATTTCGGTATGCGACGTGGTAGGCGACGAACTTACTCTCGTTTATAAAGTCGTAGGCAAGGGTACTCAAAAGATGTCCCAAATGCAAGTCGGCGAAAAAATTGATATATTAACTCAACTCGGCAACGGATACGATTTATCGTTAAGTGGAGACCGTCCGCTTTTAATAGGCGGTGGAGTAGGCGTTCCGCCTATGTTTTTGTGCGCTAAACGACTTATAGACGGGGGTAAATCTGTTACCGTCGTGCTTGGCTTTAATAACAAAGAAGAAGTTTTCTATGAAGACGAGTTTAAAAAACTCGGCGCAAAAGTTATAGTTGCTACGGTAGACGGCTCTTACGGTGTTAAGGGTTTCGTTACCGACGCTATGAAAGATTTAGATTATTCGTATTTCTATACTTGCGGTCCTGAACCTATGCTTAAAGCCGTTTATAATGCAAGTAAGACGAGCGGACAGTTTAGTTTTGAAGAAAGGATGGGTTGCGGTTTCGGCGCTTGTATGGGATGCTCTTGCAAGACCTTATACGGAAATAAAAGAATATGTAAAGACGGCCCCGTTCTTTTAAAGGAGGAGATTATATGGGAGAAATGAAAGTAAACCTTTGCGGTATAGAAATCGACAACCCGATAATTCCTGCGAGCGGAACTTTTGGTTACGGCTACGAGTTTGCTGAATTTTACGATATAAACTGTTTGGGTACTTTTTCGTTTAAAGGTACTACGAAAGACGCTCGATTTGGCAATCCTACGCCGAGAATTGCAGAGTGTTACGCAGGTATGATAAACGCGGTAGGGCTTCAAAACCCCGGCGTTGACAAAGTTATATCCGAAGAACTTCCTCGCCTTGCAAAATGCTTTAACAAAAAAGTAATGGCAAACGTAGGCGGTTTCTCGGTAGAAGAATACGTTTACACGGCAAGTTTGTTGGATAAACAAGATCAAGTAGGTTGGCTTGAAATTAACATCAGTTGTCCTAACGTTCACGCAGGCGGAACTAACTTCGGCTCGTCTGAAAATGGCGCGTACGAAATTATTAGCGCAGTTAAAAAGTCGGTCAATAAGCCCGTTATCGCTAAACTTTCGCCAAACGTAACCGATATCGTAGCCATTGCAAAAGCAGTTGAAGACGCGGGCGCGGACGGCGTAAGTCTGATAAACACGCTTCTCGGTATGAGAATTGATTTAAGAACGAGAAAACCCGTTATTGCAAACAAGATGGGCGGTTTTTCAGGTCCTGCAATTTTTCCCGTAGCCGTTCGTATGGTTTATCAAGTTGCAAACGCAGTAAAAATTCCCGTTATCGGCATGGGTGGTATTTCTTCTGCCGAAGACGTTATAGAAATGATGCTTGCAGGCGCAACGGCAGTAGAAGTTGGCGCGGCAAACCTTATAAATCCTTACGCGAGCAAGCAAATTATCGACGATTTGCCTGCCGTTATGAAAAAGTATAAAATTGAAAATTTAAGAGATATAATCAAAGGAGTTAAGTAATGGGTAAAGACGTAATTATCGCTTGCGATTTTGACAGTAAGCAAAAAACTTTAGACTTTTTGGATAAGTTTACGGGTAGAAAGCCTTTCGTGAAAATCGGTATGGAACTTTTTTATGCCGAAGGTCCTTCTATCGTAAGGGAAATCAAGGCAAGGGGACATAAAATATTCCTTGACCTTAAACTTCACGATATTCCAAACACCGTAAAAAAATCAATGGCGGTTTTATCCCGTCTTGACGTTGATATGACCAACCTTCACGCTGGCGGAACTGTTAAAATGATGCAAGCCGCTATCGAAGGTTTGACAAGAGAAGACGGAACTCGTCCTCTTTTAATCGCCGTAACTCAACTCACTTCAACCGACGAAGAAAGTATGAGAAAAGACCTTTTGATTGAAAAACCTATCGACGAGGTAGTAATGCACTACGCTCATAACGCTAAAGTAGCAGGGCTTGACGGCGTAGTTTGTTCTCCGCTTGAGGCTGGCAAAGTTCACGGCGTTTGCGGAGAGAAGTTCTTAACGGTTACTCCGGGCGTAAGATTTGCCGATGGAGATAAAGGCGATCAAAAGAGAGTTATGACTCCTGCCGAAGCAAAGAAAATCGGTTCGGATTATATCGTAGTAGGTCGTCCTATTACGGCGGCAGAAGACCCCGTTGGCGCTTACGAGAGATGTTTAGCGGAATTTGTGGATTAAGGAGATATAAAGATGGAAAGTTATAAAAGAGAGTTTATACAATTTTTACAAAACGCAGGCGTATTGAAATTTGGCGATTTTACCGCAAAAAGCGGAAGAAAAATTCCTTATTTTATCAATGCGGGCGAAATTAAAACGGGTGAAAATATCGCAAAACTCGGCGAATTTTACGCTAAAAGTTATCTTGATAAAATGGGCGAAAAGCAAGCCGTTTTATACGGACCTGCTTACAAGGGAATTTCCATTGCTGTTTCGGCGTCTATCGCTCTTTCTAAAAACGGACTTAACGTACCTTTCTTCTTTAACAGAAAAGAAGCCAAAGACCACGGCGAAGGCGGTGTGTTCGTAGGATACAAGCCAAGCGCGGGCGAAGAAGTAGTTATCGTTGAAGACGTTATAACCGCAGGTACTGCAATTAGAGAAACTATGGAAATTATGAAAGGTCTTCAAGGCGTAAAAGTTTGCGCAACTTTCGTTATGGTTGACCGTAAAGAAAAAGGTCAAACCGAAAAGAGCGCAATGGCTGAAGTCGGCGAAGAATTCGGTTTTCCCGTATATTCGGTTGTTGACGTTTACGACATTATCGAATATTTAGAAGAAGATAAAGCAAACGAAGAAAACGTAAACAGAATTAAAAAATATCTTGAAGTTTACGGCGCAAAGGCATAATATGAAAAGAAGTGTAATCGACACCGTTGATTTAACGGTTGAAGAACTTGACGAGATTATTAAAACGGCGTGCGACATAAGTGAAAATCCGTCGAAGTACGCAGAAAAATGTAAAGGTAAAAAACTTGCGACGCTCTTTTTCGAGCCGTCGACGAGAACCCGTCTTTCGTTTGAAGCGGCTATGCTTGAACTTGGCGGTAGCGTAATAGGCTTTTCCGAAGCGGGCAGTTCGTCCGCGTCAAAGGGCGAGAGTATTGCGGATACAGCAAAGGTTATAAGTTGTTACGCGGATATTATTGCTATGCGCCACCCCAAAGAAGGAGCGCCTTACGTCGCTGCGAAAAACGCTACTATTCCGCTTATAAACGCAGGCGACGGAAGTCATTGCCATCCTACTCAAACGCTTGCTGATCTTCTCACAATTTATAGGGAAAAAGGGCGTTTAAACGACTTATCGGTGGGTTTTTGCGGTGATTTAAAATACGGAAGAACGGTGCATTCGCTCATAAACGCGCTTTCAAGATATACGGGTATTAAGATAGTTTTAATTTCTCCCGAAGAACTTAAACTTCCAAAGTATATAAAAGAAGACGTGCTTGAAAAAAATAAAATGCCTTACGTGGAAACAGCCGATTTAGAAGGCTCTTTAAAAGACTTGGATATTCTCTATATGACGAGAATTCAGCGCGAGAGATTTTTTGATCCCGAAGAATACGAAAGGCTTAAAGACAGTTATATTTTAACTGCTGAAAAAATGCAACTTGCAAAAGAAGATACTTGCGTATTGCATCCGCTACCGAGAGTAAACGAAATAAGCGTTAAAGTAGACGACGATAAAAGAGCGTGCTATTTTAAGCAAGTTTTAAACGGCAAATATATGCGTATGGCTCTCATTTTAAAACTTTTAAAAGACGCTGAAAACGGAGTTTTGCCAACCCATACCGAAGACGGCGTTATCGTAAACCAAATTAAGTGTAAAAACCCAAGATGTATAGTTTCGGTTGAACAAGAACTTGACCACAAGTTCGTTAAAACCGAAAAGCAGGGAGTTTACAAATGTATTTATTGCGAAAGCGAAGAAAAAATCTAATTAAAATGCGGTGTCAAAACCGCATTTTTTTACTTAAAAATCTATTTTATTATTTTATAATAAAAATTGAAAAATGTGTCGTTTCTTGCTTGACAATATTTTTAGTATTTGTTATTATAATGTCAATAAAGGTTTTCTGCGACTGACGGATTGCGTGGTATACCACGGGGAAACGGAAAACCGTTTGGGGAAACCCTTTTTTGCCGACCGTCTGGGCGCACTGTTCTATAGAGAATTAGTGCGCCTAATTTTTATTATAGGAGATATTATTATGAAAAAAGTAGGAATTGTAATGGGTAGCGATAGCGACCTTCCTATCGTAGAAAAAGCAATTAACACTTTAAAATCTTTAGATATTCCATACGAAGTTCACGTATATTCAGCGCACAGAACGCCCGACGAAGCGGGCGATTTTGCCGCAAACGCAAAAAATAACGGATTTGGAGCAATCATTGCAGCGGCAGGTATGGCAGCGCATCTTGCAGGCGCTATTGCGGCAAGAACTACTTTACCCGTTATCGGTATACCTTGTAAATCAACTAATTTAGACGGCGTAGACGCCCTTTTATCAACCGTTCAAATGCCATCGGGAATTCCCGTTGCTACGGTTGCAATCAACGGGGCTGTAAACGCCGCTTTAATTTGCGCTCAAATATTCGCTTTATCCGACGAGGTTTTGGCTAAAAAACTTGAAGATAAACGCGCTAATGACGCTAAAAAAGTCCTTGAAAAAGACGCTGAAATTTCGGCAAGATATAACGGCTAATTAAGAAAATAAATTTTTTATAACATAAAGGAGAAAATAAAAATGACAAAGACTCTTGTTTACACCGGTAAAACCAAAGACGTATTCGCTTTAGAAAATGGAAATTACCTTCTTAAGTTCAAAGACGATTGCACGGGAAAAGACGGCGTGTTTGATCCGGGCGAAAACTCTGTAGGTCTTACTATCGACGGCGTAGGCGACGTAAATCTTCGTATGTCTATCTATTTCTTTGAAAAAGTAAACGCTGCGGGCATTAAAACTCACTACGTAAGCGCAGATCTTAAAAAGACGACTATGGAAGTTCTTCCTGCAAAACCTTTCGGAAAGGGTTTGGAAGTAATTTGCCGTCATAAAGCGGTAGGTAGTTTCTACAGAAGATACAGCGATTATATCGAAGAAGGCGCTGACCTTCCCGAATACGTAGAAACGACTTTTAAAAACGACGCTAAAGGCGATCCGCTCGTAACTAAAGACGGACTCGTTGACCTTGGCGTTATGACAGCGGAGCAATACGACGACGTTAAGTCAATGACTCAAAAAATTACTCGTATCGTTGCCGACGACCTTAAAGAGTTAGGTCTTATTCTTTACGATATTAAATTTGAATTCGGTTACGATAAAGACGGAAACGTTATGCTTATCGACGAAATTGCGTCGGGCAATATGAGAGTTTATAAAGACGGTAAGTACGTAGATCCTATGACCTTATCTAAACTTTTCTTTGAAGTTAGATAATTTGCATTTGCAACTAAAAGGCAAATTGATAAATAAAAATTAACGGACACAACTCAAAAACAAGACGGTTAAATACAGGAGGAGCAATGGGCGGTTTTTTTGGGATTACGTCTAAAAAGGAATGCCTTGTTACCGTTTTTTTCGGCGTTGACTATCACTCGCATCTCGGAACGAGAAGGGGTGGACTTGCCGCGTATGATGAAAAAATCGGGTTACAAAGAAAAATACACAATATCGAAAATTCGCCGTTTCGTACTAAGTTTGAAGACGATTTAGAAGAAATGCGCGGTACGGCGGGCATAGGTTGTATAAGCGATACGGATCCGCAACCTATGCTTATTCGTTCGAGAAGCGGGGCTTACGCTATTTCCACAATCGGCGTTGTTAATAACGCCGACGAACTTATACAAGAAATAGTTGACGACGGCGGTCATTTCGACGCGATGACGGGCGGTAGAGTAAATTCAACCGAACTCGTCGCCGCTCTCATAAACAGAAAGAGCAGTTTTACCGAAGGTATTAAATACGCGCAAGAAAAAGTAAAAGGCACTCTTTCGATACTTATGCTTAAAGAAAACGGACATCTTATCGCCGCAAGGGACAAGATGGGAAGAATTCCCGTTATTATCGGTAAAGGAGAAGATGGATACAGCGTTACTTTCGAGTCTTTTGCAAACACGAAGTTAGGCTTTACAAACGTAAAAGAACTTGGTCCTGCCGAAATCGTTGAAATTTCCCCGGACGACGGAATAGTTCAACTCGCTCCACCGCAAAAGGAAATGAGAGTGTGCGCGTTTCTTTGGTCTTACTACGGATTCCCAACTTCGACTTACGAAGGGATAAACGTAGAAGTAATGAGATATAAAAACGGCGAAATTTTAGCCGAGTACGACAAGAAAAACGGCAAGGCGCAAGACCTTGATTACGTTGGCGGTGTTCCCGATTCGGGTACGCCCCACGCAATAGGTTACGCAAACGCGAGTAGAGTTCCGTTTGCCCGTCCTTACGTAAAATATACGCCTACGTGGGCGCGCAGTTTTACTCCGTCAAATCAACTGCAAAGAAGTAAAATTGCAAAGATGAAACAAATTCCCGTTCACGACCTTATCGAAGGGAAAAATCTACTTTTCGTAGACGATTCTATAGTTCGCGGAACGCAACTTAAAGAAACGGTTGATTTTCTTTATTCAAACGGCGCTAAAGCCGTGCATATGAGATCGGCTTGTCCACCCATTATGTACGGTTGTAAATACCTTAATTTTACCAGAGCGACGGGCGACCTTGAACTTATAACGAGAAGAACGATTTTAGAACTCGAAGGCGAAGAAGGTTTTAAACATTTAGACGAATATAGCGACGCCGAAACCGAGCGCGGTAGAAAAATGAGAGAAGCCATTTGTAAAAAATTTAACTTCTCGTCGCTTGAATTTCAATCACTCGAAGGGCTTGTAAAATCAATAGGTTTAGAGCCGTGTAAACTTTGTACGTATTGCTGGAACGGCAAGGAATAAAATCAAGGAGAAATATTATGCATAAAAATTCTAAATCAGACAGTTACGCAGCAGCGGGCGTTGATATTACCGCGGGATATAAAGCGGTTGAACTTATGAAAAAGCACGTCGCGAGAACTATCGTTGACGGAGCGGACGCCGATATCGGCGGATTTGGTGGTCTTTTCCCACTTGATATTACGGGTATGAAACAACCCGTACTCGTTTCGGGAACGGACGGCGTTGGAACTAAACTTAAAATTGCTTTTTTAATGGACAAGCACGACACGGTTGGTATCGACTGCGTAGCAATGTGCGTAAACGACGTCATTTGTTGCGGAGCAAAACCGTTATTCTTCCTTGATTATATCGCTTGCGGAAAGAACGTCCCCGAAAAAATTGCGGACATCGTTGCAGGCGTTGCCGAAGGTTGCGTTCAGTCGGGTAGTAGACTTATCGGTGGCGAAACTGCCGAAATGCCCGGTTTTTATCCTATCGACGAATACGATTTAGCAGGTTTTTCGGTAGGCGTTGTCGACCGCGACAAAGTTATTGATAAAAACTCAATGAAAGAGGGCGACGTTATGATAGCCCTTCCGTCTTCGGGCGTACACTCAAACGGTTTCTCGCTCGTAAGAAAGATTTTCGACGTTGAAAATTGCGATCTTAAATCGCCCGTTGAAGAACTTGGCGGTAAGTCGCTCGGCGAAACTTTACTCACCCCTACCAAAATTTACGTTAAACCTATGCTTGCCCTTTTTGAACAAGTTAAGGTTAAAGGCGTTTCGCATATTACGGGCGGCGGTTTCTATGAAAATATGCCCCGTTCAATTCCAGCAGGTCTTGGCGTAAAGATTAAAAAAGAAGACGTTAGAATTCTTCCTATTTTTAAACTTATGCAAAAGGTTGGCAACATTGACGAAAGAGATATGTTTAACACTTTCAATATGGGCGTTGGTATGTGCGCAGTCGTCGCTAAAGAAGACGTTGACAAGGCTCTTGAAATTTTAAAATCACACGGCGAAGACGCTTACGTTATAGGCGAAATCGTAAAAAGCGAAGACGAAGGCGTTATCTTATGTTAAAAATAGCGGTGCTCGTCTCGGGTGGCGGAACTAATCTCCAAGCCCTTATCGACGCGGAGAAAAGGGGAGAGGTAGGAAACGGAAAAATATCACTCGTTCTTTCTTCAAAAGAAGGCGTTTACGCGTTAGAAAGGGCAGAGAAAAACGGAATTCCGTCAAAAGTTCTTTCTCGAAAAGACTATTCGTCTATTAGCGACTATTCAAAAGCCATTGCCGACGTTTTGGTAGAAGAAAAAATAGATTTAGTCGTTTTAGCAGGTTTTTTAACCATTATCGACGAACAAGTATATCAAAAATTTCCAAACAGAATAATAAACGTTCACCCCGCTCTTATCCCGTCTTTTTGCGGTAAGGGGTATTACGGTTTAAAGGTGCACGAAGCGGCGCTTGCAAAGGGTGTAAAACTCTCGGGTGCAACCGTTCATATAGTAACTCCCGAATGCGACGCCGGTCCTATCATACTTCAAAAAGCAGTTGAAGTGAAACAGGGCGACACGCCCGAAACCTTGCAAAGAAGAATTATGGAAGAAGCCGAGTGGCAACTTCTACCAAAGGCAGTAAGGCTTTTTTGCGACGGAAAAATTACTGTAAAAGACGATAGAGTTTACATAAAAGGAGAATAAAATGAAGGTATCAACCATTGCAAACGAACTCAATTCTTTGGCGTATCACGGCAGGGGTATTATAATCGGCAAGAGCGCCGACGGAAAAAAGGCGGTAACCGCGTACTTTATTATGGGTAGAAGCGTAAATAGCCGTAACCGCGTATTTTGTTTAGAAGGCGACGCTATGCGTACCAAAGCGTTCGACGAATCGAAGATGGTAGATCCCCATCTCATTATCTATTATCCCGTAAGAGTTTTGGGAAATAAAACTATCGTTACAAACGGCGACCAAACCGATACGATTTACGAACTTATGGATAGACAAATGACTTTCGAGCAAGCGCTTAGAACTCGTGAGTTTGAAGACGATAAACCGAATTTTACTCCGAGAATTTCGGGTATTATCCACCGCGAAAACGGCGATATGAATTACGCTTTCTCAATTTTAAAGAGCGCCGAGGGCGACGACAGCAGTTGCGAAAGATTTACTTACGCTTATTCAAATCCCGTGGCAGGTAGAGCAAAGTTTATTCACACTTACGCTTGCGACGGCAATCCGCTCCCGTCTTTTGAGGGCGAGCCGAAAACTTTGGAACTTCCAAACGTTTCTATCGACGAACTTACCGATTTAATTTGGACTAATCTTAACGAAGACAACAAAGTTTCACTTTTCGTTAGATATATAGATATCGCAACGGGCGAATCTGAAACCAGAGTAGTAAATAAAAACAAATAAGGAGCAAAAAAATGAAAGAATTTGCATTAAAATACGGTTGTAACCCAAATCAAAAACCATCGAGAATATATATGGCAGACGGCTCGGAACTCCCCGTTGAAATTTTAAACGGAAGACCGGGATATATCAATTTCCTTGACGCGTTCAACTCTTGGCAACTCGTTAAAGAACTCAAAACCGCTACGGGTATGGTTTGCGCTACGAGTTTTAAGCACGTTTCGCCAACGTCTGCGGCGGTAGGAAAAAAACTTTCCGACAAACTTAAAAAATCATGCTTTGTTGACGATATCGAAGGATTAGACGACTCTCCGCTCGCTTGCGCTTACGCAAGAGCAAGGGGAACTGACAGAATGTCGTCTTTCGGCGATTGGATTGCATTATCCGACGAATGCGACGTAGTAACGGCTAAAATTATCGCTCGTGAAGTTTCTGACGGCGTTATCGCTCCATCTTATTCTAAAGAAGCGCTTGAAATTCTTTGCGCAAAGAGAAAAGGCACTTATAACGTAGTTAAAATCGATCCTAATTTCGTTCCTGCCGAAATCGAAACTAAGCAAGTTTACGGTATTACTTTTGAACAAGGTAGAAACAATTTCAAAATCGACCGCGACCTTTTGAAAAATATCGTAACCGCAAACAAGAATTTACCCGAAGATAAGGCAATCGACCTTATTATTTCGCTTATCACTTTAAAATACACTCAATCGAACTCCGTATGCTTTGCAACCGACGGACAAGCAATCGGCGTAGGTGCAGGTCAACAATCGAGAATACATTGTACTCGTCTTGCCGCTCAAAAGGCTGACCTTTGGCATCTTCGCATGCACGACAAGGTGTTAGGTCTTCAATTTGCCGACGGCGTAGGTAGACCTGAAAAGAACAATATAATTGATATTTACCTTTCGGACGACTGCGACGAAGTTTTAGCGGAAGGCAAGTGGCAACAATATTTCGCCGTAAAACCCGAAGAATTTACTAGAGAAGAAAAGGCTGCATACCTTAAGACTATTACAGGCGTTTCTTTAGGCTCAGACGCTTTCTTCCCGTTCTCTGATAATATTGTAAGAGCGTTCCGTAGCGGTGTAAGTTATATCGCCGAACCGGGTGGGTCAGTTCGCGACGATTTAGTTATTAAAGCGGCTGATGATCACGATATGGTAATGGCATTTACTGGGATGCGTTTGTTCCACCACTAAAATTTAAAGCCTTATATACTTCGCACACCTTCGTTTACTGTTTCGCTCTCAAAATCTTGGTGAACGAAAAGTTCTACCAAGTCTTTTCGGGCTCACGAGCCTTGGTGTGCTCGCATCTAAGGCTTTAAATTACTCACTTGATAAAATCGACTTGCTTGCAACTACACTCTAAAAAAACACTTCTTAAGGTTTGTTGTTTAACGAGCCTCGCCTACCTTGTTGCTAATCCTTTAAAAGCACTTGAAAAGGCGGATGCAACGTCACGTTGCCAAATATAGATAATCAACAAGGGAAAATGAAATAAAAATCTCATAATTTACGGGAGAATTAAAATGAACTTTTTTGAAGAACTTGAATGCTTTGATAAAGAAGTCCACGAAGCCTGCATGGCTGAACTTAAAAGACAACAAGATAATATCGAACTTATAGCGTCCGAAAATATAGTTTCAAAAGGGGTGCTTTTGGCTGCGGGAACGGTACTTACCAACAAGTATGCCGAAGGTTTTCCTGCGCACAGATATTACGGCGGATGTCAATGCGTCGACGTTGTTGAAAATATCGCAAGAGAAAGGGCTAAAAAACTTTTCGGCGCGGAACACGCAAACGTTCAACCCCACTCGGGCGCAAGCGCAAACCTTGCCGTTTGCTTTGCATTTTTAAACCCGGGCGATACTATTATGGGCTTAAGTCTTGCTCACGGCGGACATTTAACTCACGGCTCGCCCGTAAATATTTCGGGTAAATATTTCAATATCGTTCCCTACGAAGTAAACCCCGAAAGCGAAGTTTTAGACTACGAAGAAATGAGAAAGGTTGCCCTTGAAAATAAACCTAAACTTATTATCGCGGGCGCAAGCGCTTATTCAAGGACTATCGACTTTGCTAAAATTAGAGAAATTGCCGACGAAGTTGGCGCTTACTATATGGTCGATATGGCTCACATTGCAGGGCTTGTCGCTGCAGGTCTTCATCCAAGTCCCGTACCTTACGCCGACGTTGTAACCACGACTACGCATAAGACTTTAAGAGGTCCAAGGGGCGGTCTTATCCTTTGCAAAGAAAAGTTTGCAAAACAAATAGACAAAGCCGTTTTTCCCGGCACTCAAGGCGGACCTTTAATGCATATTATCGCTGCAAAAGCAGTTGCGTTTGGCGAAGCGCTTACCGACGAGTTTAAGGACTATCAAAAGCAAATTGTTAAAAACGCTCAAGCGTTATGTAACGCTATGAAAGAAGAAGGTTTTAGAATTGTATCGGGCGGAACGGACAACCACCTTATGCTCGTTGACCTTCGCAACTTTAACGTTACGGGCAAAGATTTTGAAAAGCGTCTTGACGAAGTACATATTACCGCTAATAAAAACACTATTCCAAACGACCCGCAATCGCCTTTCGTTACAAGCGGTATAAGGCTTGGAACTCCTGCGATTACTTCAAGGGGCTTTAAAGAAGAAGAAATGAAACTCATTGCAAAATGGCTTAAGTTAATTGCCGTTGATTTTGAGGGAAACAAAGAACAAGTTTTAGAAGAAGTTTCGGCGCTTTGCGCAAAATTTCCCATTTACGCTTAAAGGAGAACTGTTTTGAAATTACTCGTTATTGGCGGAGGCGGTAGAGAACACGCCGTCATAAAAGCCTTAAAAAAGAACGAACAGGTAGAAAAAATTTACGCCCTTCCGGGAAACGGGGGTATTTCTGCCGACGCCGAATGCGTTGATATCGGCGCGAAAGATATTCAAAAAATAGTAGAATTTGCAGTTCAAAACGAAATAGATTACGCAGTCGTAACCCCCGACGATCCGTTAGTGCTCGGCGCGGTAGACGCGTTAAACGAAAAGGGTATTCCGTGTTTTGGACCGAGCAAGGCTGCCGCAATTATTGAAGGCAGTAAAGCGTTTTCAAAAGATCTTATGAAAAAGTATGGTATTCCAACCGCTACTTACGAGATTTTTAACGACGAAGAAAAAGCAATAGATTATTTAAAAACTCAAAAATTCCCTATCGTTATCAAAGCCGACGGTTTAGCGCTTGGAAAGGGCGTTATTATCGCAAAAAATTACGACGAAGCGGTAGACGCCGTCAAATCTATGATGAGCGACAAAGTTTTCGGCGCAAGTGGCGATAACGTCGTTATAGAGGAGTTTTTAGTAGGACCTGAAGTTTCAGTCTTGGCTTTTACCGACGGAAAAACCGTCGTTCCTATGGTTTCTTCAATGGACCACAAAAGAGCAAAAGACGGCGACGAAGGTTTAAACACGGGCGGTATGGGTACGGTTGCCCCAAACCCGTATTATACCGAAGATATTGCGTCGGTTTGTATGGAAAAGATTTTTCTTCCTACCGTTAACGCAATGAAAAAAGAAGGTAGAACGTTTAAAGGTTGTTTATATTTCGGGCTTATGATTACCGAAAACGGACCTAAAGTTATAGAGTATAACTGTCGTTTTGGCGATCCCGAAACGCAAGTCGTTCTCCCTCTACTTGAAAGCGACCTTTTAACCGTAATGCAAGCGGTTACAAACGAAAGGCTTTGTGAAGTAGAAGTAAAATTTAGTAATAAAAGCGCTTGTTGCGTAATTATGGCGTCTAACGGTTATCCGTCTTCTTACGGCAAGGGCTACGAAATAAATATTCCAAGCCAAACGTTAAGTTCGGTATACGTTGCGGGCGCTGCTAAAAAGGGCGACAAACTTGTAACGAACGGCGGTAGAGTGCTTGGCGTTACCGCGGTTGAAGACGATTTAAAAACCGCAATCAAAACTGCGTATGAAAAGGTTGAAAAAATTTCTTTTGACAACGCTTATTATCGCAAAGATATAGGTCAAAGGGCGCTTAAAGCCTTAACGGAGGACAAATAATGGTATATAGAATTTTCGTTGAAAAAAAGGAAGGGCTTGCGCACGAAGCCGATTCTTTACTTAATGAACTCGTAAATTTAGTAGGCATAAAAGGTCTTAAAAGTTTAAGAATTTTAAACCGTTACGACGCAGAGCGCATTAGTGAAGAATTATTCAAAAAGTCGATAGACACCGTTTTTTCAGAACCGCAATTAGATATTGCAACCGAAACCCCCGATTATAAAGATTGTAAGGTTTTTGCCGTTGAATATCTCCCGGGACAATTTGATCAAAGAGCGGATAGCGCGGCTCAATGTATACAAATTGCGTCGCTTGGTGAAAGACCTATTATCCGTTCTGCAAAAGTTTACGTTTTAGGCGGAGAACTTACGGGCGCGGAAGTCGACGCTATTAAAAAATACGTTATAAACCCCGTTGAAGCAAGAGAAGCGTCTTTGGAAAAACCCGAAACTTTAGTTGCCGTTTACGATATTCCGGATAGCGTAGCAACTTTAGACGGCTTTATTGATTTAGACAAAAAAGGGCTTGCCGACTTTATTAAAAAGAACGGTCTTGCTATGGATTTAGACGATATTAGTTTTTGTCAACGATACTTTATTTCGGAAAAGAGAAACCCGACCATTACCGAAATAAAAATGATAGATACTTACTGGTCGGATCATTGTAGACACACTACTTTTTTAACCACGATCGATAACGTTAAGTTTGAAGACGAACTATTAGAAAAAACTTACCAAAATTATTTGGCTGTAAGAAAGGAACTCGGTAGAACTAAACCCGTAAATCTTATGGACGTAGCAACGCTTGCCGTAAAGTATCTTAAAAAGCACGGCAAACTCGACAAACTCGACGAGTCCGAAGAAATCAACGCTTGTACGGTTAAAATTGAAGTTGAAGCAGACGGGGTAAAAGAGCCTTGGCTTTTACTTTTCAAAAACGAAACTCACAACCACCCGACTGAAATAGAGCCTTTCGGTGGCGCGGCTACTTGTATCGGCGGAGCGATAAGAGATCCGCTTTCGGGTAGATCTTACGTTTACGGCGCAATGAGAGTTACGGGCGCTGCAAACCCTTTAAAACCTATCGACCAAACGATAAAGGGCAAACTTCCGCAAAGAAAAATAGTTCAAACCGCTGCGTCAGGTTATTCTTCTTACGGTAACCAAATAGGCTTAGCAACGGGTATGGTAAACGAACTTTATCACGACGGTTACGCAGCAAAGCGTATGGAAATCGGCGCGGTAATCGCAGCCGCTCCAGCCAAAAACGTTAGGCGCGAACGCCCCGAAGACGGAGATATAGTAATACTTCTCGGCGGTAGAACGGGTAGAGACGGTTGCGGTGGAGCAACGGGTTCTTCTAAAAAGCACACCGTAGAATCGCTTGAAACTTGCGGAGCGGAAGTTCAAAAGGGTAACGCCCCCGAAGAAAGAAAACTTCAACGTCTTTTCAGAAACGAAGAAGCGAGTAGGCTTATTAAAAGATGTAACGACTTTGGCGCAGGCGGTGTATCGGTCGCGGTTGGCGAACTTGCCGACGGTCTTGATATCGACCTTAACGCCGTTCCTAAAAAATACGACGGTTTGGACGGAACTGAACTTGCAATCAGCGAATCGCAAGAGCGTATGGCGGTAGTCGTTGAGGCTAAAGACGTTGAAAGATTTATGGAACTTGCCTTATCCGAAAACTTGGAAGCGACGGTAGTTGCAAAAGTTACCGAAGAACCAAGACTTAAAATGCGTTGGAACGGCAAGACCATAGTTGACCTTTCGAGAGAGTTTTTAAATTCAAACGGCGCTGAAAAACACGTTGATATAACTCTTTCTAAACCCGAAGATTATCAAAAAGAAATCTCCGAAGATTTTATTTCGGGATATAAATCGCTTGCAGGCGACCTTAATATTTGCTCGACAAGGGGCTTATCAGAAAGGTTTGACTCTACCATAGGCGCAGGCACGGTACTTATGCCTTTTGGCGGTAAAAACCAACTTACCCCAATTCAAGCGATGGTACATAAAATCTCAATGGAGAAAAAGCACACCGACGATTGTTCGTATATGTCTTGGGGTTATAACCCGTTCATAGCCGAAAAGAGCCCTTATCACAGCGCTTATCTCGCAGTCGTCGAATCGGTTGCAAAACTCATAGCTACGGGCGCGGAATTTAAGGACGTTTACCTTACTTTCCAAGAATATTTTGAAAAGCCCAATAAAGACGAAAGAAGATGGGGAAAACCGCTTTCCGCGCTTCTTGGAGCGTTCAAGGCTCAACTTGATTACGGCATAGGTTCAATCGGCGGAAAGGACTCTATGAGCGGTTCTTTTGAAGATTTAGACGTTCCGCCAACTCTCGTATCGTTTGCCGTTACGACGGGTAAAACCGACGACGTAATTTCAAACGATTTCAAAAAAGCGGGAAGTGGAGTATATCTCTTAAAACCCGAAAAAGACGAAAACGGACTTCCTAAAGCCGAAAGCGTAATTGCAAATTTCAACCGCCTTACGAAGTGGATGAGAGAAGGTAAAGTTTTATCTTGTTGGACTCCGACTTACGGTGGAGTTGCCGAAGGCGTACTCAAGATGTGTATGGGTAACGGCTTGGGCTTTGCTTTTGACGATAGTGTTTGCCACAAGTGTATTTTCGGGTACAATTACGGCGCGTTCATAATCGAAGCGACTGAAGATTTAGGAATTAAGAGAATAGGTACTGTAACGGACGACGCTAATATTTCGAGAAAAGGCGAAAAAGTTGCCCTTTGTGAACTTTCTAAAGATTACGAAGCAAAACTTGAAAGCGTATTCCCCGTAAAAGAAAAAGGCGGAGTTAAACTTGAAAACTTTAGTTTTAGCGCAACCGAAAGAGTTACTCCAAAAGTGGCTGTTGCTCGTCCGACGGTATTGATTCCCGTATTCCCAGGAACTAACTGCGAATTTGATACGGCAAAGGTTATGGAAGACGCGGGCGCAAAAGCCGAAATTTTCGTAGTCAACAATTTAACGCAAGACGGAATTAAGCGTAGCGTTGAAGAATTTAGCAAAAAACTTGCTACTTCGCAAATGGTATTCGTTCCGGGCGGTTTCTCAGGTGGCGACGAACCCGACGGTTCTGGTAAGTTTATTATGGCGTTCTTTAGAAACGCGCAAGTAAAAGAAGAAGTTGAAAAGTTGCTCGGTCAAAGAGACGGTCTTATGGCGGGTATTTGTAACGGTTTCCAAGCGCTCGTTAAACTTGGACTCGTGCCGTTTGGGAAAATCGTCGACGCAGACGAAAATAATCCGACCTTAACTTATAACACCATAGCCCGTCACCAGTCAAAACTTGTAAGAGTAAGAATTGCGTCTAACAAATCGCCTTGGCTTTCGCAAACTAACGTAGGCGACGTATTCACAGTTCCTATCTCTCACGGCGAAGGAAGATTTTTAGCCGACGAAAAGACGGTAAGACTTCTTGCCACAAACGGTCAAATTGCTACTCAATACGTTGATTTTGACGGCGACGCAACTTCTGATATTCGCTTTAACCCCAACGATTCCGTCTACGCTATCGAAGGTATTACGTCCCCCGACGGTAGAGTTTTCGGCAAGATGGGACACAGCGAAAGAATAGGAAGAAATCTTTATAAAAATGTTATCGGCGAGTATGATATGAAGATGTTTGAGAGCGCTGTAAATTATTTCAAAAAGTGATTTAAAGGCTTGTCTGCGTCGCAATACTTTGTTCTTTAAGTTTTATAGACATTCCTGCGACCAAAGAGGTCGCTCCCTGCCTCTAAAACTTAAACGCCTCGTCTTGCTCGCATCTAAGCCTTTAAATACTCACTTGATAAAACTTTTCAGTCAGTATTAACGAAATTCTAAAACTAGCACATAACGAAATTCTAAATTTAGGAGAAAATATAAAATGGCATATTTAAGCGATATTGAAATTGCTCAGGCAACCCCAATGAAACCTATTACCGAAATTGCAAAAGTAGTAGGTATTCACGACGATTATCTTGAACCGTACGGAAAATATAAAGCAAAAATCGACTACAACGTACTTGGAAAAACGGGTAGAAAAAACGGTAAACTCGTTTTAGTTACCGCAATAACCCCAACCCCTGCTGGCGAGGGTAAAACCACTACGACTATCGGTCTTGCCGACGGTCTTAGAAAAATCGGTAAAAATTCCGTAGTTGCTCTCCGCGAGCCGTCGTTAGGCCCTGTATTCGGCGTTAAAGGTGGCGCTGCGGGCGGTGGTTACGCGCAAGTAGTTCCTATGGAAGATATTAACCTTCACTTTACGGGCGATTTCCACGCAATCGGCGCGGCTAACAATCTTTTAGCGGCAATGCTTGACAATCATATTTATCAAGGCAATAAATTAAATATAGACCCGAGAAGAATTACTTGGAGAAGATGCGTTGATATGAACGACCGTCAACTTCGTTTCGTTACCGACGGTTTAGGCGGTAGAGTAAACGGTGTTCCAAGAGAAGACGGATACGACATTACCGTTGCGTCCGAAATTATGGCGGTTTTCTGTTTGGCAAGCGATATCGACGACTTAAAAGCAAGACTTTCGAGAATCGTAGTAGGTTATACTTACGACGAAAAGCCTGTAACCGCAGGACAGCTTAACGCTGTCGGCGCTATGGCTGCGCTTCTTAAAGACGCCTTAAAGCCAAACCTCGTACAAACGTTAGAAGGAACTCCTGCGTTCGTTCACGGCGGACCTTTCGCAAATATCGCTCACGGTTGTAACTCTGTTATTGCAACCAAAATGGCTATGGAATTTGGCGATTACGCTATTACCGAAGCAGGTTTCGGTGCAGATTTAGGCGCTGAAAAGTTCCTCGATATCAAGTGTAGATACGCAGGTTTAAATCCCGACGCAGTAGTTATGGTCGCTACCGTAAGAGCGTTAAAAATGCACGGCGGTATGCTTAAAACTGAACTTGGAAACGAAAACCTTGAGGCGCTCGAAAAGGGTATTCCAAACCTTCTTCGTCACGTTTCCAACATTAAAAACGTATACAAACTTCCTTGCGTAGTTGCAGTTAACAGATTCCCAACCGATACGGATGCGGAAATCAATCTCGTTATTGAAAAATGTAAAACTCTCGGCGTAAACGTAGTTCTTTCTACCGTTTGGGCTGACGGTGGCGAAGGCGGAAAGGCGATGGCTGAAGCGGTTGTAAAACTCTGCGAAGAACCCAACGACTTTACTTTCAGTTACGAACTTGACGAAACTATCGAAAAGAAAATTGAAAACGTAGTAACTAAGGTTTACGGTGGAAGTGGCGTAAACTTTACTCCTGCCGTTAAAAAACAAATTGCTACTTTAAAAGAACTCGGATACGATAAAATTCCCGTATGTATGGCAAAAACGCAATACAGTTTCTCCGACGATCCGTTAAAACTCGGCGCTCCCGAAGATTTCGTCGTTACGGTAAGAAACGTAAAGGTTTCCGCAGGCGCAGGTTTTATCGTCGTACTCACGGGCGATATAATGACAATGCCGGGGCTTCCTAAAGTTCCCGCAGCCGAAAAAATCGACGTTGATTCCAGCGGTAAGATTTCAGGCTTGTTCTAAAAAAATATGGACAAGCGCCTTAAAAAAGGTGCTTGTCTATTTGCATAAATAAGACTATTAAAAAGGAGAAAGATAAAAATGGCAAAATTTATCAATGAACCGTCGCATACTTTTAACGAATATTTACTTATCCCTGGTTATTCTTCTGCAGAGTGTATTCCTGCAAACGTAAGTTTAAAAACTCCGCTCGTAAGATACAAAAAGGGAGAAAAACCGTCTATCGAAATGAATATCCCTATGGTTTCGGCTATAATGCAAGCAGTATCTGATGATAATTTAGCGGTTGCGCTTGCAACCGAAGGCGGAGTCGCGTTTATCTACGGCTCGCAATCAATCGAATCTCAAGCGGCAATGGTAAAAAGAGCAAAGACTTATAAAGCAGGTTTTGTAAGGAGCGATTCTAACGTTCGTCCCGACACGACTTTGGCTGAAGTAGTCGCTTTAAAAGAACAAACTGGACACTCTACTATCGCCGTTACCGAAGACGGCACGGCGGACGGTAAACTCGTAGGCATTGTAACGAGTAGAGATTACAGAGTTTCAAGAATGGACCTTTCGACAAAGGTTAGCGAATTTATGACTCCGTTTGATAAACTCGTTACCGCTCCCGAAGGCACGTCTTTAAAAGAAGCCAACGATATTATTTGGGATCATAAATTAAACTCCCTTCCTATCGTAACTAAAGACCAAAAACTTTGCTGTTTCGTATTTAGAAAGGACTACGATACTCACAAGCAAAACCCCAACGAACTTTTAGATACTTCAAAGCGTTACGTCGTTGGCGCAGGTATCAATACGAGAGATTACGCTGAAAGAATCCCTGCTTTAATCGAAGCGGGCGTAGACGTGCTTTGTATCGACTCGTCCGAAGGTTTTTCTGAGTGGCAAAAACGCACTATCGCTTGGGTTAGAGAGCATTATGGCGATAGCGTTAAAATCGGCGCTGGTAACGTAGTTGACGCCGCAGGTTTTAGATTTTTAGCAGAATGTGGCGCAGACTTTATTAAAGTTGGTATCGGCGGAGGCTCTATTTGTATCACTCGTGAAACAAAGGGTATAGGTCGCGGACAAGCAACTTCGCTTATCGACGTTTGCGCAGAACGCGATAGATATTTTGAAGAAACGGGTATATACGTTCCCGTTTGTTCGGACGGCGGTATCGTTTACGACCATCACATTACTTTATCTCTTGCAATGGGAGCAGATTTCGTTATGCTCGGAAGATATTTTGCAAGATTTGACGAAAGCCCGTCTAACAAAGTTTCAATAGACGGAACTTACTATAAAGAATATTGGGGCGAAGGCTCTGCAAGAGCAAGAAACTGGCAAAGATACGACCTTGGCGGAGATAAAAAACTTTCTTTTGAAGAAGGCGTAGACTCTTACGTTCCTTACGCAGGCTCGCTTAAGGACAACGTTGCAATGACGCTTGCAAAAGTGCGTTCAACTATGTGTAACTGTGGCGCGTTATCAATTCCCGAACTTCAAGAAAAAGCAGTTCTTACTTTAGTTTCGGCAACGAGTATCGTTGAAGGTGGCGCTCACGACGTAATTCAGCGTGAGAAGACTAATACCGTAAAGTAGTTTTTTAAAGGCTTATATACTTCGTTAGCCTGCGTTAACTGTTTCACTTTCAAAACCTTGGTGACCAACAAGGTCTACCAAGTCTTTTCAAGTTCACGAGCCTTGGCTAACTCGCATCTAACCCTTTATTTTAAAGGCTTATATACAGCGTTATGCGGTGTTTCTGTAAAACAAAACCGACTGGGATGACCGATAAGGTCTATCCCACCCGATTTTATTTTACGAGCCTTG
>JAFTKX010000053.1 GCA_017453045.1 Clostridia bacterium | reverse complement strand
TGGTATAAATGGTACTAACGGTGTTGACGGTAAATCCGCATATCAAATTTGGTTAGATAATGGTAATACTGGTAGTGAAGCCGACTTCCTTAACTGGTTAAAAGGTAAAGACGGCACTAACGGTGTTAATGGTCTTGGTATTAAAAATGTAGAAATCAATGATAACGGCGACCTTATAGTTACCTTTGATGACGACACCTTTATAAACGCAGGTAACGTAGTTAATCCAAATATTAAACTTAATGAAAATAATAAAATTACTTTTAATACCTTAACTGTAACTGAAAATAACGTTTATGGAAAGGTATCTAACACCACTGAAACCTATTCCTTTATAAATGAAATAGAGTTAATTGGTAATGTTGGTTATACTGTTTATACTGATTTACAAGGTACAAACTCTATCCCAACCAAAACAGTAAATTTAGAAATTGGTGATAACACATTTTATATTTTAGAAACCTGTGGTAATGATAGTAACCTTTACACAGTTACCATAAGAAGAAAACCTGTATATACTGTTTCTTTTATTACTACTGGTGAAAATGAAATTCCTACACAACAGGTTGAAGAAGATTCCCTTGCTACCAAACCTATCTTAAATAGAAATGGTTATGATTGGGTTTTTGATTTTGATTTTAATACCCCTATAACACAAACAACTACTATTACCGCAAGTGAAACCGCTATATTTGACCTTGGACAGTGGGGAGATACAGGGAACTATTATATTAGCGGATTAACTGAATATGGTAAAACATTGTCTAACATAATTATTCCAACCAATATTGATGGAATTGATATTGAAACAATCACTGAGTTTTGTAGTGCAGATAACTGGTCATACAATCTAAAAACGGTAACTATTCCAAAAACAATAAGTAGAATTTGGGCAGGAGCTTTTTCTGGACTTTTTGGAACTGATTATCCCTTAATAATAACAATTTATTATGAAGGAACTATATCTGAATGGGAAAGTATTGTTAATGAAGATTGGCTTTCAGGTGATTTTCATAGAGTTACACTTGTTTGCAGTGATGAAACTATAACATACGACTAATAGGAGTACGGATATAATGATTACCTATGATAAAATTACAAGGGATTCATATAACCAACTAAAAATCCTTTATAATAAACTACACCAAGAATTAAACAACCCAAAAATAACCAAATATAAGTATTTTGGTAATGGTCAATTCTCCCGCTAAAGAAAATAAAGACACCCAAAGAAAGTTTGTTTTTCGATTTTCTTTCTCCTTTAAATGCTAGGGCTTCGGCGAATTTTTCGCCGAAGCCCTATTTTATTTTGCTTTGGTATAATAACACCCAAACTTTTAAAAGTCAATATCGCCTATACTAAAAATTTTAATATTTTATATATTAAACGGTTGACAAGGGGGAAAGTTGGATATATAATATACAAGGAAATCCTACCTAAATGGTAGGAATTACCAAAAGTTTCCGTTAAAAGCAAAAAAACCACTTAAAAACGAAAGGAGAAACCGCAATGAAAATTTCATCAAAAACCCATTACGGAGTGCAAATTCTCTCCTTTTTGGCTGTAAAAACCGAGCCTGTTTCGGCAAAAGAACTTGAAAAATGTACGGGGGTATCTAGCAAATATCTCGAAAAAGTGCTTAAAATTTTGTCGGACGTGGGCGTTGTAACGGCAACGCGCGGGGCAAACGGGGGGTACTTACTCTCTCGCCCAGCCGGTGAAATTCGTATGGGCGAAGTGGTGCGCGCGCTTGAAGAAGACAATATGGAAATAATAGACTGCGTTGCAAAACAAGGTTGTTGCTGTCCGTCTTCTAAACTGTGGAAAAAACTTTTTGACGGAATAAACGAGATTTTAGACGGAGTTACCTTAAAAGATATCTCCGAAGGCAAGGTTATATAATGAGAAGAATTTATCTTGACCACGCTGCGACGACGAGTTTAGATAAGCGTGTTTTTGACAAGATGTCGCCCTATTTTTTGGACGTTTACGGCAACGCCAACAGTCAACACGGCTTTGGTAGGGACGCGCAAAAAGCCGTTGACGAGGCTCGCGATTTAATCGCTAAACTTATCGGCGCAAAACCCAACGAAATCTATTTTACGTCGGGCGGAACGGAAAGCGACAACTGGGCGCTTCGCGGTACGGTTAAAGCCCTTAAAGAAAAGGGCAACCATATTATAATGAGTAGTATCGAACACGCGGCAATGCTTTCTACCGCCAAAGAACTTGAAAAAGACGGCGTAGAAGTCAGTTTAATAGGGGTTGACGAGCAAGGTTTTATTAAGTTAGACGAACTTAAAAAGGCTATTCGCCCGAATACTATACTCATTTCTTGTATGTACGCGAACAACGAAATCGGCACGATAGAGCCTATTGAAGAAATAGTAAAAATCGCTAAAGAACACGGAATACTCGTGCATACCGACGCCGTTCAAGCAATGGGAGCGTTAGATATCGACGTTAGTAAACTCGGCGTGGACATGCTTTCTTTTTCGGCGCATAAGTTCAACGGTCCAAAGGGCGTTGGCGCGCTTTATATCAAAAACGGCATACCTATGGCAAGGCTTATTTCGGGCGGACACCAAGAGAGAACTCGCCGTGGCGGAACGACGAACGTTCCGGGCGTAGTCGGTTTTGCCGAAGCGCTTAGGCTCACTAAAGAAAGTATGCAAAAAGACAACGAATACGTTGCAAGTCTTAGAGATAGATTTATTGAAAGGGTTGAAAAAGAAATTCCTTTCGTAAAACTTAACGGAGCGAGAGATATGCAAAAAAGACTTCCGTCAAACGCCGATTTTTCGTTTGAATATATCGAAGGCGAATCTATACTTTTCAGTTTAGATATGGACGGAATTGCCGTTTCGTCGGGTTCGGCTTGTTCGTCGGGCTCGCTCGAGCCGTCGCACGTACTTCTTGCAATCGGTCTTTCCGAAGAAAAGGCGCATGGCACGATAAGATTTTCTTTCGGTAAAGAAAATACTGTAGAAGAAGTAGATTACGTCGTTGACACTTTAAAATCAACGATAGTAAGACTTAGGGAAATGTCCCCACTTTTTAACCTTAAAGGAGAAATAAAAGATGTATAACGAAAAAGTAATGGAAGCGTTTAGAAACCCCAAAAACGTAGGCGAAATTGAAAATTACGACGGTCTTGGCAAAGTTGGTAACGCTTCTTGCGGAGATATAATGCAAATAACTTTAAAAATTGAAAACGACGTAATAGTTGACGCAAAATTCAAAACTTTTGGATGCGCCGCCGCTATTGCTACGTCGTCTACCGCAACCGATATGATTATCGGCTTAACTATCGACGAAGCGCTTAAAATTACCAACAAAAAGGTTGTTGAAACTCTTGAAGGCTTGCCACCGCAAAAGATACATTGCTCAGTTCTTGCCGAAGAAGCCATCAAGGCTGCTATTGAAGATTATCAAAATAAAAAAGCAGGGATTGCAAAAGAACAAGAAGAAATCCCTATGGTTTAAAGGCCTATAACCTGCGCAATACATTGTTTCTGTGTCGCCCTCAAAACTTTGCTGACCAACAAGGTCAACAAAGACTTTTTGAACTCACGAGCCTATCGGTGCTTGTATCTAAACCTTTAAACCCACTCGATTTATGGTACTCTGGAGCGAGCAAAGCGAGAGATAGAGTCCCCTTAAACAAAGTTAGGATTTAAATAGGCGAGATTCTATCATTGCCTACGGCAATTCCAGAATGACAATAGAAAAAGCAGTTGCCGTTTGCTCGTATAATTTAAAGAATAAACATTTCGGGGAGGGGCTTGCCCCTCTGCAAAATGATAAAGAACGAGATTCTATTGTCGGCTAAGCCGACTGCCAGAATGACAATAGAAAAAGCAGTTGTCTTTCGCTCGTATAATTTAAAGAATAAATATTTCGTAGGGGAGGGGCTTGCCCCCTCCCGAAAAATAGTCTAACGAGAATTTATCATCGGTAAATAGGCAGATATAAAAAGCCTAATAATCAACATATAGACGCATTTTTGTTTGATTTAGTCAAAAAAGCGCGGAGTACCTTCAGATAGATTTTGTTTTTTCCGCGCAAAATTTTAAAGACGGCGAGCCGATTTCGGCTCGCCGTCTTTTGCGTATCAACGAAAATATTTATTTTGTAGTAGAAAGCGATTGTTGTTTGTAATCGCAAATTTTACATTTACCGTTTTCAAAAACGTGTTGTTCTTTATTAGAAACTTCTTTACATCCGTCAACCGAGCACGCTTTGTAGTGATAACCGCCCGTACAAAGCCACTCGCCGTCAAAAACGTGGTCGTGGTCTTTTACGCCGAAAAGCGCGCAAGAAGAAAGGAAAAGTAAACAACTTGCCGTAAAAATCGCTAAAATCTTTTTCATAAAAATTACCTTTTTTTCTTTGCTTTTTTAATGAGTTTTTTTAAGCCGTCTCTATCAATTAGTATTACGCCGTTTGCTTTTGCAAGCGCGACGGCAGATTTAGTAAAAGTTTGATTTGTAAGTACGCAAACTCTATCGAGTTTATAATATTTCTTACCTGCGACGGCTTCTTGAACTGCCGTATTTCCAACAGTCTTAGAATACCGCTTTAACTGAATACCCGTTTTTTTAAACAGTTTTTTTACTATTAAATCTATGCCTTGATCTCCGCTTTTTTTAGTCTTTATAACCGTGTAGCCTAAAAGTTCGTAAATTTCTTTAATAAAATCTTCAAACTCGTCGCCTTTCATTTTATCAATTCTAAAAAGCGACCACTTATATTTTTTTAATATAAGGGTTATTATCGCTACAACCGCGACGATAATTATAAACGCTATAAAAACGGGCAAAGCGTCTTTTAAAAAGATTGAATTTGTTAAAATTTTGCTCATAAACTATCGTATAAGTCGATTATCGCGCTTTTACGCCTTTTTCTCGCCGTCTTTTTCTAAAACGGTTAAAAGGTCGCTTATTCTATCTAAATCGTCGCGAGTGAAATAATCAACGTAAATTCTTCCCCTATTGTCGTTGCCTATGGCAGAAATTTTCGTACCGAAAACCCTTTGCATACGTTCAATCATATTTTTAAGTTCGACCGAATGACTGCGTTTTGCCTTTTGCGGTTTTTGGCTTTCGGGATCTAAAATCTTTTTAACTGCTTTTTCTACTTCTCTTACGCTCAAGCCCTTTTCAATAGTTTTTAGCGCGAGCCTTTCTTGTTCGCGTTTTGGAAGGGTAACGAGCGCCCTTGCGTGTCCTTGCGAAAGTTTGCCTTCTTCGACGAGTTTTATAACTGGCTGAGAAAGAGTTAAAAGTCGCAAGGTGTTTGCAACTGACGAACGGCTTTTTCCAAGCCTTTCGGCAAGTTCTTCTTGGGTGAGAGAATATTCTTCCATGAGTTTTTTCATGGCGTTTCCCGCTTCAATGGGGTTTAAATTTTCTCTTTGCAAGTTTTCTATTATTGCAATTTCTTTTATTTTTCTATCGTCGTAATCTTTTACAATAGCGGGAATTGTCGTCATTTCGGCGAGTTTACTTGCGCGGTATCGTCTTTCGCCTGCAATAATCATAAACTTATTTCCCGATTTCGTAACGACGATAGGCTGAATAATTCCGTGAGTTTTTATCGATTCGGCAAGTTCGCGCAAAGCCGATTTGTCGAAGTTTTTTCTCGGTTGGTTAGGGTTTGGATAAACGTCGCTGATACTAAGTTCTACCACTTTCAACCCGTCGTAATCATTAAGTTGTTTAACGCTTAAAGTGGGCGTTTGATAATTCTTTTCTTGCAACGTTTTCTCTCCTAAAATTTTATAAATTTTTTATAAATCTTTGCCTATAAGTTGGTAAATCAATATTTTTGAACTTTTAAAAGGCAAAAAGCCGACAAAATTTTGTCGGCTAAACGCTATAAGTTGTTGTCTTCTTGGTTTTCTTCGTTTTTATGCGTTGAGTCGGCAGTAGTTTCAGTTTCAACGGTTTCTTTGGTTTCGACTTCGCTACTTGGAGTTTCTTCAGCCTTTACTTCGGGCGCGCTTTCCGTCTTTGGCTGTTGTTTTGCTTCGGCTTTTGCAAACGGGTTGGTAACTACTTCTTTATTATCCATAAATTCCATTACTTCTTTTGCGGTTTTGCCAGCCATAATCAAATCGACTTCTTCTTGGTAAATAGTTTCTCTCTCAATTAAAACTCTTGCCATAACGTCGAGCAAACTCTTGTTTTTAGATAAAAGTTC
>JAFTKX010000052.1 GCA_017453045.1 Clostridia bacterium | reverse complement strand
TTTCGGGAGCCCTTTTATATGTCCTTGGTAAGTCCGAGTTTCACCGCATAAAAAAAGACGCAAGGTTACTACCTTGCGTCTTTTTTTATGGAGCTGCTAACCGGATTTGAACCGGTGACCTCGTCCTTACCAAGGACGCGCTCTACCGACTGAGCCATAGCAGCACTAACTTCTTTCGTGTCAGCGTGTATTATTGTAACATATCGCTTTAAAAAAAACAAGTCTTTTTACCCCCTATTTTTAAAAATATATTCATTTTTATTTATAGGGGGCTTATACTTGTTATCCGCTTATTACCATTTTAATCTTTTTTCTTTTTAAACGCGCCTATTAAAATACAAATTATAATTATAGCGCCAAAAACGATTGCGCCGTAAAAAACTAAAGTTTGAATTTGCTCGTCGCTAAACCCTTTAAAACTTACGTCGCTATTTGGCTTTTTTTCAATTTTTGACTGCTCTTTGTATCCGCAATCGCAAGACCTTTCTTTTATTCCTTCTTCACTCGTCGTTGCGTCTTTTTCAACTTTCCACTCGCCAAACTGATGAGCGCTCCAATCTTTATAGTGTCCGCACTCACACTCAAGCCAATGCATTTCTTTATCGAAATTTAAAATATCGTAAGAGCAAATAATTTCCACGTCGTACCCGTCTTCAACTGCCAAGTTCTTTGCCGAAGATTTTTCGTGCGCTTTAACTGTTTGCAAACTGTTACAACCGCTAAAAGCGTTTTCGCTATATTCGGTAACGCTCGATAAAAACACTACTTCTTCTAAACTTGCGCAATCTGAAAATGCGTTGTCTTTTATTTTTGTTACAGACTGACTAAAAGTGATACCGCTTATCGCCAAACCTGAAAAAGCGTAATTCCCGATTTCCGTTATTCCGTTTTTTATTTCGATTTCCTTTATAAAATTAGATATTAAACTCCAAGGGGTTTCAGACTGATTTGAATAATCTATTATAGCCCCGTTTCCGCTAATAATCAACTTATAGGCAGGGTTAAGTATAGAATAATCTTCTGTTTTATACAGCATTGCAACAACGCTTTGGTCGGATAAAACCGAACAATCCCACTCGCTGACCTTTTCGGGCGCTACGTATCTTTCGTTAGATATAATAGGCTCGTTCAAGTAGGCTACTCCACCGCTATATACTGTGTTTTCCATCTTATGTGAAGACGAGAAATTTTCGCCGTCGACTACTGTATTACTACCTACGAACAAATAATCCTTGGTTTCATATCCCGACCTTTTTTCCGTTACTCCGCTTACTGCGGGATCGTTCCATGTACTGTCTACGCCGTACCATTTACCGTCGTCAAGTTTAACTAAATTCCACATATGCGCTTCGCCTTTTGCGTTACCGCTAACGAGCGTACAATCTATTCCAACCCTATCGCAAAGAACCTTTAAAGCCCTTGCGTAACCTTCGCAAACGGGTGCGTATTCATCCGTTCCGCCAAGCCCCAACAATGCGCTACGGCTCTTTCTATTTTTTGAAGAAATTTCTCCAACTCTATAACAGTTGTTATTTGTAAGCCACTCGTTAAAATATTCAACCTTTTCGCTATCTAACGAGTTTTGACTTATTCCGCCGACTATTTGTTCGACGGCTTGATTTACCTTTTCAATTTCTTCCAAAACGTTTAACGAATTTTCGCCGATAAACGCTTTTTCTCTAACGTCAAAATCACTATTTTTTATACAAAACCTTATTTCTTGCGTATAGGTCGCGCTGTTTAAATCATATTCGTAACTCACGCTACTTTCGGCTAACATTTCGTCCGAAAGCCAAAAAACTTGACAGTAATCTCTGTTAAACGCGCCGTAAACAGCAAAAGCATAACTCGTTACTTCTTCAAAATTTTCGTTTATTGCTTTGGTTACTGCTTCTTCAGCAAGGGTTTCGGTCGGCTTTGTCGTTCCTTTTTCGTATTCAACCGTATCTATAATTTTTTCAATAACGTAATACTCTTGACTTGCGTCAATCAAAACGTCTGCGCTTCCGTCGCCGTCTGTGTTTTCAATAAGCCACTCGTAAAATTCTAAAGCGTAATCTTTTCCGCTTAAATCAACGCGGTCTATCCACTTTGAATAATTACCATCTTTTAGTTCAACCGTCGTAGTGGCTTTTACAAAAACCGTTTCTTTTACAAAAAATATTGCCGAATAAACTAAAAGTGAAAGACAGAGTATTAAATTCAATATTTTTAAAGTAACTTTTTTCATGAGAATATTATATCACAACCCTTTACAAAAATAAATACTTTTATAAAAAATTGCGTTCTCGAGAGAACGCAACTTATTAAGGTTTCCACTCTAAAAGTTGATTTCCTACTACTTTTATAGCCTTATCCGCAAGGCGCGCGAAAAACCTATCGCTTTCGGAATCAGAGAAAAAACAATCTATTTTAGCATCCCCATACGCTTCTTTAAATCTTACGACCTTTTGTTCAGCGTAATTAAACTTGCCGAGAAGTTTTCCCGTTTTTTTATCCATATAAGACGCTATAAGTCGTTTAATGCCAAGTCTACGGCAAATGGGAATAAGCAAAAACTCCGGAGACGCCGACACAATAACGTCGTCTTCTCTCTGGGTTTGCAAGTACCATTTTTTAATATGATGCTCGTGTTCATCCCAAAACTTTTCAACCAAAAGGTCTATATTTTCAATTTCTTTTAAAAATGCGTAAGTATGCGGACGGGAATCTTCCCTCGTTATAAGCCCCATTTTTTGAACGGTTATATAAAAAAGATATTCCGAGTGGTATTTTTGAAGATTTGGATAATTTTTAAAAATCCACGCCCAAAAATACACTTCGGTATCGCCGTCAAGTATGGTTTCGTCAAAATCGTATACGTTCATAAGCGCCCCTATAAGTCGTTTATTTGCAGTTTAGAGCAAGTAAACGGGCATTTCTTCTTCGCCAAGCCTTTTTATAACGCTAAACTTTTCTTCGCAGATATCGTCTTTTTTAGTTTTAGTAGGCTTTTTAACGACTACCTTTTCAACTACTTTTTCAACGATTTTTTCTACTACCTTTTCAGGTTTTTCAAACTTTTTAAGTTCTTTAGAAACGTCTTTACTCTCTTTTAAAACAACTGCTTTGACGGTTTTTACTCCAAGTTTTTTAAGAGCGGTAAGTCTTTTCGCGCCGTCGATAAGTTTTAAACCGCCGTCTACTTCAGCGACGATTACGGGAAGAATAACGCCGTAAGCCTTTACCGACTCATCCATTAAAGAGTTTTCTTTTATAGGACTAAATTTGATAGCCGAAATTTCAACGTCTACAACGTTATTCGGCAAAAGCGTAACTATCTCGCTCTTTTTGCTTTTAGCAACTACTCTGTTTAAACTGCCTTTTCCTACTGCCATTTTATTCTCCTTAATAAGCCTTTAAAATTTCGTCTGCCAATGCAGAATATTCTAAAGCGCTCCTCGTTGATTTCTTATAACTGCCGACGGGTTTGCTGTTGTCTTGCGCCCACTCGACTGAACTGTCAAGATGAATTACCGTTTCAAAAACGTTAATACCTTCGGTTGATTTTAAAGTTTCCATAGTTTGCTTAAAATAATTCTTTCTTGCGTCAACTTTGGTAACTACTACGCCTAAAAGGTCAAGCGTAGGAGAAAGTTCTTGAACTTGAGAAATAAATTCAAACATATTTGCAAGCCCAAAAAGTCCCCAAGGGCTAGCCTCTACGGGAAGTATAATCTTATCCGACGCGCAAAGAATATTCATAACCCAACATCCAAGCGTTGGCGGAGCGTCGATTAAAACGTAATCGTAAACACCTTTATCTACGACCGATTTAAGCATTTTTTTAAGTATAAATTCTCTTTGCCACTTTGTAAAAAGTTCAAATTCTACCGAACTCATAAGCGTTGACGAAGGTATTATATCCACGCCGTCGTATTCGGTTATATAAATATATTCGTCCAACGGCTTTTGCTCTTTTATGGCGTTATAGAGATTTTTCTCGCCCGAAGCAATCTCCAACGCAACTTCTTCGGAAAAATACGAAAGGGTAAGGTTTAATTGCATATCTCCGTCGATAAGAAGCACTTTTTTACCTGCTTTTGAAAAAGCGTAGGCAAGGCTTGCGCAAGTAGTTGACTTACCGCTACCGCCCTTATTGTTAGCAAAACAAATTACTTTAGTCATTTTTACTCCTCCGGATAGATACATTCCGTACCCGTTGCTCTAAACTTTTCGAGCCAACCTTCAGGTGGCTTTACGTCGGTTACGATAACGTCTATATCGCTTAAATTTCCTACTACGTTAAAAGCAATTCTGTCAAACTTTGAACTGTCGACAGCAAGTATTCGTCTGTCGCAATTTTCGAGCATTGCCCTTTTCGTCGACGCGTGCAAATCGTTAGAATCTGTAAAACCTTTGTTAATATCAAAACCCTTACAAGAAATAATCGAAGCGTTTACGTGGAAACCCGAAATCATCTTGTCCGCAGACGAGCCGACAAGAGCAAGCGAATCTTCGCCTAAAAGACCGCCCGTAGAAAAAATCTTCCAGTTCTTTTGGTCTTTAAGTTCGATTAAAATTTCAAGCGAGTTGGTTATAATAGTCATATTTTTACGCTCTTTTATTCTTTTAGCGATAAAAAGAGCGGTTGACGAACAATCGAGCATTAAACTCATATTGTCTTTAATTATTTCGGAAAGCATATCGGCAATTTTTTGTTTGCCGACTACGTTAGTTCTCTTTCTAACGGCAAGGGGTAAATCGCCCTGCGCGTTTTCATTGAGTACCGCTCCGCCGTAAGCCTTTACGACAAGCCCTTCGTGTTCTAATTTTTCAAGGTCGCGCCTTATAGTTTCTTCAGATACCGAAAAGAGTTTTGAAAGTTCGCCTACAACGACCTTTTTTTCGGTTTGAAGTATTGATAATATTCTGTTCTTTCTCTCTACTGCAAGCATTTTTCCCTTCCTTTACAAAAAATTGCAAACTGTAAAGTTTGCAATTCAAATTCACCCACGATTAGCGGGTTAAAGTATTTTTTCGATAAGTTTTCTATCTGGGCGAGCGATAACCGTCGTATCCAAAAGCATTCCGCTCGGTCTTACGACGTCTTTTGCCCTTTCGACAGCCGCTTGAACGGCTGCAACTTCACCCGTTAAAATAACGTACGACTTTCCGCACATTCCCTTTGCAAGTCTAATTTCAATAAGTTTTACGTCAGACGTTTTTACGGCGTTGTCCGCTGCGACGATTATTTGCGAAGCGTCGAAAGTTTCGATAACGCCAAGAGCCATTACGTCGTTAGTGTGAACGTTAGTCGTTCCAACTATTGCGGGGAAAATACTGTCGTCAGGATTGCCGAGAACGAAACTGTCGATATGTTCTTGCTCGTACGCGCCTTTCGCAGAGTCTATCGCCGCTCTTACGGCCGAAAGTTCACCCGTTATGATAGAGATGTATTTACCCGGACAAACGGTTTGGGCTTCTACGATATCGACTTCGGAAGTCTTTACCATAATATCAGTAGCCGTTAAACCTGCCGATACGGTTTTATATTCAATCATTCCTATTGCTTTACTCAATTTTCTCTACCCCTTAGTTTGCTTTTATTACTACGTGGCTATCGTCTACTTCGATTACAATACCCGAAATAGACGCGTGAATATTTACGGACAATCCTTTACCTGCCTTTGCGATAAGTTGACCTTTTTCAACCCTGTCGCCAAACTTAACTACGGGCTTACTCGGAGCGCCGATATGTTGACGAGTTGGTATATTTACAAGTTTAAACCCTTCTATAAGTTGATTATCAAGGGGCGCGTCAGTTTGATACTTTTTAACGGCGAGCCTTGAAACAAGCCTATCTAAAGGTACTTTTCTATATTCTCTAATGGGGGAAACCTTGCCCGCTTCAACTCCGAGCGGTGGGGTTATCCCTGCGTTTTTAAGACCTGCTTTTACTTCTTGAATAAGTTTTCTCGGCGATAATCCCTGTGGACAAGCGAACATTTCGCAAACACCGCAACTTGAACAGTAAAAGGTGTTTAAAAACGCCGATATATCTTTAAAGTTATTGCAAGCCGCAGCAAGCATAATTTTATGCGGTTCGATAGGATGACCTAAATTATATCTCGGACAAAGATCGGTACAAGTTTTACATTGACAGCAACTTGCCGACGCTCTTGCCGTTTCTACCCTATAATCGCTTTTATTTCTTCTCACTAAATAGTGATCGGCAGGTAAAACGAAAACGGAATTAGTCGTTTTAGTAACGGGGTCTGTTACGGATTGTAAAGCGCCCATCATAGGACCACCCGTCCAGTAAACGTAATCGTCCACAGTTTCGCCACCTGCGTACTCAACGATTTCTTTTAAAGAAACGCCGAGCGGAACTCTTACCGTCATAGGATTTTTAACTTCTCCTGCAATGGTAACGAGTTTGCTAATAAGAGGTTCTCCCTTTAAAGCGTAGTAAGCGTTGTACATTGTTTCGGTATTAAAAACCGCAACGCCTTGCTCTATGGGAAGTCCACCCGGTCTTACAACTTTTCCCGTCGCTTCATAAATCATTACGACTTCGTCGCCTGCGGGATAAACGATAGGCAAAATTTTAATTTTAAGTTTTGGATATTTAGGAAGAAGGGCTGTAACCGCCTCAATAGCGCCTTTATAGTGGTCTTTTATACACACTATACCTTCTTTTGCTCCTAAAATTTCTCTCGTTTTGTCAAACGCTTCGATTATTACGGGAGCGTGAAACTTAAGTAATTGACGGTGAAGACGGAGAAGGGGTTCGCATTCAGCGCAATTTAATAAAATGGTGTCCGCCTTACTATTAAGTTTTGCATAGGTCGGAAAGCCCGCGCCACCTGCGCCGACTATACCCATTTCTTTATAAATTTTGCTTAATGCCTGTAAATCCATTTAATTACTCCAAATTTTGTCCTTCGTCGATAATACCTACGATAGCGGCGTCGATAGGCGCTTGCGGATTACCGCAACCTATTCTTGCAGCGCTACCTTGAGCAACTAAAACGAGTTCGCCGATACCTGCGCCCACTTTGTCAACTGCAACTATGCGGTTGTCGATTTTAAGCGATGGGATAGGCTCGACTATCATAAATTTGTTTCCGACTAAATTGTCGCATTTTCTGGTGGATACGACGTATCCTACTACTTTTCCGATTAACATTTCGTAAATCCTTAAAATATTATTCTTTGCTACGCGCTAATTTTGAAAATAAAGCGTAAGCGTTTTATTTTATAATTTCTGCTTTCATGCCGGTAGAAATTTTTGCGGCGTTTGCCTCGTCGGTATCAATGTGCATTTCAAGAGTAAAGGTAGGGTCAACACGAATTAAAACGTTGTTATAAGTCGTTGCCCTTTCGTTATCAACTCTAACTGAAACGATATCGCCGTTTGTAACGCCTGCGTTTTCAGCGTCTTTCGGCGACATGTGAATATGGCGACTTGCAATAATACAACCTTCTTTAAGGTAGATTACGCCACAAGGTCCAACTACTGCTATAGGCGCAGAACCTTCTATTTTTCCAGACTCTCTAATGGGAGCTTTAATTCCTAATTTAATAGCGTCCGTTGCCGAAATTTCGACTTGAGATGCTTTTCTTACAGGTCCTAAAATACGCACGTTTTCGATTGCGCGGAGTTTAAGACCGACTATGGTAACGAGTTCGTTTGACGCAAACTGTCCGCCCATAAGTTCTTTCTTTTTGGTAAGCTGATAACCCTTTCCGAAAAGAGTTTCCACGTCAGCTTGCGTGAGGTGTATATGTCTTGCGGAAACACCGATAGGCACCATATAGCCCGTTCCGCTATCTTTTTTACTTAAACTGTCAAGTATTATTCGAGTAATTTTCTCGATTTCCATATCGTTCATGGTACACCACCTAAGTGAGTTTCTTTACTTTTGCTAAATTTTTAGCAATACAAAATAGACGATACCCAAATATCGTTTGCTTTTAAGCCTTTGCGCGTTTTCTCGCTCTATGCCCGTATACGACTATACGGGCATTTTATGCGAAAAATAAGTCTGAAAAGATTAGTCTGTTGCACAACGTATGACTTATTATATGAAAAGGGTTAGATACAAGCAAGACGGGATTTTTGTTAGATTTTTACAAGGAAGCGACCTTGTTGGTCGTTGGAATTGTAAAAATCACAAAACGACTAGTATTGCGTAGCAAATAAACCTTTGAATATCAGTCACGAGTTGTGAAATAGCCAAATATTACTTAAGGATAGGTAAAATCTTTTCAACGTCAGAATGAGGTCTTGGAATTACGTGAGTTGCAACGAGTTCGCCGAGTTTAGCTGCGTTTGCTGCGCCAGCTTCTACTGCTGCCTTAACTGCGCCTACGTCTCCTCTTACCATAACGGTTACGAGTCCGCTACCGATTTTTTCAGTTCCTACTAAAACAACGTTTGCTGCTTTTAACATAGAATCTGCTGCTTCAACTGCTGCGGTAAGACCTCTGGTTTCAACCATTCCCAATGCTTCAAGTGCCATTTTTTTATCCTCCGATTTTAATTTCGATTTTATTAACTTTACCTTTGGTAAAATTATTTCTTAGTTTTTCTTGCAGGAGTTTTTTTAGGAGTTTCCTGCTTTTCTTCCTTTACCTGTTCGGTTTCGCCCCTTGCTTTTAAAAGCCTATCTCTACTCTTTTGAACTATGCGTTCAAGTTCGGGATGGGGATTTGCGATAACAGCCTTACAAACAGGTTTTTTGATTGCTCCCGCGCTTGCGGCTTCGATTGCGGCGGTAACCGCCGACACTTCTCCGCGAACGATAACCGTAACGAGTCTACCACCGAGTTTTTTCTCCCAAGTAACGAACTCAACGTCTGCTGCTTTACACATTAAGTCGAGTGCGTCGGTTGCGGCAACCACGCCCGATATTTCAAAAAATCCAAGAGCTTTTCCCATAATCTGTTTCCTTTTTTGTTTTAAGTATTGTTCTTGTAGAAACGCCGTATTGCGACGTGTATAAGGCGTTGACAAAACTTTTACTCAACGACAACTGATAAAACGAGAAGTTTTAGATGCAAGCAAGACGCTTTTTTTCGAGATTTTTGCAAGGGAATTACCTTGCTCAAAATCGGAATCGCAAAAAGCCGTAAAAACCAGTATTGCGAAGTATGTAAGACTTCGAGTATCAGTTGCGCGTTGTAGAAAAGTTTACATTATTTTACAATAGGTAAAATCTTTTCTACGTCAGAATGTGGTCTTGGGATTACGTGAGTTGCAACGAGTTCGCCAAGTCTTGCTGCGTTTGCTGCGCCTGCTTCAACTGCTGCTTTAACTGCGCCTACGTCTCCTCTTACCATAACGGTTACGAGTCCGCTACCGATCTTTTCAGTTCCTACGAGAGTAACTTGAGCAGCCTTTACCATTGAGTCTGCTGCTTCGATTGCTGCGGTAAGACCTCTAGTTTCAACCATTCCTAATGCTTCAAGTGCCATAATATTTTTCCTCCGATTTTTATCTAAAATTTTTATTTTTTACTCAGTTTTTATCCATGCCACTGAGTTTGAGCATTTTTTCCGTGTCGGTTTCGGGGTTTGGAATAACGTGTTTACAAACTACGCCACCAACACCCTTCGCCGCGTTTTCCGCCGATTCAAGCGCCGCGTTAACAGCCGCTACGTTTCCGCGAATCTTTATCGTTACGAGTAAAGGTACGGGAAGGCTTTCAGCGTTCGCCGGCTTATTTTTATCAAAATTTTCAAGCGTTACGTCCGCAGCCTTACAAGCCGCGTCAGCCGCAACGAAAGCCGTCGTAAGACCGTAGACTTCCAAAATTCCTACTGCATTTGCCATATCCGTTTATCCTTTACTTATTTGTTTACTATTGCAATTTTTAAACCTTTCATTGCAAGGTTAGTTTTTAACGCTTCGTTAATTTCTTCAAGCGGGAACTTATGAGTAATGAGTTCCTTAAGCGGAAGACCGATTGCTTGCGCTCTCTTTAAGAAATCGAAAGTAGTTGCGTAATCTCTTAAAGTGTAAACCCAACTTCCTACCAAGGTAATTTCCTTTGAACAAAGGTCGAAGTGTGGATTTATAGTAGCGTCGCCACCGTTGATGAAGAAACCGAGTTCGCAAAGACCGCCGCCACGACGAATCATCTTATAGATGTTTGCGTGCGCTACGGGGTTACCCGTACATTGAAAAGCAAAGTCTGCGTAATGTCCGCCGAAAGCGTCTGCAACTGCTTTTCCGAGAGCGTCCGCGCCCTTGTGATTTCTAAAGTCAACCGATTTTTCTGCGCCCATACGCTTTGCAAAGTTAAGTCTTTGTTCGTTTCCGTCAACGGCTACGATATTTTCAATACCCATAGTACGAAGAACTGCGATACAAATAAGACCGATAGGTCCGCAACCTTGAACGACTACTCTTGAGTTAAAACGAAGAATACCCGTCGTCTTTGCTCTTTCGACAGCGTGAATTAAAACTGCGCAAGGCTCTATTAAAATTCTCGAATCAAGGTCAAGGTCAGAAACGTTGAAAACGGTAGAACCCTTTCTGATTACGATATAATCTGCAAACCAACCGTTAAACTTAACGTCGTCGTCGGGCAAAAGTCCGTAAACGTCAGCCTTTCCAACGTTTTGCTTATTTAAGTCGTACATAGTAATTTCAGGCTCGTCGGCAAAAATCATACAAGTTACTACCTTGTCGCCAACTGCAAGGGGCTTACCCGCGCTGTCTTTAACTACGTTTTTACCCATTTTAACGATTTCGCCCGTTCCTTCGTGTCCTAAAACTACAGGAATAAGACCGAACGGATCGTTTTTAAATTCGTGAGCGTCAGTTCCGCAAACTCCGCAACCTTCTACCTTAACCAAGATATCGTCGTCGCCGATTTCGGGAATTTTATGCTCTTGAAGTTCAAATCTTTCCTTTTCAACGAGCATTGCTACGCGCGCTTTGTCGGGCGCGCCTGCGCCAACTTTTGAAGACGGAGCGTTTGAACCACCTTTTATGCCCGCAAGAATTTCTCTTACGATTGCTTCAATATTGTTAGTATCCATTTTACACTCTCCTTTACCTTATGCAAAGACTTTCAACCATTACGCATCTTCTCGATTTTGTAAAGGTATGCGCCGCTGTTAAACCTTCGCCCGTTCTGCTTGCGATAGTAAAGGTACAATAACCTTCTCCGCCAAAGCCGAGAGCCGCGTAAGACGGACCGTTTTTAACGAGTATCGCCGTATCGAGCGCTTTTGCATATTCGGTAATGTGATCGACGTTTTTACTGTGAATATGAGCCGAGTGTCTATTGCCGTGTTCAAGCCAAACTGCTTTTTCAACCGCGTCTTTAAAGTCGGTTGCCCTTACGATTCCAAGTATAGGCATCATAAGTTCTTCGGCAATGAGCGGATGCTCTTTTTCACCTTCAAATATTATACATCTAATGCTATCGGGAACATTAATTCCTATCATTTGAAGAAGGGCTTTCGCGCTTCTTCCTACGCATTTTCTATTAAGTCCCTTTGGGGTTAATACGGTAGACGCGAGTTTTTCTTGCACTTCTTTAGAGGCAAGATAACAACCTTGTTCTTCAACCATATAACGCATAAGTTCGTCGCAAACGCTGTCAACCGCAACAACTTCTTTTTCGGCGATACAAGGAAGGTTATTATCAAACGTACATCCGTTTATAATATCTTCCGCAGCCTTTCTAACGTCTGCAGTTTCGTCTACGAGAGCAGGCGGATTACCCGCGCCTGCGCCGATACCGCGCTTACCCGAAGATAAAACTGCGGTTACAACGCCCGGTCCACCCGTCGCTACTAAAAGTTGAATATCTTTGTGTTTCATCATAACGCTACTCGATTCTAAAGTAGGTTTACGAAGCGAACAACAAATATTAGCAGGACCGCCCGCTTCTAAACTCGCTTGGTTAATCATATTAACCGCAAAGTTTGAAGTTTTGATAGCGGCTGGGTGTGGGTTGAACACTACCGTGTTTCCCGCAGCGAACATTCCTATCGTGTTGCAGATAACCGTTTCGCTGGGGTTGGTACATGGAGTAATTGCTCCGATTACGCCGAAAGGTCCCATTTCGATAAGGGTAAGACCTTTATCTCCCGACCATGCAGTCGTTTTGATGTCTTCAGTACCGGGAGTCATTTCAGCGGTGAGTTTATGCTTTAAGATTTTATGACCAACGTTAACCATACCCGTTTCTTCAACGCCCATACGAGCGAGAATTTCAGCGTTCTCGATGGTCTTCTTTCTTATATTAGCGATAACTTTTTCCCTTGCGTCGAGTGGCATTTTCTTTACGATTGCTTGAGCCTTTTTCGCTTCTTCAATCGCTACGTTCATATCGTCGAAAATACCAAGCTCGCCTTTAGGCTCTACTAAATTAAGTTTTGCCACCACGTCTTTGACGATAGCAGAAACCTCACTTTCGGTAAATTTCATTGTTGCCCCCTTAAAAATTACTTTTTAAGACCAAGCTGTTCGATAACCCTTCTGGTAATTTCAGCAACTACGTCAGCGTCGGTTTCTCCACCGCAATTACCCTTGCAGTTTCCACCGCAACTATGACAACTTGCCTTTCCGTCTTTATTGTTTACGCAAACGTTTGCAGGGTGTTTACCCTTAAGACCGAATTGACGGCGAATTTCGTAAAGACGTTCAACTTGCGCTTCAGAAAGTTCCTTTGGACCACCCAAAAGTTTAGCGTTGAACAAAAGTTTAGCGTAGAATTCAACCGATTCCATCTTATGATAAGCGTTTACAAGGCTGTCAGAGAAAGTAAGCGCGCCGTGGTTTGCTAATAAAACAGCGTCGAAGTGTTGAAGATATTTAGAAACCGCGTCTGGAATTTCGTGAGTAGACGGCGTGCCGTATTCAGCGATAGGAACGCAACCTAATGCGATAACTGCTTCAGGCATAATAGGTTGAGTAAGGGGAATACCTGCGATTGCAAAAGACGTAGCGTAGATTGGGTGAGCGTGAACTACCGATTGAACGTCAGGTCTTTCTTTGTAAACTCTCATGTGCATTTTGATTTCAGAAGACGGCTTAAATCCGGGGTTTGCTTGGATAACGTTACCGTTTTCGTCAACTTTACAGATGTATTCAGGAGTCATAAAGCCCTTAGATACGCCCGTAGGGGTGCACAAGAATTCGTGATCGTTAAGTTTTACCGAAATGTTACCGTCGTTTGCGGCAACCATTCCTTGATTGTAAATTCTCTTACCGATTTCGCAAATCTGTTTTTTGATTTCAAATTCGTTTACCATGATATATCTCTCCTTTGATTGATATGTTTTTCTAATTTTATTTTTACCGCTTAAGCGGTTTTTTACTTAATTTTCATCCCATCCGAGATAGGAAATAAGTTCGTCTAAACCTTGACGCGTAACCGAGTCTACGAAAAATATCTTTTCGCACCCCGCTATCTTAAGCCATTCTTCTGCAAGAGCGGGATCTGCGCCGTCTGCGTTTATTTGCGTTACTATCCCGATAACTTCTCTCGTCGCCATCGCTACCGTGCCCGGCGAGTAAAGGGAGAAAGGCTCGTTCGCCGCAAGGATAAGACCTATTACGTCTACTTCGTAAGAATATAAAGCGAGAGCAAAACCAAATTGCTTGTCTTCGATATATTCGCCCGGGGGGTCGATAATGTATTTACTGTAATTTACGTACTGGGTTTTTTTATAGGCGATATCTTCGCCGTATAGGGCTTGGGTTATGGTAGTTTTACCCGCTCCGCTTCGCCCCATAAACATTATTTTTCTTTTCATTAGGTTTTAGTAAGCCCGCAAACTGTAAAACTCAAAGTCTTTTCGGCGTACTCTAAAACCGCTTCGATAGACGACGAAACTTCGGATACCGTTCCAAGCAAAATAAGCGTTCCGCTGAACCTGTCTACAAAACCGATTTCCGCCGCGCTCGCTTTAAGGGAAATATCCGCGAAAACGATTGCAGATTCGGCAGGAGTTATACACACGATTCCGATTGCGTTCTTGCTATAATCTACGGCGGGATTAAGACCTAACTTGCGGTACATAATCGGGTCGGGATTAGCAATGACGTGAGCAAGAGTTACTTGCTTACCCGGAACGAGTTCCTGAACTATTCTTAATTTTTCATCACTCGAAAGTACGTCTTTAAATTGCATATTCGCCTCTTTATATAATAATGAAAGACAGGGTTTTAAACTCGGGATTCTCACCCATCATCCATCTTATGACAACAGTATATCACACTATATATGCAATGTCAACACAAAACAACAAATTTTTTGCAAATTTTTTGAATTTCTTTGTTTTTAGATGTTGTTTTGTGTGGTTTCGTACCAAAATTTTTAAAATTTTAGTTATTTTTGTTGTTTTTTACCAAAAAATAGTTTATAATCTTCTTATGAACGTAAAAATGGATTTACACACGCACTCAATAGCGAGCGGACATCATACGGTAGACACCGTTACGTCGCTTGCAAAAAAGGCGTCCAAAATAGGTCTTGACTACCTTGGAATAACCGACCACGCGCCCAAAATGACGGGAACTGCAAGCGTCAATTATTTTAGAAATTTAAGGTATGCCGATAGGACTTTATACGGGGTAAAAATGCTCTACGGCGTTGAACTTAACGTCTTGGACGAAAACGGCAACGTAGACCTTGACGAAGACGTTTTACAAGGGCTTGATTTTGCTATTGCAGGGCTTCATAAACAGACTTTTAAGCCAAAAAGCAAGCGAGAAAATACTCTTGCGCTTGTTAACGCAATGAAAAATCGCTACGTTATAGCAATTTGCCACCCCGACGATCCGCTGTATGAAATCGACGAAAAAACTCTCGTTTTAAAAGCAAAAGAAACGGGTACGGCGATTGAACTCAGTTCTGTTGGCGTAAGCGCGGACGGATACAGGGGCTACGATATTGCAAGGCTTGTAAACCTACTTCTTCTTTGCAAACAACACGGGGTATTTATAACGCTTGGGAGCGACAGCCACGGCGTAGAAAAAATAGGCGATTTTAGAAATTCGCTAAAACTTCTAAACGAACTTGATTTCCCATACGAATTAGTGTTAAACTGCGACCCTGAAAAGTTCTTTGATTTTGTAAGAAACAAACGAAAGTAACACTTTTTTCGTTAAATCGGTCATAAAAAGACATAGCAAAAAGACAAAAAGCCCGAAGAAAATCAGTCGATTTTCTTCGGGCGTAATTTATATTTTAAAACTGCGTTACAACGCTACTATTCATTTCCAGCCTATACCCTTCGTTTCTCATTGCTTTTACGATAACTTTTGAGCCGAGTTTTACTATTTTATTTCTTAAATGCGACGCGTAAACCCAAACGGCGTTGCCGTCGCTCGAATATCCCCAAATCTTTTTCATAAGTTCTTGGGTTGAAACAACCTGCCCACCGTTACAAACGAGCATTTCCATTATTTGATATTCCTTGTTGGTAAGCCTTATTTCACCGCTTGCCGTTGAAATAGTAAACCTTGCCCTATTAAGCGTTAAATCGCCAAAAGAAATCAAACTATCTTTTCCGCCCGTTTTTCTTCGGGTGATTGCGCGTAGCCTTGCAAACAATTCTCCGTTATAAAAAGGCTTTACTAAAAAATCGTCCGCGCCCAAATCTAACCCTGCTATAATTTCGTCTACCCTTTGTTTTGCGGAAACGAGCATAATGGGAACGTCAGCGCTTATTTCCCTTAGTCTTTTTAAGATGGAAAACCCACTTGTCGTAGGTTTTTTAATACATATCAAAACACAGTCGTAGTCGCCATTTTCAAAATAAATAAGGGTTTCCATTTCACCTTGAACTGCGTCAACCGAATATTTATTGCGGTAAAAATCGTCGCGTAAAGATTTTGCAAGTAAAACGTCGTCTTCAACGAGTAATATTCTCATTTTTATCACCTTTGTTATTTAGGATATAATAATATATATCGGTATTTTTGTCAAACCTTTTAGCGATACCAAACGAGAATAACCTAAGCGGTTAGACAAGAATTTTAACGAAGTATACACCACAATCAGCCTTTTTAAATCGGATTCGTTTTATTATCGTTTGGTATAAGTAAACTTTTTCCTTAAAAGTGTTCCGTTAAAAGAAAAATTTTAAAAAACCTTTAAAATAAGTTTACTTTTTATTAAGTTTATGATATTATATTTTAGCCGTAAGAGTTAGGCTAATTTAAAATGTATAACTGGGTGTGGCGCAGTTTGGTAGCGCGCTTGAATGGGGTTCAAGAGGCCGGAAGTTCAAATCTTCTCACTCAGACCAGCAACAAAAGGACAAGTTTTACACTTGTCCTTTTTTGCTTGTCTAAAGTAAGAAGTTTCCTTTCGGCGTTGCAATTAAGTAAAAATCAAGCATTTGCAACGCCGGAAGTGACGCGTTTTATTCTAAAACGCTGCTCCGTCAGACTGCATTCTTGTGCTCTTTTCTATTACCTTTCGTTGAC
>JAFTKX010000011.1 GCA_017453045.1 Clostridia bacterium | reverse complement strand
CCACTGTCAAGCATTTTTTAAACCTTTTTAAAAAGTTTTTTAAATGTTTTTTCAGTCATTTCTTACGCTTTTCTAAGTAGCCTCTCTTTGCGAGTGCTTGCATATATTACCACTTTAATTTCCCTTTGTCAAACATTTTTTGCAACTTTTTTAACAAAATTTTCACTTGATTTTCGACTCAACTAAATAGTGTGTTTTCTAAAAACGTAAACCACAAAATATTGTTTCATTATTATATAATAATATATGCGCGTCTTTTTTAAAAGTCTTGACAAAAAAAACTATAAGTGCTACAATACAAATGCGACTCCAGTTTAATATTTTTGAGAACAAGTATACTTATATGGCATAAGTGTACCTTATTCGCGTTACAAAAAATCTTGTTCTTAAAGATGTATGTACTGGTGTCGCAACTAAGCGATAAAGGCGCTTTGCATTGTGTCGTTTGTCGCTTGGCAAACGGCACTTTTTATTTTAAGGAGAATTGTATGGCTAACTCATTGTCAAAAAATGAAATTTTAACTAATTTATATGCGTTAAGAGCGGGGCTCTCGTTAATTTACAGCGAAAAAGAACGATTAGACGACTTAAAAGAAAGAACGCAAAGAAAAATTAACGAAAATAAACTTTCTTGCAAAAACTTTTCCTCTTCAATAGAAGAAAAAATCGAATCTGAAAATAACGACTTTTTAGATTGCAGAAAGAAACAATATGAAACACGCGCAGAAAAGATCGAAAAAACGGTTACTGCTAAAAGAATACTTAAAGAACTCTTGTTAAATTTTTGGCATCTTATATATCTTTTGATAGTGCTTGCTTGTGGAGCAGTTGCTCTCTACGCAGTATCTTTGATTCTGGGTATTGCTCTTTTTATTATTTCTTTAGTTATTCTCGCTCCCATTTTTTTTATTTTCAATGGGCGGTCTGCTATTGAGGCATTTGCTTTTTCCGTTGCAAAATATGTAGCATATCCTTTTATTACAGCCCACTCCTTGGGCTTGCCTGAAAACTGGGTTATGGTTGTCGTGCCCATTTGCATTTTTTTAGTTATTATAGGGATTGGCGTACTTTTAGCTTTTGTGTTTTGGAAAGTAAAAGACGATTGGCTTGACGATTTTTTACTCGCAACGTCGCATATCTTTAAATTTAAAAAATATAAAAAATTAGCGCGCTCTTTGCAAGTTCAAGAAGACAATTATAAAACCTTAGCGGATGGTCATTTGCAAAAATATAACGACCTTGTAAAAAATAAAGAACAAATAATAAAATCATTTTGCGATCCTTTAGATGATGAGTCCAAAAAATTAACAGAGGCTTTTGAGTTAGAAAGGGAGCAAGTATTTTCAACCGTTTCGCCTTTGTACAATAAACTTTCGGAAACTTTCTCCCCGTTTCTTCACTCAGGAGACTGGAAAAATATAGACTATTTAATTTTTTTATTTGAAACTGGGCGTGCTGACGATCTAAAAGAATCTCTTCAGTTGCTTGATAACGAAAATAGATTTTTAGAACTGAAACAAACGATATCACAAACAGGTACAACCCTTTGCAATATGTTAAAAAACGGGTTGACCGAATTAAACCAAAACATACAAAACGGCATAAATAAAATAAATGATACTATAATTAAGTCCACTGAAATAACTGTTTTAAGCAATAAATTATTATCAACAAAACTTGATTCAGTGCAGTCGTCTTTGGGTTCTTTAATTTCGGCGCAATCTATTCAAAACGCGCTTTTGCAACAATCATCGGTGAATAGTAATAGACTAGTTGAAGGCGTAAATCAATTAAAAAACACTATTGCAGACGAATCTTATAAAGTTAGATCTGGATATAAATATTAGTCTTAAATAAAGCACGCGCCGAGCGGAAATATCCGCTCGGCGCAATTTTTTGTAAGGGGGATTCTATCGTGGCAAAGCCACTCCAGAATGACAAGAAAATAAATATAAATATCTCTAAAATAATACTATAACAAATTAACTTTAAAAATAAGTTTAGCCCGCTATATTTAGACTTCCAAAATATAGCGGGCTTTTAATTTGTACAGAACTCTCCTTTATGACTTTTTATTTACTCTTAAATTTAATTTTGTCGGCTTTGCAAATGCGTTGGGCGGTAAACCTCGCCGTTATAACCGCGGGCGGAAGTCCCCCGCTCGTTAAAAGCCATTGCCCTGCCAAATGGAAATTTTTAAGCCCTTTTATAACTCCTTTTTTATTTATCGCCTTGCCCTTTGGGGTGTGGACGAAACCTTGGAAAGAGCCGTTTCTGCCGTTTAAATAGCGTTCGTAGGTCATAGGCGTTATAATATCTATTATTTCGACCTTTTGGCTAAATTCGGGATATTTTTGAATATAAATTTCAAGAAGTTTTTGGGCAATTTCTTGCTTTTTGGTCTTGTAATCGCCCTTTTCTTTTACGTCTTTCCACCAAAAATACATATCGTCGTTACCGCCGAGCGTAGCCTGAACGACGAAACAACCGTCTGGCGTTTTTAACGTTTTATCATAAGCGTAATTTCTAAAGGTAACCGAATCGTGCGATTTTTCGAGATTTAACCCGTCGTTAAAATAAACCTTGTGCGAAAGCGGATATTTCGAGCCGTCGCCTTGAACTTTGAAAACCGCCGTCGTAAAGGTGTAAATAGGATAATTTTTCCTATCGTCGAACATAAAATCGAAATTTTTAAAAGAATATTTATTCTCTAAAAGTTTTTTGAGCGTATGTTCGGTTGGCGTAGTACAAACAACCCAATCGGCTTGTAAACTTTCGCCGTTTTTTAAGGTTACGCCTTTTGCAACACCTTTTTCGATTTCTATTTTTTCAACTTCGGCGTTCGTACGAATTTCAGCGCCGAGAGAAATTGCCTTTTGCTTAATTCTTTCCACCAAAGCGAGAGAACCGCCCAATGGAATACCGCCGTCTTTTGAAGTTACGTGGGCGTACATATACAAAAAACTCATAAGGTTGTAATTTGCAACCATGTGTTCGGAAATCCAACGCTTTAAGTACGGATTTTTGAATTTTTTTGCGTACTCGTCGCAACCGATTTTACAAGCCTTTCCGTAATGATAATAGTCCCCCGCCATAGTAAAACCGATTTTTAAAAAATCCCACAAATTCATAAGGTCGACGGGTTTTTCGGTAGGCGCGTTTATTTTTTCAAACCTTTTTACAAGACGGCAAAACTTTCTAATTTGTTTTTCGTCTTCGGGGGAAAATTCGATAAGTTCTTTTTCAAACCTTTCAAGGTTTGACCACATAGTAAAGGTTTTTCCGTCGCCAAAGTCGAGAACGCACAAATCGTCTTGATTGAAAATTTCAATATCGCTTGAAAGAGCGCCGACTTCTTCCCAAAGTTTGTAAGTGGGCGATTTTGGGTTTGCTCCGACGAGCCAATGAATACAGCCGTCGATATGACAACCTTTTCTTTCCCAACCCATACACGCTCCGCCCACGACGGAATTTTTTTCAAGAACAAGCGCTTGATAGCCGTTGACTTGTAAATATATCGCGGTGGAAAGACCTGCAACTCCACCGCCGACTATAATAACTTTTTTATTTGCCACTTCTCCCCCATTTTGCCCAAATTTTAAAATTTAAGGACTTTTACTTGTGTTTATAAAATAACTGACAATGGCAAAATCCTTCAAAATTAGGGTCGGCAATTTGACCTTTGAATTCTTCGCACATACATTTATATTCTGGCTTTTTACCTACTCTACAAGGGCAATATCCACCCTTTGCTAAAAGCCCTTCTCTAACGGTTGCGACTACTTTTTCATCTTTATTTAAAGTAATTATCATTTTAACACCTCATCCACCGCAAGCGGTCCCCCTTCTCCTCAAGGAGAAGGCTTTATTTTATTTTTTTAGAAACGCAGTATTGCGCAGTATATTTGCGTTACAAAATAGCGTTTAGATACAAGCAAGACAAGGCTCATTTTGTTGACAAGGGTTGGTAGACCTTTTTAGTCGCCAAAATCTTGGCAATAAAATAGAAACGCAGTATTGCGCAGTATATTTGCGTTACAAAATAGCGTTTAGATACAAGCAAGACAAGGCTCGTTTTGTTGACAAGGGTTTGGTAGACCTTTTTGGTCACCGAAATCTTGGCAATAAAATAGAAACGCAGTATTGCGCAGTATATTTGCGTTACAAAATAGCGTTTAGATACAAGCAAGACAAGGCTCATTTTGTTGACAAGGGTTTGGTAGACCTTTTTGGTCACCGAAATCTTGGCAATAAAATAGAAACGCAGTATTGCGCAGTATATAAGCGTTATTTTAACAAATACTTGCGTATAACTTCGGCAACTCCACTTTCGTCGTTGGTTTTTTTGGTTACGTAATCGGCGAAAAGTTTTACTTCTTCTCTCGCGTTTATCATACACGCGCCAAGCCCTGCAACTTTGAACATTGCAACGTCGTTTCCTTCGTCGCCGACGGCGACGCACTCATCTTCGCCTATCCCCCAAATCCTACAAAAATCTTTGACAGCCGAGCCTTTATTTATACCTTTGGGGGTAACGTCTATCATACCTTCGTAGCACCTGACCGCTTCGACTTCTTCGCCGAAAAGGCTTAAAATTTCGTCTATATAGTTTTCGACTTCGCCCTTAAAATTTATAAACATCATTTTGGGCGAGCCGAGATTATTAGTTTTTACAAACTCGGCAATATCCCCGACTTCAACGGCTTTAACCTTGCAAATAGAACAGTAAAACTCGGTTACTTCGGTTATTTTTTCGACGATAACTTCGTCCGTAAAGACTTGAAAATAAAGTCCTCTCGACCTGCCGTACTCTACGAGCCTTAAAATAAGTTCGGGCTGAAGTTCGTGGCGAATTAAAACTTCGCCCGTTTGACCGTCGAATATCTCACCGCCGTTATACGCGCCTATAAGCGGTTTAAACGGCAATTTTTCGACGAGCATTTTGGCTGAAGTCGTCATTCTGCCCGTACAAAGAGCGAACTTTTTTCCGCTGGAAAAAAGTTCGTCGATTGCTTTTAAATTTTCTTCCGAAACGGTTTTGTCGGTATTTGCTAAAGTGCCGTCAAAATCACAAACTATTGCTTTATACATCTTTTTCAACCAGTTTTAAAATCGTTGGGCAAAGCCCTAAAAATGCGCCTACCACCGCCAAAATTACGGTCACTAAGACGTTTGGAACAAACAAAAGTCTAACCGCGCAAAAAACGCTACCAACGATAGATATATACGAACAGACTTTACCAAATTCCGTTTTCTTTTTAACTATCGCAAAGACCGCCGACGAAATAAAAATTACGCCGAATACCGATATAGCCGTTATCCAGTAAACGCTCGGACCTTTTGCCATTTTACCAAAAACAAAACCAACTATAACGCCTAAAAATATTGCAACGGGCAAGCCGAACTTGTCCGAATCATCCTTTCCGTTGGCAAATTTTGCCCTTAAAATAAGGGCGACTACACCGTAAATTAGCAAAGCCGACGGAAATACCAACGCTTTAAACAAATCGCCATATCCTACCGAGCACGCAAAACCTACGATTGACACTAAAACTGCCGTGAGCGGAATCATATCCATAAGCCCACCCCTTTTTGCAGTTTTTAACGTTGCTAAAGTAATTATAGATAGCGCGCTAAAAATCACCGCGGTATATCTTAGGCTTAAATTCAAGTAGCACCCGTCGGCAAAACCGCCGACGCAAGCCCAAACGGCGAAAAGGGCGTAAATAAGCGTAAAAGCAAGGCTTAAAAGGGTGTTTTTATTAAAATAAACGCCTTTTAAATAGGTTAAAGTCTTGCTCTTTTTTCTCTCTTTAACTTTCTTTTTATACTCGTCCGTTTCGGCGCGGAAAATGCCTTCTTCTTGCTTTTTGTCGTATTCGTAAACGACTATTTGCGGACGAATAAGGTATACGCCTTGAGAATTTTTCGCTCCCGCTTTTATAAGTTTTGCGGTTGTAAACTTTTTCTTTTTGTCGTGCGTTATTATAACGCCGATAATTTGACAATCGCCATTAACTCCGCCTGCGTCTTTGTCCGACAAGATTTTCACTTTGCCCTCAAAAGCGTGATATACCGCAGACTCAACCTTTGATATGAGTTCGGGCGCGTTTGCCTTTACGTAGCAGTCGGTCAAAAGGTCTAAAATATCCTTTTTCAAAACCTTAATTTCGGCTTTGCACTTTGCGATAATCTTATCTATTTGAGCGCGTTTTGCGTTGATTTGATAAATTTTTAAATCTAACTCTCCACCCGACCTACTTCCGTTCTTTTTACGAAGAAGCGAAAGTTCTTGGGTTAGAGAATTCCCTTCAGCCGTCTTTTCTCTAACTACGTCGTCGAGAAAATCTTTTCTTTTCATTTTTTGTATGGCTTGGGAAAACAGTTCTTTCATAGTCCGTATTTTATCCTATTTGTTCTTTAAAAATTCCTTTACGAAATCGGCGATTACCTTTGCAACTCTATTTACGCCTATTCTCGTGTTTACGATAAGGTCGTAGTTTTCAGCCTTACCCCACTCGTTACCCGTATATTTTTTGTAATAAGCAGAACGAGCCTTATCGTTTTTCTTGATAAGTTTATTTGCTTCGACAGGGGTTATTTTATAACCTTCGGAAACCCTTTTTCTTCTAATTTCAATAGGCGCGCAAATAAAAATTTTGATTACGTTTTCACGCTCTTTCAAAACGTGCGAAGCGCATCTTCCAACGAACACGCACGAGCCTTTGTCGGCAAGTTTTTCAATGACTTTTGCATGCGCGCCGTTTACCTTGTCGTAAGTTGCAGACTTTCCGTCTAAAAAACCGGCGTACCAAAAGGTGTTGGCAACTTGTTCTTCAGATGAAACTACTACTTTTTTAGCCACGCCCGTAACTGCGGAAGTCATTTCGGAAATAGATTTATCGTAACAACGAACGCCGAGTTTTGCGGCGACTTTTGCGCCTACTTCTGCCCCGCCCGAACCAAACTGTCTGCTAATCGTAACGTAAAACGTCTTTTTTTCTTTTTCCATAAAATCCTCCGCGTGTAAAAACACTATAGTATAAACTATGAGAAGTTAAATCTTTTACTAATCGCAAAATCTTTGCAAAACTGCCGCTTTGCTGTAAAAACTGCTGTTTTTACACTTCAAGTTTGAAATACGGCGAAGTTTCAACCCTTGCGAGCAATTTTTCAACTTCTTGTGTTATAAATTAAGTATATTTTAATATATAAACCACTCTTTGTCAATAAAGAGATAAAATTTTTAACAAAATTTTAAAATTTTGCCTTTTTATTTGAATTTTTACAATATTAAAGACGAGCCGATTAACTCTTTTTAACCGCTCGTCTTTAAATTTTATACTCTTTTCCAAGTTTTTGAATTAAACAAAATAAGTACGGGAAGAATTTCAAGTCTGCCAAGTAACATAGTAAAGGTCAATACTATTTTTGAAAAACCGCTATAACTTGCAAAACATGCGTACGGACCAACCGCTTCAAACGCAGGACCTACGTTTGAAATACAAGTTAAAACGGCGGAGAAATTACTGAAAAATCCATGCTCTACCGAATACTTTCCCGCATCTGAATTTATAACGACTTTCGTTCCGTTTATAGGGTCGAAAGAAAGCAACAATAAAGCGACTAAAAACAAGAAGAAATATAGGGTAATATACGCGAAAACGTCGTTTATAGTCTTTTCTTCCAAGGTTTTCCCCTCGAACTTTACCTTTGGAACGTATCTTGGATTTATAAGTTTTCTTACGTTTACGTAAGCGCCTTTTATTGCGATTACTATTCTCGAAACTTTAATTCCACCGGCAGTTGAACCTGCCATAGCGCCTATAAACATTACTAAAATTAAAGTTGCCGTTCCAAGCGCAGGCCAAACGTGATAATCGGTCGTCGTATAACCTGCCGTCGTCATTAACGACGCGACTTGGAAAAGCGAGTGTCTAAACGCTTCTTCGGTAGTGTACTCTTGCTGAACTTGCCATACTTTTGATACTAAACTGATAAATACCAACGCCACAGCCAAGCCTATAATTAAGAAGTACGCTCTAAATTCTTCGCTCTTTAAAACTTCTTTGACCTTTCCGATAAGTATTAAATAATAGAGGCTAAAATTACAACCGAACAATATTAAAAAGATTGACATTACGTATTGAGAAAAGGGATGGAATAATTCCATACTGCCCGGAATAAACCCAAAACCGCCCGTTCCCGCGCAACCGAACGTCGCGAGTAAACTGAAAAAGAACTGCTCGCTTTCGTAACCTGCAATCGGCTTATCAAACATTAAAATTATAACTTCCAAAATCGTCATACCCAAATAAATTAGGTACAAAATTCTCGTCGTTACTTTCATTTTAGAAACGATTTTTCCAACTTGCGGACCGGGACTTTCGGCTCTAAGTAAGTGCATAGACGAGCCTTCGTTACTTTCGGGAATAAAAATAAGCACGAAAACGAGTATTCCCATACCGCCTATCCAATGTGAAAAACTTCTCCAAAATAACGTTGAGTGAGAAACTTTGTCAACGTGTTCTATTACGCTCGAACCCGTAGTAGTAAAGCCCGACATAATTTCAAAACAAGCGTCGATATAGTTTGGAATATCTCCGTTTATAACGAAGGGAATAGCCCCGAAAAGCGTCATTACGATCCAAACTATCGCAACGAGCGCAAAACCTTCTTTTTGGTACAAATTTTCCCTGCTCGGTTTTGGAACTTGCAAAACCATACCTATACCGCAAAGCGCCAAAATGGGAATAGCGAAAGCAAGGACGTTAGTAATACTTTCTTTGTAAATTAGGCTTACGACGAGCGGAGCAAGCATTAAAAAGCCCTCCAAAACCATTATCTTGCCTAATATTTTACCGAGTTTTTTATAATTCATATTTCCACCTACGCAATAATATCCGTCAAATCGTCGAAGTTTTTATGCGTCGTTACGACGATAACGTTATCCCCTTGCCTAATGCAAGAATTACCGTCGGGAATTATTACTTGATTATCCCTTATAATACAAGCGATTAAACAATTTTCTTTAACTTTTAATTCTTTTAAAGGCTTGTCGTATATCTTTTCCTGTTTTTTCGCAGCGAACTCCAAGGCTTCAACTTGGTCGTTTACAAGTAGCGAAAGAGTAAGTACGTTACTGCCCCTTTTGTTTGCAAGCGCGCGAACGTAACTCGAAATCTTGTTTGCGACGACGTGTTTTGGCGATACGTTATTGTGCATACCGAGTTCTTCGAGCATACCGTTTAAATCGTCGCTTTTAATTTGGGTAATCGTCTTTTTAACTTTCTTTTTTCGAGCGAACATAGACGCAACCATATTTTCTTCGTCTATATCCGTAAGCGAAACGAAAGCGTCCATAGACTCAATTCCTTCTTCAATAAGAACGTCGTGTTTTAACCCGTTGCCGTAAACGACGGTTACCTTTGGCAAAGCGTCGGCCAAGTCTTCGGCGTTTTGTTTATCGTTTTCAATCATCTTTACCTTGTACTTGTTTTTAGACAACTGCTCGGCAAGATAAAGGCTAATTTTGCTACCGCCCACCAACATAACGTTTTTCAGCGGAGATTTTACGAGATGCGCTTCTGATAAAAAAGATCCCAAAGTATGTACGTCCGACGTAAAATGTATTTTATCCCCTTCTTCTATCAAAAAGTTTCCCGAAGGTATAAATACTTCGCCGTCCCTTTGAACAGCGCAAATAAGAACTTTAGTAGATAACTTTTTACCGAGAGAAATTAAGGTTTCTCCAACGAGCGAACAGCCTTTTTCCGCAACGATTTCTACGAGTAAAACCTTTCCTTTTGCAAACTGTTCTACCTGCACGATTGACGGCAAGTTAATAAGATTGAATATTTCGTTCGCCGTGTCTTTTTCGGGGTTTACGAGCATAGAAATTCCTAAATCGTCTTTCATTTCGGCGATTTGATTACTATAATCTGGGTTTCTAACGCGCGCAATCGTGTTTTGCGCCCCAACCTTTCGAGCGACCATACAAGCAAAAATATTCAATTCGTCGCTATCGGTAAGCGCAATCACAAGGTCTGCCCCTTGAACTCTCGCCTCTTTTTGAATATCCATACAAGCGCCGTTTCCCACCACGCCGAAAACGTCGTACTTTTCTATAAGTTCTTCTATCTTTTCCTTTTTCTCGTCTATTATCGTTATTGAATGTTTTTCTTTTGCAAGAACTTTCAATATGGTCTTTCCTATCGTTCCAAGACCTATAATGACAATTTTCATAAAATTCTCCCATTTAGAAAATAAAGCGTACATGCAATCACATACGCTTTATAAATTTTAGTTTTACGTTTAAATTAGGTGTTTTTCATAATTACAGAGCCTACGCACTCGCTAACGTGTTCGCAAGCGTCCGAACATTCTTCAAGACCTTCGTAAATTTTAAGCCAGGAAACAGTTTCTAAAACGTCCGTCGAATTTTTGGTAAGAGCTCGAGTTGAAGAAAGATAAAGTTTATCGCATTCTTCTTCTACGTCGTTTAATTTAACGATAAGAGAGTGTATGTTTTTAGACTTCTTAAAGTTTTCAAATTCACCCATAATTTCGCAAAGAATTTCACACGCTCTAACGATATTTTTAGCAAATTCAATCGCAGAAGCGTCAATCTTTTTAACGTCGTAAACGTAGAATTTTTGCAATACTTCTTCAATCAAGTCTACAACGTCGTCGAGTTGATGACTGAGCATATCCAAGTCTTCACGGTCAATCGGCGTTACGAACGCCTTTGCAAGCGCTCCGTTCATCTCGTGTTTTTTAACGTCTGCGCTATGTTCAATTTCGTGCATTTTAGCAAGCATTTCGTCGATTTTGTCAGCGTCGTAATTTTCAAGACACTCAACTAAATAATTTGCCGCTTTTTTAGCAATTTCCACGCTTGCCACGAAGTTTTCAAAATAAAATTTATCGCCTTTAGCCATTTTTGTATCTCCTTTTATATCTTTAGAATAATAAGAACAATTTTGTTACGAGGAAAGCGAGAATACCGCATCCCGGGAACGTAAGTATCCAAGTCATAACCATATCTTTTACTACGCCGAAGTTGATAGCGGAAACTCTTTTAACCGCTCCAACGCCCATAATAGACGTCGTTTTAACGTGCGTAGTAGAAACGGGAAGCCCGAAAACCGAACAGAAAACGAGCGAAATTGCAGACGCAATATCCGCCGAAAATCCTTGATATTTTTCAAGTTTTACCATATCCATACCAACGGATTTTATAATCTTTTTACCGCCTATTGCCGTTCCCGCCGCCATAACGAGCGAACAAACGAGCATAAGCCAAGTAGGAATTACAAAACTTGTAGCCGCTCCGCCTGCGTTTCCTTGCAAAGTAAACACGCAAAGCAATATGATACCCATAAACTTTTGACCGTCTTGAGCGCCGTGCATAAACGCCATAGACGCTGCGCCCACTATTTGAGCGCCCTTAAAAAACGGCTCGGTTTTAGGTCTGTTCATCTTGTAGCATATCGTAGTAACGAGTTTACCTATAAGCCAGGCAAGTCCAAAACCTAAAACGACTGAAATTACGATACCTATTAAAACCTTACTCCACTCGCTCCAAACGATTGCGCTAAAGCCCGTAAGAGCCATTGCTCCACCCGTAAGTCCGGCGATAAGAGCGTGGCTTTCGCTCGTAGGAATACCGAACACCCAAGCGAGCGTCGCCCACGAAACTATAGCGAACATCGACGCGCACAAAACGGTAATAATTGCCGTTCCGTCTGCCTTTCCAAAATTTACCATCTTCGTAATAGTTACGGCAACTTGGTTGCTAATTTGAGTCATTACGAAAACGCCTAAAAAGTTGAATACCGCCGCCATAAGAATTGCAGCCTTCGGTTTCATACATCGCGTTGTTACACACGTTGCTATAGCGTTAGGAGCGTCCGTCCATCCGTTTACGAGTATTACGCCAAGCGTTAGCGACACGGCGATAAACAGCAACGGATTTGCGGTCATGCTGCCCCAAAACTGTGCAATAGTCATAAAGTTTCTCCTTTTGTGATTTCTAATTTTTAAGTTAAAAGCGCGTACGCATTAGTATCATTTTACTATATCTTGCAAAGTTATGTCAACCAAGTTTTTAAATTTTATAAAATTTACGAGCGTTTCTACGTTTTTAGTAATTTTAACCTCGCGTTTTAACCAAAAGAAAGAGCAAAAATATAGGAAATATCCTTATATTCTTGCTCCGTTAATTTTTATTCTGCGAAGTTTTTTGGTAAATTTAGGTTAAGCGTAAGCGTAATAAACGAAATACGCGCTGTAAAATTTTCCGTCTTCTATCTCGCTTACGGAAACTTGCTCGCCGTCGCAATTTAAACTTTTTAAAACTAAATCGCTCCTTTGCATATAACTTTTCAACTGCGTCGTACCTTCAAAAATATAAACGTTACTACCCGTTTGGTCGTCTACCCTTATCCTTACGATAGGTCCCGTCGGTCTGTCGTTAAAATTAAGACAAAATTCTTTGTTTTCGTAATAATCGCTTAAGGTCTTTAAATACACCTTTCCGCCTTTCGCGTAAAAGTCGCAAGAGTCGTTATAACCTATATCCGCGCCGTAAACGTAATAATAGTTTTTTTCCGTAACGTGTAGGTAGGCGTTTAATTCTTGCGCGTAAAACCAACCGATAATATTATCGTAATTTACCTCGATAGCAGGATATAGATTGACGTTTTCCACGCCGACGGCAAAAAGATCGGCAACCGAAGTGATTATAGTTTGCTTTTTGTCGCTAAATAACGAGCGTTTTTTAAGCGACCATCCTTTAAAAGTAAAGGCTTTTTTAACGTCGCTACTCATCTTTGGCGTCGGGCTTTGCCAAACCGAATTTTTTTGATAACAAACGAACTCGTCGGCAAAACCTAAATCTTCGCATTTAAAGGTAACTTTTACGTTGTCCGCTATTTTTTGATAAATAATTTCTCCACCGCGCAAAGTTACGTTTTCGCTTGTCAAAGCAGTCGTTTCGTAACTTGAAGACTGCTCGTTAAACTTACTTATTTCCCAGTAAAAATCGGTAAAAACAAAACCGGCGTCGGCAACGGCTTGCCCCGTCGTATACCGTCTTATCGTAGGCAATATAAAAACGACGGATTCTATTTGACCGCTTGAGTTAGTCCATTGCACCGTAACGCAAGGTCGAATATCTTTTACCGTTATAACGCACGAACTTTCTATATTCCAACTCAGCGTAGTTGGAATTTCCACTCTGTCGCCGTAGTCGATTGTAACGTCCATTTGCATAACGTCAAGGTCTACGCCGAAATCTTCTAATACTTGGTACAGCGTAGTCGGCTCGCCGTAAGAGAAAACGCTCTCGCTATACCCCTCGTTTATAATATCTTTACTTGCTGTTACCTTAATTGAAAAAACTTTTTCGCCGTAAAGTTCAATTTTATAGTATCCGCAAGTTTCAAAATCCTCGCTTTTTACAAAATTTATTTGGTCGCTAAAAGAAACCGCTTTTGACACTCTATCGCCGTTTTCATCTTTATAAACCGCTTGCCAAGAATAGTCTTGATAATCGTCAAAATCGCTTAAAAGTTCGCCTATAGTCGCTTTATCGCCTATTTTACAACTTTCTTTAGTCGGCTCTACGGTAACCGTTTCGCCATTTTCGTCCGCTATGACGATTACCGCACCTATCCTTTTAAGTTTAGCGTTGACGGTTGCGTTTTGTGAAATTTCCTCGTTAAAATCGACTACTTCGTTACCCAAAACCGACCAGATAAAATCGTCTTTTCTTTCCGTTAGATTAGCCCTTTCTATAACCTGATTTAAAGTCGGCGTATTTTCAAAATAGTATTTTTCTTCGCCGTTTTCCGTACTTAAAATAATTTCATAGGTTTGACTTTGCTCACCGCTCCCAGTTTGACTTTCGGACTTACTTTCTATACTTTGACTACTTTCCGCCTTACTTTGCGATTGACCTTGCTCGGAGTTTTCGCCGTTTTGATTTACGCCGTTATTCTTTACGCACGAAAAGAGCGCAAGACAAGTTAAAGCAATCAAAGTTAAAGTTAAAATAGTTTTTAATTTGTTTAGCATAATTTTTCTCCCTTTTAATTTTGGATAGTTTCATCTACTAAATAAATTATACTAAACGAATTGCGCCTTTTCATAGCAAAAGGAGTAGACGATTCGTCCACTCCCCGCCATTTTATAGATTTTTACTATAAACTTTAGATTTTAACTTTTTAACGCTTTGCTTGGCTTTTATTCTTCGTAAGGTTTTTCAAGTAAATATACGAAGTATATTCCGCTTTGACCAACTTCTTCTAAATATTCTCCGTAAACGTTCTTTATCTCGCTTACTTCAAAACTTTCTACATAGGAAAGGTAATCGGCGTAAGAAGTAAACGTATTCCAATTTCCAAACGGATCTAAAACTAAAGATATAAACGCGTCTTGGCTAACTTTGTAATAGTCTTGAAGCCACATTGCGTCAATCGTATATCCCCAGTCCGAAACTTCTAATGCAAAACTCATTCCGTTTTGTACGACGTTGAAAGTAGAAGTAAATTCAATATCCCATGGATCGTTATAGGTAATCGAGTTATTTTCGCCTATTACGATAACTTTTCTATCTTCTACAAAATACGTTCCCATAAGTCGTTCGTAGTCGAGTTCGCAAACCGCCCAAAGTTCAATTTCTTCTTTACCGATAGCAAACAAGTCTTGAACGGAAGTTACGGTTTTGGTCATAATTTCGCTACGATATTCCCACTTGCCGTCGAAAAGCATAAGCCCGTAACACGAACCAAGGTCGACGGTTGGATAACTCCACTCCGAGTCTTTTTGATAAATAGTTCCCATATTTCCGTACTCGTCGTAAGAGTTTTCAACCCAGCCGTATTCAGAATAGAAAAGAACTTTTACTTGAGTTAAAATTCTTGCGTAAACGTATATGGTTTCTTGCGAAGAAGCAACTACGCCGTCAAGTTCGTAATCCCAACAGTAATCTTCGTATTTTATCTCTACTCCGTATTCGCCTTTTACAAGTTCTAAAAGCATTGCAAGAGTTGTTTCTTCGGTGTGATAGATAACGTATTCTTGACTTTCTACGGATAAGAAAATTCTCGGACGTATATCGTACGCTTCAATTTCAACCGACCTTTCTATCGGGCTTGAAGAATCTAACCACTCGCCGTTATGAGTTCTTATATTCCAATTGTAGTTATCAATTTCGTAATCGCCGAACTGCGATAAAATTTCGCTTAAAGTGTAACTGTTTCCTTTTTCAAAGAACTGTTCGCCTTGCCACGTACTGTCGACGTAAAGACTAACTCTAAACGACTTTGCCGTAAATTTAACCGAATATTCGGTACGGTAATTTTGATAACCGTATTCTACCGCGAACTCGGAATTAAACTTAAACTTGTAGTCGTAATCGGTAAGAGTAACGATTTCTCCGCTTGGCAACGTTACGAGTATTTCGTAATCGGAAAAACTACCCGCAATTCCAAAATAGTTCAAATCGATTTCTTCATAACTTTCGCAATTCGTTACGTAACCGTATTCGTTTTCGTCGATAATTTCAACGTTTACGTAAACCATACCTTTTCTAATGCTTATATGGGTTTCGCCCTTGTCTTCGTCAGAGAAAACGGTAGACTTAAATTCTTCTAACGAATAGCGCGTATCGTTTACGAAAATTATCAAACTCGACCAGTCGTCTGAAACGTTTGCCATTTGCAAAATTTCTTCGCCTGAAAGCGCTTTATCGCTCCTTATGTCCGACTTGTCGACAGATACGTTTTCGCAACTTAAATAATATCTGTAAGCCTGCGTTACGCTAATAACGCAATCGCTATACAAAAGATGATTTGCATAATCGAAATATCCGTCGTTTTCGCCCGAACCTAATAAGAATTCGCCAACTCTAATAGCGTAATAATAAGGATCTATCGAGATTTCCGCATCGGGATTAGCCTCTCGTAATTTTTCGTTTATAATTACTTCAACGGACGCGGGACAATCTACGGTTACGGTATAAGTTATAATTTCACTATCGAAAAATTGCTTATAGTTTATGGTAACGATAAACTCGTCGCTAAATACGGCGTTTTCAAAAATAACCAAATTGTCGCCTGCTTGTTCGTCAAGGCTTTCAATTTTACGTCCGTATCTATACGCCGAATACTCGCTCGTAGATAAGCCGAGATTTTCAAATACTTGTTCAATCGTCGGAGTTTTGGTTGCTTTGTGCAACATAGTTTTCCACTCGCTTTCTCCGTTTAAAGATACTACTTGATACCTTACGTAGTTGACTTCTTCTACGCATTCTACCGAGCAATCCGCAGTTATAACGTCATACTCGAACCCTTGTTCCATCTTTGCATAGAAATACTCGAGACTAAGCCCCGTATCGCCCAAATATCTTCCAAATACGACTTCTAAACATACCGGATAAGAATACTCGTAAACTTGTTCGCCGTAGTCTTCGTTAAATACGGTAACTTCAAACGGCTCTACCGTTACTCTTGATAACACGCCTATGATAGTTACGTATTCGTCGATAACGTCGCTTTCGCTCGCTAAATTTCCGTTAACCGTCCAAACGTAATAGTATCCGCACGCTTGCGCTTGCTCTATTTTTTCTTGTACCCATCCGCCGTCAGACTGTAAAATAAGCGATAAAGTAAAGTCTTTTAAGGCAGTCGCTTCTACTTTTACCCAAGTTTCTTGACATCCGTACTCGTAGAAAGGATCGTTTTCTACGTAATCGCCCATAAGTAAAACTATTTTATATTCGCGGTAATAAGTTGGGAAATATCCGCATTGAGGACATGCGTTTCCGTCTTGCATTTCATTATGCGGACATTCCGTTCCGCAATTTGAGCAGAAACCGTCGCTATTCCAAACGTGTCCGTCGCATTGATTATCTCTATGGTCGTATCTTACGGTTTCTCCGCCTTTTAATTGATAATCCGAACTGTAAACGATTGCTCCGTCGACGTGAACGTCGCCGTGTTCAACGAATTGCGAAAAAGTGGTATATACGAAAGGATGCGATAAGATATTTTCAAAGAGATTTCCTATTGAACAGCCTTCGGGAATTGAAATATAACCGCTATAAAAACTACTGTCAAAATAAATTTCTATTTTTTCAGGCGCTACGTATTCGTCGTATCTAAACTCTATTTTAGTGTTGACGTAAATTACGCTTTCGGCTGAAAGAGGTTCGCCGTCGCGGTAGAAATTACCTTTTTCGCTTTCGATAAATTCTTCGTAACTAAACGGAGTGTTTAACTCGATAAGATTGCGGAGAGTAATTTGGTCGCCGTCAATTTCAAAAGACATTTCCGAGCCAGTTGGGTTACCGTTCGCGTCGTAACTTACGATTGTAACCACGTTTTTACTGCTTTCGCCCAAACTTACGTCTAAATAAATTTCAAGAACGCAGTCGCCGTCGAGTTCGTAATTTTGATAATCGGCAACTTCTTCGCCGTTTACCACAACACTCTTAACGTTTTCAAGCGCGGCGTTTGTAAGCCCTAAATTATTTATAACGTCGTAAAGATTGGTAAGGTCGGTTGACATTTCACCGCTCGCCACTTCTATACCGTCCAAGTCGTAAACCATATAAGTTACGTATATAGACGTATCTTCGGGCGGTGTAAACGACTTAAAGTTTATCGTAATCGAGCAACTGTTTTCAAATACGAACTCGTCTTTACCGTAATAAGCGTCTTCGCAACGTACCGAATCTATATCGTCGTAAATTGCTTGCCAACTATCGTAAGAACATATCCATTTTATAAAACTTTCTAAAGTTGCGCCCTTTATAAATTCGGTTTGGTTAGATTCCGAACTTCCGTCGCCGTAATTAAACGACACGTTTACGCTTATCGTTTCAACTTCGGATTTAAAGGTTGCAAACTCGATTGTAAGACTTCCTTCTTCTTCAAAAAGGAAAGTCGCTACGTCGATTTCTTCGCCGTTATAAGTTGCCGTTTTTACGTCGTATACGAGCATCGTAGCCCAGAACGCTCCGTCGCAGAAACCGTCTATAAGTTCGTAAACGTCGCTTCCCTTTTCGGCTAAATACGTTCCGCTTTGAGTAATGCCGTCGGCAAAGATAAAGTTATAATTAACCTCAACTTCTTTGCTCGGCGTAACTTGACTTTCTTCGTTTATTAAGTATATTAAATCGCCTTTTTGTACGAGATAATCAGCGTTTACGCTTTCTCCGTTTACGGTAACTTTTATTTTAGATATAAGATCTTCGCCGTTGCTATAACCGAACACAATCGCAAGGTCGTTTAACGTAAAAGTAGCAATATCCGTAGACGCGTAGAACGTTTGCTTAAGTTGTAATTCGCCGTTTTGGTCTTTTGAGTAACTTTCAATAGTCGCAAAGTTTTTAACGGTAAAATCTTCGCTATAATTTATTACCATTTGAACTGCTTGACCTAAAAGTTGATTATAATCGTCAATCTTTTCGCCGTTTACCGAAATAGACAAAACTTTTGCAGAGTCTATTCCTGCAAGCGCAAAGAAATTGTCTACGGTAATGCTTGCGTCCGCAAAATAAACTACGTTAGTTTGATTTCCGCTTTCCGTATTGCCTATCGCAACGACGTAAACGCACTTGCTCGTCGTCGGCGTATCTTCGGCAGTTACCGTACTAAATTTAACGAAAATCTTATCTCCGTCAACTAAAACGTAAGTATAAAGGTCTTCGAGCGGTCTTTGATTATCGTTTATTTCAAAGTAGTAAATATCAGCAACTTCTTCATCCCACATATCCCAAGTTGCAAAATAACTATAAACGGTGTGTCCGCTACTCGTTTGGTCGTATTCTTCCCAAACTACGCCGTTTGCAAATTCCATTTTTACCAAAAGTGTGATACGGGAAACTTCTTCCTTTTCACCGCACCTTAAACATACGCCGTTAACTACGTCGTGTCCAAGTTCGGAAATTTCGGTAGGCTGTAAGAAAATTTCGTCGCAACCGTCGACTCCGCATTTTAAACCTACCGTATAACCTACGTCTACGCAAGTAGGAGCGATAGGCTCTATCGCAACGATAGACTGATGAACGGAATTCGTTACGCTCTCGCTATTAAACGAATATCCGCACTCGCAAGAGAATTCGATATACGCGGTATATACTTTTTGGTCGCCCTTATCTTCAACTTCTTCGTGTAAAGTTTGCGAATAAGAGTGTGGGCAATAACCGTCTTTTTCTCCACATCTGTTCAAACACTCGTTATAGTGATAATGGTCGTCGTAAACTAAATTTCCGCTAAAATCATGTCCGAGCGCAGAAATAGTTTCGGTATTTAAAACACTTCCGCACTTTCCGCATTTTACAGCGTTTAAGCCGTCTTCGCTACAAGTCGGCTGACTTTCGGTTTGCCACTCTCCGTCGTCGTGTCCCGTTGCTAAAATAACTTCTTCGTTTAAACGCTCTTTGCAATTCTCTCTCGTACAGTATTCGACTTTTAAGCCGTCTTCTTCGCAAGTAGCGTTCTTTTCAACGGTCCACTCACCGTTATGTCCAAGAGCGGAAATCGTTTCTCTGTTTAATTCTATTCCGCAATTCTCTCTCGTACAGTATTCGACTTGTAAGCCGTCTTCTTCGCAAGTTGCGTTCTTTTCAACGGTCCACTCGCCGTTATGTCCGAGAGATAAAATAACTTCTTCACCTAACTGCTCTCCGCAATATTCTCTCGTACAATACTTTATCTTTAAGCCGTTTTCTTCGCAGGTTGCAGACGTTTCAACTCTCCACCCTTCGTCGTGTCCGAGCGCTTCAATAATTCCCGTAGATACCGTTTCTCCACAATCTTCCCTTTGACAAACGGTGTGTTTAGTTCCGTTTTCAGTACAAGTTGCGTTTTCGTCTACTATCCATCCGCCCTCGTCGTGTCCGAGCGCTTCGATAATACCCGTAGATACCGTTTCTCCACAATCTTCCCTTTGACAAACGGTGTGTTTAGTTCCGTTTTCGCTACAAGTTGCGTTTTCGTCTACTATCCATCCGCCCTCGTCGTGTCCAAGCGCCTCAATAATTCCCGTAGATACCGTTTCCCCACAATCTTCCCTTTGACAAACGGTATGTTTCGTTCCGTTGTCGGTACAAGTTGCGTTTTCGTCTACTATCCATCCGCCTTCGATATGTCCAAGGGCAGATATTGTTTCCTGTCCTAAACGTTCTCCGCAATCTTCTCTCGTACAATACTTTATCTTTAAGCCGTCGTCTTCGCAAGTTGCGTCAGTTTCTACTCTCCATTGTTCGATATGACCTTTCGCCGAAATTACGCCCGTAGATATAGTTACGCCACAGCCTTGTCTTTGACATACGGTATGCTTCGTTCCGTCGTCTTCGCAAGTTGCGTCTTGATCTACTATCCAACCGCTCTCGTCGTGTCCGAGTTTAGAAAGGGTTACTCGATGACTGTCAGAACAATTTTCACACTTATAAACGACGAAACCGTCTTCGGTACAAGTGGCGTTCTGTCTTTGGTTTTCTTTATAACTATGACCTTTTTTCTCAAGAACTTTCTCGTCTAAAACCTTTCCGCAACCCTGTCTTTGACAACGCTTATACGCCACGCCGTTTTGGGTACAAGTAGGCTCGGTTTGAGTTTCCCAACCGCTCTCGTCGTGTCCCGTAGCAGTTCTCGCTACTCTTACGACTACTTTATGACATACCGAACATTCTTTTTGGAAAATTTCGTCGGTTTCGCAAGAGAGTTCTTGTTTTAACGTTTCGTTTTCGTAAGAGTGTTCGCTCTTTGCAACGAAATCCGTCTTCTTAGTATGTCCGCAACCCGAACAAGTATGGAGCGTATAACCTTCTTTAGTACAAGTAGGCTCTATTTGTTCAGTTTGATAACTGTGGGTGTGTCCGAGTTTTGGATTTATCACGTATCCGCAAGTAGTACAAACTTCGGCGGTCGTTTCGGTTGCGCTTCCGCTTGAAATATGCGAGCCCGCGTCTTTTTTAACGTCGCAACGAGAACACTCTTTATAGTGTCCGTTTTCGTCGTAACTCCAAGCGTTTGAATAGTCGTGTCCTAAACTATCAACAACTACGCTACTTAAATAATTTCCTTGTAAATCATAATCTTTTTGACAAGTTTCGCAATGATTATGAGCAACCGTTCCGTTTTCTTCGCAAGTTGCTTGCTTGCCTGAAACGAAAGTAAAATCATGTCCGCCCTTTACCGTAATTTTAACGATTTGTTGACAGTTTTGGCATTGTTTTGCATTTTTGTAACCGTCTTCTTCGCAAGTGGGCGCTTTATCGGGAATACTTACCCAACTGTGATTAAGCCTTGCCAAAATCAAGTAGTTACAAACTACGCAAACTTCGTCTTCGGTACAGGTTGCCGAGTTTGAAGATCTATGCGCTCCTTGATTTACAACGCTGTCGCAATTATCTCTTAAGCAAACCTGTTTGTGTCCGTTTTCGTCTACCTGCCATTTATATACGTGCCCTAAAGCGCGGTAAGTTACTACCGTTTCAAAGTCGCAATTACTACAACTTACTACGAAAGAGCCTTCTTTATCGCAAGTTGCCTTCGTTTCGGTAAAGGTAATATCGTGATGCGAAACGGCGTTTTGTAAGCCGTGTTCGTCTTCTGCGTATCCGCAATCTTGACATGCGTGGAAATTTACGGCAGTTGCGCTACAAGAACTTGCGCCGACTTCTATCCACTCGCCGAAAGAGTGTTCGCTAGTTGCGGGGAATTCGCTTTCACAATCTAAACAAAGGTTAACGGCGCACGCGAACGCGTTTTTAAGTCTATGGTCAACCGTTTCGCCGTAAGAAAAATATTCGTCGCTCGAAATTTCACCGCATGCGCTACAAGTTTTCCAGTAAGTCGCCTTATTTTCGCAAGTCTCGCTCGAACGCAACGTTCTGCCCGAAACTTCTTCTACTAAATCATGCGCGAGTTTTGGAATAGCCGTTCCGTCGGTTTCTGCATAGCAAACCGAACATTTTTCATAACTTCTACCTTCTGCTTGGCAAGTAGGCTCTATTTCCATAGCCACGAAAGAGTGTTCTAAAAGGGGAAGTTCTCTTTCTTG